>NZ_JAMCOS010000001.1:2801109-3109010 GCF_028069655.1 Acidovorax sp. NCPPB 4044
GTAAGCAAAAGCTGCTGATTTGGAAAGACTATTGGAGAAAAATAAAGATGTTTTGCATAAGATTGCTGGATTGATTCTTTAAATGCTCCAAAAATTGCAGAGTAAATATCTCTTCCGAAAATAGAAAGCTCTTTACCACATAAATTAAGAACTCTTTCAATTAGGTTTTTAGATATTTTTGGCACTACTGCTGCAGCCATGGAAACGATCGGATCTGGCATCATCTCTCCCCATTAGTAATTCTCAATAGAACTAAAGATAGAACGTTTTTTTATATCAAAGATTGAAATCAGCCATCCCAGCAAGCTGATCGTTTTCCAGCACTTCACCATGCTTTTCCTCCCCCTCTGCTTTTATGGCCGCTACGGTATCTGCACGGCCCGCTTTGAATTCAATGTCTGGCTGACGCCTGCACCCGCGCTGAGTCGGTGCGCCGCGAACGGGTAGCGATCCATGCTTGTCATGGACCCCGGCAACCTGCCAGCGATGCGCGGGGCTTGCCGTCTTCCACGCCGAACAGCAACATTCCGAGCACGACGTCCCGATCGATGTAGCCAGAGTGCGCGATGGAAGGATCCTTCAGGCCCGGGTAGATCCAGATCTGATTGGGGGCGTATTTCAAGCGCACGTCCACCACGTCGAAACCAAGATCCGAAACCAGCTTGGCTCTGCCTGCCTGGTCCACATGGAAGCGCGACGTGCGCTTCGTGAATTCATCCACGGGGCCGGTTGTGCACGTCGGATCTTTGGCCTTCGCGCCGTAACAGCGTACGTAGTAGAGCTGCTCGAAGTAGGGCACCAGTTCGAAGGTCAGGAGATCGTTGATTTCGGAGTACGCCACGATCTTCAGTTGCTTGCCGGCGATTCGCCTGGTCGAGCGCTGGTCGCCCATCCGACCGACACCGACGAGCGGAATCTGATTGGCGAACATATGAAGCTCTATGCCACTTCCGGAGGTGCCCTGCTCGATGCGATCGGCGAGCGTCGTAGTGAGGTCTGTAATCAGCGTATCGAAGACGATGCGGCTACCCAGGCTGTGGGACACGACGAACAGCGGCGACTGCGAGGTGGGCGCAGTGGCGCACAGGCCCGATGCCGTGGCGGGCTGGCCCTTCTGGAGCTCCGTGTCGAAAGTGCCCGTGAGTGCGGCGCAAACGGCCGCCTGGACACCCTCTCGCATCATGCTTCCGACCGGGCTCATGTACAGCGCAGCGTCCGTCAAGCCGTAAGTGACCACCGAATTCTTGAGTTGAGAGTTCAGGCTCGCGCGGAGACTGTCAGGATCGTCGTAGCCGGCCTGGCCCCACTTCCTGCCGTTCTGCAAGGGCAACGGATCGTCATAGCCCATGTGGAACCACTCGGCGCCGTTCCACATGGCGTCGTCCCACAGGAACCGGTAGACCGTGACCGTGCTTCCGTTGCGCAGTTCGACGATGCGGCGATCCAGGCATCCGAGCTCGCGGACGGTCACGGAGAAATGGGGGTCGTCCGACGCCAGCGCCCTCGGGTTCGCCGTGTGGATGCGCAGCCCTCGCTTATCGGATTTGAACTCCTGCCGACCGTCCAGAGACGAGGTCCCGCAATGGGTGCTGTCGGGGCGGATCTTGGCACCAGGAAATCCCCGTGCAATGGCGTCTACCAACTTGTCGCCGAACTCGCTGCTGCCGGTTTCCTGGGTCCATCCGATCCCATGGACAAAAACGACGTTGGTATTGCGCTCCTTTTCAGCAATAGCGCGCATCCCTGCGAAGCTGCCGGCCGATTGGCGGGGATCGGCCGGGTTGGAAACGCTGCCCAACGAGCGGATGCGAAGAACCTCCTGCGCACTGCAGGTGGTCGCCATGCAGCAAGCGCCAAACACGGCGGCCAGAAAATGCCTAAATACCATACCCCACCTATTTTTTCTTGCCCCTGCCGAACTCGCAGGAGGCAACCCCCGTACGGTCGTCGTTCACTTGATCGACTTCACGCGCTCTATCTGCCGATTGGGCCCAAAGGTCCTTGCCCATGACGGCCGAGTAAATCAACCGACCGTGCTCGAGGCGGTAGATATCGCTGTGGCTGCCACCGCCCGTTCCGTAGGCGCTTTCTGCAATCAACTCGGACGCGTCGATGTAGTAGAGGTTGGGGGCAGTCCCCGGCCGCTTTGGCTCGACCTGGCCGTGGGCACGGGCGACAGCGCAGTGGGCGAGGCGTGGGCCGTGGTAATCAGGCGCGCAGAACTTCTCGTAGCTCTTCTTCTCGCCCAGGTAGGTGCCCCAGAACGGCAGGGGCACCGCCGTGTCGCCTGCGGAGGCGGTGATCACGAAACGCTTGGCCTGAGTACATCCGTTGGGATAGATGACGTTCTGCAGCACGCTGCTGCGCCCGAAAATCCGCTCGGACAAGTACGCTGGCTGCAGGTTCACGAGAACGTCGATCTCAGCGAGTGGCAAGGCACAGGCCTCTGTCGGGCGAACGACGGCCGGGCCGGCGCAGACCGCCACGGAACTCGCCTTGGCGCCGAAGCTGTGGCCCAGCACGACGACGGGTTGGGGCTTCATATCCGGCAACTTTTCGTGCAGCTGCTTGCGCACGTTGGGCAACGTGTCGTGCAGGAGCACGCCAAGCCACGACATTCCGACCTCGTCGGCATCGCCCGCTTTCGTTGGAAAACTGAGGATCTTCACGGCGGGGTCGATCCAGTCGCTGCTCCACTGGCTGGGCCACGTGACGCCGATCACCAGCGGATTGAAGGGCTCGGGAGACGGCGTTTGCTCGGTGCTTGCCCGGCCCATGTTCCAGACCAGCGAATTGATATTGCGTACGGCCTCTTCCTGAACGGTATTCCAGCCCATGACGACCACGACGATGTGGGTGTAGGCAGGACCGCTGGCGAAATCAGGCGCCGTGCTGCCCGAAGACCGCCCTGCGACCGCTTTCTGGCGGGTCTCGATGCGAAGCTGCAGGTCGCGGGCCAACCCATCGAGTGCCTCCCAGCTATTGGAGAAGGCCTCAGCCGGTTCCCGGATCGTTGCCTGGGATGGGTTGCCGCATGCTGGGATCAGCTGCCGAGCGGCCGACTCTGGCGACTGAACGTAGGCATTGAAGAGCGCACAGTTGCCGGGTTGCCGCGCGTCGGCATGGTGCCGGATGACATGGGTGACGGCCATCACCTTGCCGTCATTGAATTTCGCTTGAAGAGCCTCTTTCTTCAGGCCGTACCTGTCCCAATTCTGTACATCGATGCCGTCCTTCGGGCGCCGCACCTTCTCGATGCCGACCAGATAGCCGTCGAAACGCGGCACGATTTCGAACGGATAGTAGAGCGCGCTGTGGAACTGACGGGTGATGGGCCCATCGGTGTTCAGTGCAACCTCTTCCTTCTGAAGACGTCGCGTCGTGTCGGCACATCCCGCCAAAGACAGCACGACGAGTGCCAGGGCAAGAAAGTTCGACTTCACACGTTGCCGCTCCCGGAGGATGCGACCGGGACCTTGCAGCGGCCCGAGGCCGGCATGGCCTTGCCCGGTGGCACGGACTTCCTGTCGTCCACTATGGTCTGCGCCAGTTGTGGCGGATCCGCCCACTGTTTTCCAGCATTTCATGCTGACTCCCCCTCTGCTTTTATGCCCGCCACGGTATCCGTACGGTCGGGCTTTGACAAGCAGATTGCGGGGCACATCGCGTAAACCCCGAGGCCCCGTGCGGCCCGGACCCCTCACCCCTTTTCACGGTCCCAGGCCGCCGCGTTGACCCCTACTTCCCCCGCCGGTACGGGTTCTCGAAAATCGCCTCCACCGGCCGCCCGAACACCGCGCTGATGCGGTAGGCCAGGTCCAGCGACGGGTCGTGCTTTTCCACTTCCAGCGCGTTCACGGCCTGGCGCGAGACGCCCAGGTGCTCGGCGAGTTGCGCCTGGGTCCAGCCGGCTTCGGCGCGCAGCGTGCGCAGTTGGTTCTTCATCGCGGCGGGCTCAGCGGCTCGAACGCACGAAGGGCCACACCACGGCGGAGACGGCCCAGAAGAGCGGCAAGACCAGCCACGCCTTCAGGCCCGGCGCGTTGGCATACGTCTCGCCGAAGCCCCAGACGGTGCACACCACCAGCACGATGCCGGCGCTCAGGATCACGCGCTTGGCCCAGAGGGCGCGCAGGTATTCGTCGCTGTCGGCGATGAGCCGCATCAGCGCCCAGACCTGCCCGGCGATGGGCAGGGCCACGGCCAGCGCCAGCCACCAGCCCGCGCGCGTGCCGATCCAGGCGTCGAAGGCGCCGACGATGGCGGCGATGTGCAAGAGCGAATAGACGCCCATGAAGAGCGCGGTGCGCAGGGCATAGCGCCGGCTGGGCGAGGAAGACGGCGAAGAGGCAGGCGAACGGGGCGCGGCGGAAACGGACATCGGCAACTCCATGTAAGGTTTACATGACTTTACGGATGTCAGGTTGACTTGTCAATCCGGGTGCGGGGCGCGTGGCCCGGTCGTTCCGCTGCGTGACGGCGCCACCGTTTTCTGGCCGCGCGGGGGCCGGTTGCGCTGCAGAATCCTGCTTTTTTCCGCGCGCTGCCCGCCCTGCCCATGCCTTCCATGCGTACCGTCCCACGTGCCTTTCTTCTTTCCGCTGCGGTGGCACTGGCCGCCGGTTGCGCCAGCCGGGGCGATATCGCCGGCAATGCCGGCGCCAGCGATCCGCCGGACGAGGTGGCGGTGCTCCAGGCCTCCACCGGATCGCCCGATTTCCTGGTCGCTTTCATCGACTTCGGCGAGGGCGATTCGGCGGTCGCACTCACCAATGCATACCACGCGCGGGAGCTGCGGCTTCGGCCGGGCCGCTACACGGTGCACGTGCACTGCAGCACGCCCCGGGGGACGGCAAGGCCCAGCCTCAAAGTGGGCGTGGTGGCGGGGCAGACCTATGAGGTGGGCTGTTCCTTCGCGGGCTTCGGCAACGATGCGGCCCGGGCGGGGGTGAAGGCGATCCGGCCCACCACGCCGCCCGCGCCGCCCGCGCCGTCCGCCGTGCGGCCCTGAACGCCGCGCCCGGCTCCCCCCGGCCCCGCCGCCCGCCTGGCCCGCTCCTCCGCCGCGGCGGTGGCGGGCGTCACACGCTCACCGCGCCCCGGAACCCGCGCGCCGCGTAGTACGACTCGGCCCCGTTGTGGTAGATGAACACCCTGCCGTAGCGCCGGTCGCAGAACAGCGCACCGCCCAGCGCCCTCACCTCGCCCGGCGTGGCCACCCAGCTGGAGGTCTTGCGGTCGAATTCCCCGAACTGCTGCAGCGTGCGGTACTGGGCCTCCGTCAGCAGCGAGACGCCGATGGCGGCCGCCAGATCGACGGCGTTGTTCTCCGGCCTGTTCTGTTTGCGCGCGTTCAACGCTTCGGCGTCGTAGCAGAGGCTTCTGCGGCCCGCCGGGCTTTCGGCCGCGCAGTCGCAGAACAGGTAGGCGCCGTTGCTGCCGGCCACGCCGATGACGTCGGGCTCGCCGCCCGTGGCCTCCATCGCCCGGACCACCCGCAGCGCGCTGGGGCTGCCCTGCAGGCGCGCCTGCACGTCGGCCCAGTCGGCACCCGGGTGCCGGTGCGGGTTCTCGTGGAACCGGCGCTCCAGGGTGTCGAGGATGGGGTCGCGTTGTTCGGTTTTCACGTCGGCTGCTCCTGTGGTGTCGCCCGAGGGGCCCGGGGGCCGATTCTGCCGCCGCCCCGCGGGGCGCGGGCCCGCGCGTTCCAGCATTCACGCGGCCCTGCGCCCCGGCCCCAGCACCACCCACACCGGCGCATGGTCGCTCGGCTGCGGCCGGCCCCGCACCTCGCGGTCCACGCCGGCCTTCTGCAGCCGGCGCGCGGCGGCGGGGTTGAGCAGCAGGTGGTCGATGCGCAGGCCGGCATCGCGCGGCCAGCGCTGGCGCAGGTAATCCCAGAAGGTGTAGACCGCCTCGCCGGGGTGCGTGGCGCGCAGCGCGTCGGTCCATCCGCTGCCGACCAGCGTGCGGAAGGCCTCGCGCACCTCGGTGCGGAACAGCGCGTCGTCCACCCACGATTCGGGCTTGTAGACGTCGAGTTCGGTGGGGATGATGTTGAAGTCGCCCGCCAGCACCACGGGCTCCTCGCGGCCGCGCAGCGCCGCGGCGCGCGCGGCGAGCCGCTCGATCCAGGCGAGCTTGTAGTCGAACTTCGGGCCCGGCGCGGGGCTGCCGTTGGGCAGGTAGAGGCAGGCCACCAGCACGCCGCCCACGGCCGCTTCCAGGTAGCGGCTCTGGCCGTCGGCCGCATCGCCCGGCAGCCCGCGCTGCACCTCGATGGGCTCCGCGCCGCGCGCGAGGATGGCCACGCCGTTCCAGGCTTTCTGCCCGTGCCACAGCGCACCGTAGCCCGCCGCGCGGATCGCCTCGGCCGGAAAGGCGTCGTCGGTGCATTTGAGTTCCTGCAGGCAGGCGACATCGGGCTGCGATTCCTGCAGCCACTGCAGCAGGGCCGGCAGCCGCGCCCGGACGCTGTTGACGTTGAAGGTGGCGATTTTCATGGGTGGGGCCTGGGGGAGGGAAAGGCGCGCGGCCGCCGGACGGCCCGCAGAAACCCAGAGCCTACGCGGCGGCGGCCCGCCGCCGGTAGGCGGGCGCCCCGTCGTACCGCCGGCACGCCAGCAAATTCACTATGAAAACAATAGCAAACTATCGAATGGATACGGCGGCATGGGGCCCAAACCGTTCTTTTCGCACAGGCCAGGACCGCGGCATCCGCATGGCCCTGCACCGATCGAACGGGCCCCATCCACCGCCCACGGTGCCGCACGGGCACGGCCGGCGGCCAGGCGCAACAGCAGAGTTGGCCGCGCATGGCGCGTCCTGCGATAAGGTCCGGCCTTGAAGGAAGCACCGCGCAGGCGCCATCCCGGCACGGCCTGCACAGACTTCCGCTTTGGAGGACCCATGGCAACTTGCGCTTACTGCGATGGCGACGGCACCCTGACCAGGGAACATGTCGTGCCCTCGTTTCTTTACGACCTGGTGGACAAGAATTTCGTCAGAGGGAAAAACGGATGGCTGGAGTCCAAGAAAGCGCGCATTCCGACCGACATCAAGGTCAAGGACGTCTGCTCCCACTGCAACAATGTCCTTTTGGGAGCGCTCGATGGACACGGAAAGGAATTCGTCCTCTCCAACGATCTCACCTCGCCCCTGTTGGCCGATGCGTTCACGCTGACGTACAGCTACCACCTGCTGCGCCGGTGGCTCATGAAGATCCTGTTCAATTCCTCCCGGGCTTCTCAGGAGGCTTCGCATCCGGCCATGCATTACAGGGACTACATGCTCCATGGGCGCAACCCGCCGGCAGAAGAGCACGTCTTTCTGTTCGGCTACCTGCTCTCCCCCCACGTCGTGACGTCGCCGGATTCCCTGGCGTTCGGCTGCAGCAACAGCGACGGCCTGGCCAATCCGTTCTTCATCCGGCTGACCCGCTCGGTACTCCCCCCTGGCGACGCGAAAAACCTGTTGATCGAGAGCGTGGGCTTCGGCGGGCTCTTCCTGTATGTGGGGTTCGTTTCACCGGACATGAAGCCAAAATTGGCGAAGAAAATCAGGGCCAGGGTGCTGCGTTCCGATCTGTTCGCACCTTTGTCCCCCACGGAGACATCGGTTCGCCTGCGGGCCTCGACGTTGGATTTCGTGGATTTTTCCGCGCCCCAACGCTACCGGGAAGATGAACTGGCCTCATCGGGACGCGACCCGTTCAGATGAGGCGCGGAGCATCGCGGATGTCCTGGGCCGCACGCCCGCGATGGCGACGCGGCCCCGGCGGAAGAACACCATGCCGACGCGCGGCCCCCACACCCTGCAGGGTGCCGCAGCGGCCCGCGCGCAAAACACTACAAAAAAAAATAGCAAACTATTCAATGAATCCGGCGGCATGGAGCCTCAACGGCTATGCATCGCCATGGGGTACGGCCCCGGCCATGAAGAACTCCACGGCCCGCTCCACCGTGCCGTGGATCTGCGCCGGCGACATGGGTGCGGGGTCGCGTTCGTAGATGCGCGCGTCGATCTCCGCCGTGAGCAGCGAGAGGAACTGGGTCGCGCGCAGGCGGGGGTCGGCCGGCCGCACGCGCCCGGCCTCCATTTCGGACCGCATGAGCCGCGCGAGGGTGTCGATGCCCTGGCGCGGCCCGGCCTCGTGGAACAGGCGCCCGATGTCCGAGCGGCCCGCCTCGGCCAGCACCATGCGGTAGACGGCGATGGCGTGGCGGTCGTTGGCCAGCACCTGCAGCGCCGCGTCGCCGAAGCCGGTGAGCGCGCTGCGCAGCTCCGCGCCGGCGGCCATGGCCTCTTCGAGCCGCCGGGCGGCAAGCGCCAGGTGCCCCGTGGCCACCTGCTCGACCACGGCCACCAGCAGTTGCTCCTTGGAGGGAAAGTAACCGTACAGCGTGGCCTTGGAGCCGCCCACCCGCTTGGCGAGTTCGTTCATCGACGCGGCTTCGTAGCCGGCCTCCTCGAACAGTGCCACCGCTGCCTCCACGATCGCATCGCGCTTCGCCTGGGTTCTCACCCGCATTCGTTCTCCTGTCGCCAAAACTGAACAACCCTGTACTGTTTTCTTGACAGGGCGCAACGGCACGGGCAATACTAAACCGTACAGACCTGTTCAGTTTTAAGCCATGCCGTGGTGTGGGCGCCCTTCCGTTCCAGGGGCGGGCGCCTCGCGGGGCATGGTACAGGCTGCCTCCCGCCCGCCGGCGCACCCGTGCCCGGGCGGCTCCCGTCCCTTGTTCCGGAGGCCGATCCGCATGCCGCTCCCCGTTCTTTCCACCCCCCTCGCGCGCGCCGTGCCCTGGCTCGCCTGCGCCCTGCTCGCGGGCTGCGCCACCGCCACGCAGCCCGTGCCCTACGCCGGGCTGCAGTCCTCGCAACTGCTGCGCCCCAACCCGCAGGACACGACGGGCCGCATCCCGTACCGCGCGGTGTCGGGCGTGCCGTCGCCGGACTGGCGCAGCTATTCCCGGCTGATCATCGACCCGGTGACGGTGTACCGCGGGCCCGACCAGCAGTTCGAGGACGTGCCGGAGACCGCCCGCTACGCGCTGGCCGACTACCTGCGCAACCAGTTCACCGCCCGGCTCGCCACGCGCTTCCGGATCGTGGACCGCCCCACCGCCGGCACGCTGCGGCTGCGCCTGACGCTGACCGGCGCGAAATCCACCACCCGGGGCCTCAGCACGGTCACGCGCTTCGACCTCGCGGGCGGGCCCTACAACCTGGTGCAGGGCCTGCGCGGCAAGGAAGGCACGTTCACGGGCTCGGTGAGCTACGCGGTGGAGATCTTCGATGCGCCGAGCGGCGCGCTGCTCGATGCCTTCGTGACCCGGCAGTACCCGAACGCGCTCAACATCGCCGCAACGCTGGGCTCGATGGACGCGGCGCAGGCCGGCGTCGAGAAAGGCGCCGAAGAGCTGCTCGCGCAGTTCCGCTGACGGGCGGGCAGGCCCCCGGGCCACCACGTCCATGCTTCCCATCCTTCTCCTTCCCGATTCCACCGCCCCCCGCGCCCTGCCGGCGCCCGGGGCCACTACCACCGAGGCCTTCCATGAAACACCTGTCCCTGCGCCCGCGCGCCGCAGCCGCCGCGCTGCTGGCCGCCTGCCTGCTGCCGTTGTCCGGGCATGCGGAGCTGTTCACCTCGCTCGCGTCCAGCGCGGGCTCCTCCGCCTCCAGCGCGTCGGATTCCATCGGCCGCTCCAGCGGCGGCCCGGGCCGCGGCCGCAAGTTGGCCGAGGGCGAGTACCGCGTCGTGCAGGTCGCGGACGTGGCCGGCCAGCCGGACAAGGCGCGCCTCACGCTGCGTGCCGCAGACGGCGAATTCCTGCTCACCCTGCCGCGCGCGGCCCAGGGCGCACGCGCGCTGGCCGTGGGCGACCGGGTGCAGGCCAGCCCCCGGCCCTACGGCGTGGAGTTCGCCCGCGCGGAGACGCGGGAGGCGTTCTTCCTCGTGCTGGACGATGCTTGGGCGCGCGGCCTGGACGCCGCCGTGCCGCTCTGATGGCCGGCGCACGGTGCCTGCGGCCGGCGCTCCGCCGGGCGGCCCTGCTGGCGCTGGCGGCGGGCGCCCTCTTTGGGGGCACGGCCGGCGCGCGCCCCGCCCACGCGGGCACCTGGGGCCTGTGCGATCGCCCGCCGGAGGCCGGCGCGGCCGAGCAGGACCGGCGCCTGCGCTTCGCCGCCGCGGTGCAGCAGGCGCTGGACGATTCGGGCCAGACGGTGGCGCTGATCGCCCGCTCCGGCATGGACCTGGGCCGCTTCGGCGTGCTGTATTCGCATGCCGGCATCGCGCTGCGGTCGCCGGAGACCGGCCGCTGGTCGGTGCGCCAGCTCTATTACGCGTGCGATGCCGCCCGCCCGCGCATCTACGACCAGGGCCTGCCGGGCTTCGTGCTGGGCGCCGACGGCGTGCGCGCGGGCCATGTGGCCGTGGTGCTGCTGCCGGGGGCCGCCGACGCGGCCCTGGAGCGCGTCGCGCGCGACCGGGGCACGGCGCTTTCGCTGCTGGCGCAGGACTACAGCGCCAACGCCCATGCCTTCAGCACGCGCTACCAGAACTGCAACCAGTGGGTGGCGGAGATGCTGGCCCGCGCGTGGGCCCCGTGGGATGGCGGCGACGGCGCCGGCCCGCCGCGGGCGCAGGCCCAGCGCTGGCTGCGCGCGCAGGGCTATGCGCCGCAGCCCCTGCCCGCGGGATCGCACGCGCTGATGTTCGCGGCGCATTTCGCGCCGCTGGTGCACGTGGACGACCACCCGCTGCAGGACCTCCAGGCGCTGCGCTGGCGCACGAGCCTGCCGCGCGACATCGAGGCGTTCGCGCGGCGCCAGGTGCCCGGCGCGCAGCGCATCGGCCTGTGCCACGACACGCGGCAGGCCGTGGTGCACCGGGGCTGGGCGCCGGACCGGCCCGGGCAGGCCACCGATCCCGGCTGCGCGGCGGCCGGGGGAGACACGGTGGTGGCGCTGGACCGCTGACCGGCGCGCGCGCTAGCGGCCGGCGCGCGCTCCAGGGGCCGGGGGCGCCCCCGGCCGCTGCCAGACCGGATCGTGCAGCCACCCCCGCACCACCCCATTGGTCCACCCGAACCCGTCCTGCAGCGGGTATTCGCCGCCGTCGCCGCCGACCGAGGTGTCCTGGTGGCGCTCGCACAGCGAGTATTTCTCCACGAGCTTGCCCTCGCGGGCATACACGTCCTGCACGGTGGTGAGCCAGCGCTCGCGGATGTCGCGGGCCAGTTCGCCGCAGGCCGCGTCGTCGGCGGCATAGCGCTGGAAACCTTCGGCGCCCATCCACTGCAGCGGCGCCCAGCCGTTGGGCCGGTCCCACTGCTCGCCGCTGGCGGTTTCGGTGGTGGCGAGGCCGCCGCGCACCAGCAGGCGGCGGCGCACGGTGGCGGCCAGGGCGCTCGCCTGGGCGGGCGTGGCGGTGCCGGTGAAGAGCGGCACCACGGTGGCGGCGGTGAGCGCCGGGCGCGGGCGGGCGTTCTGCCAGTCGTAGTCGAGGAAGGCGCCGGCCTCGTCGCTCCACAGCACGCGCGCCATGGCGTCGGCGCGGCGCGCGGCGCGGGCGTCGAAGTCGCGCGCGGTGGCCTCGTCGCCCGCCGCGCGGGACAGGCGCGCGATGGCGGCCTCGCTCGCGTGCAGCAGGGCGTTCAGGTCCACGGGCAGGATGCGCGTGGTGCAGATGCTGGCCAGGCCCGCGGTGCGCGTGGCCGCGCCGTGGCCGTCGTCCAGCCAGCGCGAGCTGAAGTCCCAGCCCGATTCGGCGGCGGCGCGCAGGTCGCGGTACACCTCGGCGGCGGGGCGGCTGCAGGCGGCGGCGGTTTCGCGGTCCTCGCGCCAGGATTCCTCGCGCGGGGAGTCGCGGTCGTCCCAGTAGCGGTTGAGCACGCTGCCATCGGGCAGCGCCACCACGCGGCGGTGCGCGGTGCCCGCGGCCAGACCCTGGGCGCCGTCCATCCAGAAAGCGTATTCGCGCAGCATCTGCGGCAGGTAGCGCTGCTCGCCCTGCCCGTCGCAGGATTCGCAGAGCGCGGCCATGAGCGCGAAGACGGGGGGCTGCGAGCGGCTCAGGTAGTAGGTGCGCGTGCCGTTGGGCACGTGGCCGTAGGTGTCGATCAGGTAGGCGAAGTTGTCGGTCATCGCGTGCAGCAGCCGCGGGCGGCCGCTGTGCACGAGGCCCAGCATGGTGAAGTACGAATCCCAGTAGTACATCTCCACGAAGCGGCCGCCGGGCACCACGTAGGCGTGCGGCAGCTCCAGCAGCGATCCGCGCGCGGGGTGGTGCGCGGGGTGGCGGGCCAGCTCGTCCCAGAGCGCGTCGATGTGCGCGGCGAGCGGCAGGCCGGGCGGCGCGGTGGAGCGGTCGCAGCCCGGCGCCGGCGGCACGAAGTGCCGCTGCACGAAACCGGGCAGGTCGAACCCTTCGGCGCCCCGCTCCGCGCGGTAGGCCGCGAGGATGGATTCGGGCGTGGCCTTGGGGGCGCAATCGACGAAGGTCTTGGAATCGCCGAACACGCGCTCGCGCTGCACGGCGACGAACAGTTCCTCGTAGCGGTCGGCCGGGGAGCGCGTGTCGGGCTGCGGCATGCGCATCGCCGCGGCGGTGCGCGCCGAGGGCGTGGCGTCGATCGGGCCCACGCCCTCGATGGGCGCGGGGGGCTCGGGCAGGTGCAGCGGGCGGGTCTCGGGCGAAGGCTGGGACGGCGGCGAGGACGATGGCGAGGACGATGGCGAGGGCTGGGCAGACATGCGCAAGGGTTCGTTCACGGTGGAAGGCGGTGGGCCGCGCCCGGCGCCTTACGGCCGAGCAGGTCCCATTGGACACCACCCCCGCGCCGCCCCCGATGCGCCAAACCTGCCGGCGGCCCGTCGGACAGCGCCCCGCCGGGTCCGCGCGGGGCCGGGGGCCGATACCGGAAAGAAAACGGCCGGAGGCGAACCGGAGCCCCCCGCACGGTGCCGGCCATCCTGCCGCGCCGGCGGTCAAATTGCTATCTAAAACATAGCAAACTATTCAATGGATCCGGCGGCATGGAGCGCAAAACACTCCAAACCCGGCGGCCTCACCCGCGCTGCTGCCCGGTGATGTACTGCTCCATCTGCGCGATGAGGAACTGCTGCTCCGATATGACGTCCTTGACGAGATCGCCGATGGAGATGAGGCCCGCCAGCGTGCCGTCTTCCTCGACCACGGGCAGGTGGCGCAGGCGGTTCTCGCTCATGAGGGCGAGGCACTGGCCGCTTGCCTGCGTGGGCCGCACGAAGCGCACGGCGCGCGTCATCACCTCGGACACGCGGGTGTCGCCCGAGGTGCGGCCCAGCAGCGCCACCTTGCGGGCGTAATCGCGCTCGGTGACGATGCCCGCGATGGCGCCGCCCTCCACCACGATCAGCGCGCCGATGCCCTTGTCGGCCATGAGGCGCAGGGCGTCGAGCATCGAGTCGGACGGCGCGATGGTGAAGACCTCCTGGTGGGCCTTGGATTTGAGGATGTCTGCGACTGCGGTCATGGGGCCTCCCGGGCTGGTGGTGGTGGTGCTTGCGGTGCTTTCCGGTGCGATGCGATGCGGCGGCCTGCGCGCATGCGGGCCGGCGGGGGCGCCGCCCGCGCCGCCGCACCGCGCCAGTGTCGGCCCAAGCCGCGCCGCCCGCAACGTGCCCGGCGCCGGCACTGCCGGGGTGGATACACAGGGTTGCAAAAAACGGCGTCGCCGGTGCGGGTGCGGGCGGGCCGCCCCCTCCCGTCCCCTTCCGGTCAGCGCGGTGCGGCCAGCGCCGGGGCGGCGGGGCGGGCCTGCGCCTGCGCTCCCGCGGCCTTGGCCGCGCGGCGCAGCGCCACCGCGTCGGGCGCGGCGGCGCGGCCGCCCGAGCCGCTGTCCAGCCGGAACACCTGCACCGCATCGGAGACGGTCTGCGCCTGCCGCTCCAGGTCCATCGCCAGGGCGGCGCTTTCCTCGACCAGCGCGGCGTTCTGCTGGGTGATGGTGTCCAGCTGCGCCACCGCGGCGTTCACCTGCGAGATGCCCGAGAGCTGCTCGCTGGAGGCGCCGTGGATCTCGCCGATGAGCGCGCCCACGCGGCGCACGAGGCCCAGCGACTCCTGCATGGTCTTGCGCGCGCTGTCGGTGCGCTGGTTGCCCTCGTCCACGCGCGCGGCCGATTCGTCGATCAGCCCGCGGATCTCCTTGGCGGCCTCCAGCGTGCGCTGCGAGAGGCTGCGCACCTCGGCCGCCACCACGGCGAAGCCCCGGCCGTGCTCGCCCGCGCGCGCGGCCTCCACGGCGGCGTTGAGCGCCAGGATGTTGGTCTGGAAGGCGATGGAGTCGATGAGCCGGGTGATCTCGCCGATGCGCCCGGACGATGCCTGGATCTCGCGCATGGTGGCGGCCACGTCGTCCACCGCGCCGCTGGTGCGCTCTGCCACGCCGGTGGCCTGCTGCGCGAGGTCGCTCGCCTGGCGCGCCGATTCGGCGGTCTGCTGGACGGTGCCGGTGATCTCCTCCATCGACGCGGCGGTCTGCTGCAGGTTGCTGGCCTGGTTCTCGGTGCGCGAGGACAGGTGCTGGTTGCCCTGCGCGATCTCGCGGCTCGACAGGCGCATCTTGTCGCTCTCCTGCCGCGCGTCGCGCACGATGGACAGCAGGTTCACGTTGAGCTGGGCCAGCGCCTGCTGCAGATCGCCCACCAGGTCGGAACGCGTGACGCGCAGGCTCTGCGTGAGGTCGCCGGCCGCCATGCGGTTGGCCGCGGTCACCATGGCCGCCAGCGGGAGCACGGCCGCGCGCCGCACGTAGGCGAAGGCGGCCGCCGCCACCGCGGCCGCGGCCAGCCAGGCCAGGGCCGAGAACGCGCCCTGCTCCTCGTCCACCAGCCCCGCCAGGAAGGCCGCCGCCCACGCCGCCGCGAAGGCCATCGCCACCTTGCCGCCCAGGCCGAAGTCCAGTGCGCCGGCCAGGCGGCCGGCCAGGTTGCGGCGCACCAGCCGGCCGCGCCGCAGCACGTGCACGGGCCGCCCGGCCTGCTGCTCGGCGCGCATGCGACCGTAGAGCCGCTCGGCCCCCTCGATCTGCTCGCGCGTGGCCTCGGTGCGCACCGACATGTAGCCCACGGGGCGGCCGTCTTCCATCAGCGGCGTGACGTTGGCCATCACCCAGTAGTGGTCGCCGTCCTTGCGGCGGTTCTTCACGGCGGCCGACCAGGGAAGCCCGGCGGCGATGGTCTCCCACATGTCGCGGAAGGCCTCGGGCGGCATGTCGGGGTGGCGGATCATGTTGTGCGGCTGGCCCAGCAGCTCGGCATGCTCGTAGCCGCTCACCTCCACGAACATGGGGTTGCAGTAGAGGATGCGCCCCTGCAGGTCGGTGGTGGAGACCAGGGTTTCCCCGCGGGGAAACGGGTATTCACGGGACGAGACGGGGTGGTTGACGCGCATGGGGCAAAGCCTTCCTTGGGAGAGGTCGTGCGGAATGCCGTGGTGCGGAACCGCGGCGGCATGCTTTTATGGCCGCTTCCTCGGATTGATGCAATTGGATACATTCATCGGGAAAATGTGTCACATAGCGTCCATCTTGCAAACCGCCCAGCGCGCCGGGCCTCCGGCTCCCCCGCCCGGGGGCCGCGCAGGGCCGGCCGTGCGGTCCCCGTTCCGGTGCTCTGCGCCGCCGGCGTTGCGGCATGCGGAACGCCCCCACGCCAGCCGCCCAGCTTCACAAGCCGTTTTCATTCGCCCGGCAGAATCCGCTCACACCCTGCAGCGCCCGCCATGAATCCCACGCACCCACGCCCTGAATTCCTCCGCCCTGCGTCCCCTGCCCTTTCCCACCTTTCCCGCTGCGCCGCCCCCGATCCCTCCCGCCCTGCCGTCGCCCCCACCGCGCGGCGCCGCGGCGCCCGGGCGCTGGCCACGACATTCGCCGCCGGAGCGCTGCTGCTGTCGGGCTGCTCGGACAAGGCGGCCAAGCCGCCGCCGCGCGGCCCGGTGGAAGTGGGCGTGGTCACGCTGCAGCCCGAGCGCCAGTCGGTGACGACCGAGCTGCCCGGCCGCACCAGCGCCTACCTGGTGGCCGAGATCCGCCCGCAGGTGGGCGGCATCGTGCAGAAGCGCCTCTTCACCGAGGGGGCCGACGTGAAGGCCGGCCAGGTGCTCTACCAGCTCGACCCCGCGCCGTTCGAGGCGGCCCTTGCGAGCGCCGAGGCATCGCTGGGCCGCGCGCAGGCCACGGCGGGCTCGGCGGAATCGAACGCGCGGCGCAATGCCGAGCTGGCGAAGATCGAGGCCGTGAGCCGCCAGGTGGCCGACGATAGCCAGGCCACCGCCCAGCAGGCGCGCTCGGACGTGGCCGTGGCGCGCGCGGCCGTGGAGACGGCGCGCATCAACCTGGGCTACACCCGCATCAAGGCGCCCATCTCGGGCCGCACCGCCATCTCCACGGTGACGCCGGGGGCGCTGGTCACGGCCAGCCAGACCACGGCGCTCACCACCGTGTCTCAGGTGGACACGCTCTATGTCGACGTCACGCAGTCCAGCACCGAGGTGCTGCGCTGGAAGAACGACCTCGCCCAGGGCCGCCTGCAGCGCGCGGGCGACGGCCAGGCGCGCATCCGCCTCAAGCTGGAGGACGGCAGCACCTACGCGCAGCCGGGCCGGCTGCAGTTCAGCGGCGTGACGGTGAACCCCACCACGGGCGCGATCACGCTGCGCGGCGTGGTGCCCAACCCCGACGGGCTGCTGATGCCCGGCATGTACGTGCGCGCGGTGCTGGAGACGGGCGTGAACGAGCAGGCGCTGCTCGTGCCCCAGCAGGGCGTGGCGCGCGACACCGCCGGCAACGCGAGCGTGCTGGTGGTGGGCGCGCAGGACAAGGTGGAGCGCCGCGGCATCCAGGTGGGGGCGGCCGTGGGCAACCGCTGGGCGGCGACGGCCGGCCTGGCCGCGGGCGACCGCATCGTGGTGGACGGGCTGCAGCGCATCAAGGTGGGCGACACGGTCAAGCCCGTGGAGGTGCAGATCAAGCCGCAGGGCGGCAGCGGTGGCACCGCCGCACCGGGAACGACGGCCTCTTCTCCTGCGGCAGGGCCGGCCTCCGCGCCGGCATCCACCGCGGCCTCGGCCCCCGCCCCGGCGGCCTCGCGCTGAGGACGCCCCGCCATGGCCCAGTTCTTCATCAACCGGCCCATCTTCGCGTGGGTCATCGCCATCGTCATCATGCTCGCGGGGGCGATGTCGATCCGCTCGCTGCCGCTGGAGCAGTACCCCGACATCGCGCCGCCGCGCGTGTCCATCAGCGCCACGTACACGGGCGCCTCGGCCAAGACGGTGGAGGAGTCGGTCACGCAGGTGATCGAGCAGCAGCTCAAGGGGCTGGACAACCTCATCTACATGGGCTCCACCAGCGACGCCTCGGGCGGCTCGCGCACCACGCTCACCTTCAATGCCGGCACCAACATCGACGTGGCCCAGGTGCAGGTGCAGAACAAGCTGCAGCAGGCCATGTCGCGCCTGCCGCCGGCCGTGCAGAGCCGCGGCGTGACGGTGACCAAGGGCGGCAACGACTACCTGATGATCATCACCTTCACCTCGCCCGACCCGTCGGTGACGCAGGTGGACATCGGCGACTACATCTCCAGCAACCTGGTGGACGTGATCAGCCGCATCGACGGCGTGGGCGACGTGGCCACGCTCGGCACGCCCTACGCGATGCGCGTGTGGATGGACCCGGCCAAACTGGAGAAATTCGCGCTCATGCCCTCCGACGTGGGCAACGCCATCAACGCGCAGAACGCGCAGGTCTCGGCCGGGCAGCTGGGCGCCCTGCCCGCCGTGGGCGAGCAGCAGCTCAACGCCACCATCACCGCGCGCAGCAAGCTGCAAAGCCGCGAGGAGTTCGAGAACATCGTGCTCAAGGTGGCCACCGACGGCTCGATCGTGCGCCTGAAGGACGTGGCGCGCATCGAGCTGGGCGCCGAGAACCTCACCATCACCTCGCGCCTGAACGGCCAGCCCGGCGCGGGCATGGGCGTGGTGCTGGCCGACGGCGCCAACGCCATGGCCGTGGCCGAGGCGGTGAACGCCAAGATCGCCGAGCTGCGGCCGTTCTTCCCCTACCAGCTCAAGCCCTTCACGAGCTACGACACCACGCCCTTCGTGGACGCCTCCATCAACGAGGTGATCAAGGCGCTGGCCGAGGCCATGCTGCTCGTGGTGCTGGTGATGTACCTCTTCCTGCAGAACTTCCGCGCCACGCTGATCCCCGCGATCGCCGTGCCGGTGGTGCTGCTGGGCACCTTCGGCGTGCTCTCGGCCGCGGGCTATTCGATCAACACGCTCACCATGTTCGCCATGGTGCTGGCCATCGGCCTGCTGGTGGACGATGCCATCGTGGTGGTGGAGAACGTCGAGCGCGTGATGAGCGAGGAAGGTCTGCCCCCGAAGGAAGCCACGCGCAAGTCGATGGCCGAGATCACGCCCGCGCTGGTGGGCATCGCGCTCACGCTCTCGGCGGTGTTCATCCCGATGGCGTTCTTCGGCGGCTCCACGGGGGTGATCTACCGGCAGTTCTCGATCACCATCGTCTCGGCCATGGTGCTGTCGGTGCTGGTGGCGCTCACGCTCACGCCGGCGCTCTGCGCCACCCTGCTCAAGCCCATCCCCAAGGGCCAGCACAGCCCGCACGGCGGCACGCCGCGGCGCGGGCCGCTGGGCTGGGTGGACCGCTTCTTCACGGGCTTCAACCACCGCTTCGACCGCACGGCCGACGGCTACCAGCGCGGCGTGGGCCGCACCGTGCGCCGCGGCGGCCGCATGATGCTCATCTATGCGCTGATCGTGGGCGGCATGGCGGTGCTGTTCATGCGCCTGCCCACCGCCTTCCTGCCCAACGAGGACCAGGGCGCCGTGCAGGTGCAGATCACGCTGCCCGCGGGCTCGTCCAACACGCGCCTGCAGGCCGTGATGGCCGAGGTGCAGAAATACTTCGCCGCGCAGCCCGACGTGGTGAGCTTCAACTCGATCACCGGCTCCAACGGCGACCAGAGTTCGGCGCGCGGCTTCGTGCGGCTCAAGGACTGGAGCGAGCGCCCCCTGGCCTCGCAGAGCGCCGACGCCATCGCGCGCAAGGCCACGGCCGACCTGCGCAGGATCCGCGACGCGCGCATCTTCGTGATCCTGCCGCCGGCCGTGCGCGGCCTGGGCGCCAACGCGGGCTTCAACTTCCACCTGAAGGACCTCAACAGCGTGGGCCACGACGCGCTCGTGGCCGCGCGCGACAAGGTGCTGCAGCTGGCCGGCCAGCATGCCGAGCTGTCGAACGTGCGCAGCAACAACCCCGACGACACCTCGCAGCTGGGCGTGGCCATCGACGACGCCAAGGCCGGCGCGCTGGGCCTGGCCACGGCCGACATCAACAGCACGCTGTCGAGCGCCATCGGCGGCACCTACGTGAACGACTTCCTGAACAAGGGCCGCGTCAAGCGCGTGTACATGCAGGGCGACGCGCCCTACCGCATGCTGCCGCAGGACATCGGCCCCTGGACGGTGCGCAACAACCTGGGCCAGATGGTGCCGTTCTCGTCGTTCTCCAGCACCAGCTGGACCTACGGCTCGCCGCAGCTGCAGCGCTACAACGGCAGCCCGAGCTACGAGTTCGTGGGCGACGCGGCCACGGGCGTCAGTTCGGGCGCGGCCATGGCGGCGGTGGACGACATCATGAAGGAGATGCCCCCGGGCATCGGCTACGAATGGACGGGCGCCTCGTTCCAGGAGCGGCTCTCGGGCTCGCAGGCGCCGGTGCTCTACGCCGTCTCGATCCTGTTCGTGTTCCTCTGCCTCGCGGCGCTGTACGAGAGCTGGTCGGTGCCGTTCTCGGTGATCCTGGTGGTGCCGCTGGGCATCGTGGGCGCGCTGCTGGGCATCGGCATCCGCGGGCTGTCGAACGACGTGTACTTCCAGGTGGGGCTGCTCACCACCGTGGGGCTGTCGTCCAAGAACGCCATCCTGATCGTGGAGTTCGCCACCCAGCTGCAGGCCCAGGGCAAGAGCGTGATCGACGCCACGCTCGAGGCCGTGCGCCTGCGGCTGCGGCCCATCCTGATGACCTCTCTGGCCTTCGGCTTCGGCGTGCTGCCGCTGGCCATCGGCACCGGCGCGGGCGCGGGCGGGCGGCAGGCCATCGGCACCGCGGTGCTGGGCGGCATGGTTTCCGCCACGGTGCTGGGCATCTTCTTCGTGCCGGTGTTCTTCGTGCTGATCCGCAGCTTCTTCGCCAACCGCGCGGCCCGCGCCGACGCGGGAACGCCCCCGGGCGATGCGGGCGGCACGCCGCCGCCCGCCGGCCCGGCCAGCCCCGCCCACGGAGCCTCCGCATGACGCGCCCCGCCCCCCCGATGCCCCTGCGCTCCACGGCCCCGGTGGCCCTGGCCCTGGCCGCCGCCCTGCTAGCGGCGGGCTGCGTCAATCTGGCGCCGCCCTACCAGGCGCCCGCGCCGGCCGTGCCCGCCACGCTGGACGGCGGCGCGGCAGCGCCGGCGCCGGCCTCCGACATCGGCAACGTGCCGTGGGAGTCGTTCATCACCGATCCCCGGCTGCGCGGCGTGATCGCGCAGTCGCTGGAGGCCAACCGCGACCTGCGCGTGGCCGCGCTCGCCATCGAGCGCGCGCGCGCCCAGTACGGCGTGAGCCGCGCCGACCTCTTTCCCACGCTGAACGCCACCGGCGCGGGCACGCGCAGCCGCACGGCCGACGACCTCACCACCGCCGGCCGCAGCAATACCAGCGCGCAGTACAACGCGCAGATCGGCTTCGCGAGCTACGAGATCGACTTCTTCGGCCGCGTGCGCAACCTGAACGACGCCGCGCTGCAGGAATTCCTGCGCGTGGACGAGAACGCGCGCAGCGTGCGCCTGTCCCTGATCGCCGATGTGGCCGGCGCCTGGCTCACGCTGGACGCCGACGCGCGCCGCCTGCTGCTCGCGCGCGAGACCCTGCGCACGCGCGAGCAGTCGCTGTCGCTCGCGCAGCGCAGCTACGAACAGGGCGCCACCTCGGGCCTGACCCTCACGCAGACGCAGACCACCGTCGATTCCGCGCGCGCCGACATCGCCACCACCACAGCCCAGCTCGCCAAGGACCGCAACGCCCTGCACCTGCTGGCCGGCGGCCCCGTAGCCGACGCGCTGCTGCCGCCGGTCGCGCTGGAGGCGCTGGCGCCGCCGCCCTCGCCAGCACCGGCACAGTCACCGGCCCCGGGCGGCACTCCATCGCCCTCCGGCGCCGACCGGGCCGGCAGCCCCGACCCGGCGCGCTGGCAGCGCACGCCCGCGCGCGTGGCCCCGCTGCTGGCGGTGCCGGCCTCGCTGCCCTCCAGCACGCTGCTGCGCCGCCCCGACGTGCAGGCCGCCGAGCGCTCCCTGCAGGGCAGCTTCGCCAGCATCGGCGCCGCGCGCGCGGCGTTCTTCCCGTCGATCACGCTCACCACCAGCGTGGGCACCGCCAGCAACGAACTCTCGGGCCTGTTCGGCGCGGGCAACGGCACCTGGAGCTTCGCCCCGCAGATCCGCCTGCCGATCTTCGACGCCGGCCGCAACCAGGCCAACCTGCGCATCGCCGAAGTCGCGCGCGACACGGCCGTGGCCCAATACGACAAGGCCGTGCAGACGGCCTTCCGCGAAGTGGCCGATGCGCTGGCCGAACGCGCCACGCTGCAGGACCGCGTGCAGGCGCAGCAGTCGCTGGTCTCCACCAGCCAGCGCGCGCTGGACCTCACGCTGGCGCGCTGGCGCCTGGGCGCCGACAGCTACCTGGCCGTGCTGGATGCGCAGCGGTCGCTGTACAGCGCGCAGCTGGGGCTGATCGCCGTGCAACTGGCCGAGCAGAGCAACGGGGTGACGCTCTACAAGGTGCTGGGCGGAGGTTG
Source organism: Acidovorax sp. NCPPB 4044 (assembly GCF_028069655.1). NCBI lineage: Bacteria > Pseudomonadati > Pseudomonadota > Betaproteobacteria > Burkholderiales > Comamonadaceae > Acidovorax > Acidovorax sp. NCPPB 4044. Next base: position 2,823,033 of record NZ_JAMCOS010000001.1, read on the forward strand.
AGGGGGTTTTGGACTCCATGCCGCCGGATCCATTGAATAGTTTGCTATTTTTTTAATAGCAATCTAGAGACCTTGGCGCCGCGCCTGCCAGCGTTGGGCCGGGCGCCACGGCGAGCGGAAACCAAGCCGGGCGACAGGCCCGGCGCTTCAGCTGCGCCCCGCGTGGACAAGGCAGACATCGGCCAATGCCTCCACCGCGCGGGGATCGAGCCGCAGCCCCAGGTCCGGCTCGATCAGCTCCAGCTCCATCAACTGCGGGCCGCCGGGCGTCGGGACGAGATCGACGCGCCCATAGGCCGGCTCGCCTTGCAGGGCACCCATTGCAGCGGCCGCCACCTCCCGCTCCGCGGCCGTGGGCCGGTGCGGCGCGATGGCCGTGCTCCCGGTGGCGCCCGTGGAGAATGCGGGCTTGGTGAACGCGTGGGTGAAGCGCCCGCCGATGAACACCAGGGAACGCTCCCGCGCCGTTTCGACTGCGGCCACGTAGGGCTGGACCAGGACGGCGCCTGTCTGCGCCAACCGGTTGACATAGGCACGGCCCTCGGTCGGCAGTTCGTGGCCGGCGAAGCGGCGCACCCCGCGCGCACTCGCCCCCACCGCGGGCTTGACGATCCAGGCCGGGTGTCCGCCGGGCAGCGTTTCGCAGAACGTGAAGGGCTCCACGAAGTGCGTCGGAATGCAGGGCACGCCGGCCCGGAGCAGATCGCGCAGGTAGCGCTTGTCGGTGTTCCACCGCAGCAGTTCGCCGCTGTTCAGCAGCAGCGTCTGCTCGCGGGTGGAGGCGATCCATTCGAGCCACGCGGCGGTCTGGTGGTGGTAGTCCCAGGCGGAGCGCACCACTGCCAGCCGGCCGGCCTGCCAGTCCGCTTCGGGATCGTTCCAGGGGAGCAGCCGGACCGCCAGCCCCCTGGCGCGCAAGGCCGCCGCGAGCAGCAGGTCGTCGGGCGCGCCCCCGGGCAGGCCGCGGTGGGTCACCAGGGTCACGTCCGGCGCCAGGGCGGCGGCGGCCGCAGGTTGTCCGGGGCTCACGGCTGCTGCGGCAGGGTGGCCAGCGGAAAGCCTTCGTCCTGCCAGCCGGTGATGCCGCCCGGCATGGTCTTCACCGGGCGTCCCAGCCGGGCCAGGCGCAGCGCGCCGCGCGACGCGCCGTTGCAGTGCGGGCCGGCGCAGTAGGTGACGAACAGCGTGCCGGCGGGCCAGTCCGCGAGCTTGCTCTCCACGATTTTTCCGTGCGGCAGGTGGATCGCGCCCGGCACGTGGCCCTGTGCGAACAGCGCCGCGGACCGCACGTCGAGCAAAACGAAATCAGCGCCGCGGCCGAGTGCGTCGTGCACGTCCCAGCAGTCGGTCTCGAACGTGAATTCGGCGGCGAAATGGGCTTCGGCGACAGCGGAGGGGGCGGCAGGGACGGCGGTGACTTCGGTGGGCATCGGTGGCTCCGTGGTGAAAGGAGGCCCATGGTGCGGGGCCTGGCTTGCGCCCACAATTGGCGCCGATGACAAGAATCGACAACTTTGCGCCAAGCCCGGCGGCCGACACCGCGCACCCGGCCGAACCGCTCACGGGGCCGCTGGTGGTGGCCCTGGTCTACGACGGCCTGTGCACCTTCGAGTTCGCCATCGTGGCCGAGGTGTTCGGGCTCTCGCGGCCGGAAATGGGCCCCGGCTGGTACCGCTACGCGAGCGCCGCCATCGAGCCGGGCCCGCTGCGCGCGCACGGCGGGCTCACCGTCGTGCCGACGGCCGGCCTGGAGCTGCTGGCGCAGGCCGATCTCATCGTCGCGGCGGGCTGGAAAGGGGCGGACGTCCCGGTGCCCGAGGCACTGGCCGAGGCGCTGCGGCAGGCCTGGGCGCGGGGGGCGCGGCTGGCATCCATCTGCTCGGGGGCCTTCGTGCTCGCGGCGACCGGCCTGCTCGCCGGCCGGCGGGCCGCGACCCACTGGCGCTATGCCGACACCCTGCGCCGCAGGCACCCGGAGATCACCGTCGATGCCGGCGTGCTCTACGCGCAGGAGGACCGGCTGTACACCTCGGCGGGCAGCGCGGCGGGAATCGACCTGATGCTGCACATCGTGCGGCAGGACTACGGCTCCCGGGCCGCCAACAGCGTGGCCCGGCGCCTCGTGATGCCGCCGCACCGCGGCGGAGGGCAGGCGCAGTTCATCGAACGCCCCGTGCCGCGGGATACCGGCCACCACATCGCGGGCGCCATCGAGGCGGTGCGCGCCGATCTCCGCGCGCCGTGGAACGTCGAGCGCATGGCAGAGGCTGCCGCGATGAGTCCGCGGACCTTCCTCCGGCGCTTCACCGAAGCCACGTCGCAGGCGCCGGGCCAGTGGCTGATCGACGAGCGGGTCGCCGAAGCCCAGCGGCTGCTCGAATCGAGCCGGCTGCCGATCGAAGGCGTCGCGGACGCGGCCGGCTTCGGCAGCGTGCAGTCGATGCGCCACCACTTCCAGGCGAAGCTGGCGGTCACGCCGGGCGCCTACCGGCGGATGTTCACGGTCACCCATCCGGGGGCGGGGCACCGCGCCCTGCCCGGGCTCCCGGCCGCCCGTTGATCGCCGGCCGCGGAACGCACCGCGAAGCTGCCGCGGCAATGGCGCCGGTTGGCTGACCGCGGCGCCACGCGCCCCCGGTTTCCAGGAAGAACCGGGGCCCGCCGTCGAACCGGCCGCAGGCCGTCTGTCCCCGGATTGCGCTTTCTCCCGCACACCGGCCGAAGCCGGTGTGCGGGCCCGGCAGCGGCCCTGCGGGAGGGCCACACGACCTGCCATCGCCTCCATCGCGGGCCGGGCGCCTTTCCCGGCCATCCGCCCGGCATCGCATCGCCTTGCCCGCGCCCGGCTGCGCGTCCACGGGTGCTTCGGGGGCGGCGCGGCACGCGCCCGCCCGTTCCTTCCGAAGCCGGTCTCCGGGGCGCCAGCCGGACTGCAAGGGCCCGGCTTCGCATTTTCAGAACCCTTCCCGCAATTTAAGGATTTTTCAGGAATTATTCATATTGATACATTTTGTCAAATGCTAATCTTGCCCTGCCATCGATATTCAATGAAAACCATTTCCGGCCTTCCGAAAAAACCTCCGGGTTTATGGAAAATGGTATTCATCGAATAATTTCCTCCACCTGCAGAAAATGGAAAACCATGACCTGGTCAGTGAACGTCATCAATAATACCGGCGGCCCGGTGATCAGCCCGGCCAATTCCACGCTGTATGTGCAAGGCACGCAGGCGGTCATATTCGTGCAGCGGTTCGGGTATATCACCCTGCTGGATATCGGTCACCAGAATGGCGGGCCGCATTATTGGTGCGTGAGCGTGACCACGGGCGGCTATACCAACCGCTGGTGGTACGACGGCCAGGGCGCCTGCGATCTGGTGCTCAACCCGGACGGCACCTTCAACCTGTCGGGCCAGGGCCAGACGCTCCATGGCGTGATCGGCGGCGGGACCGACGCGCGTTTCTTCGATCTGCCCCCATCGCACCGCGTCTACCTCACCGGCGTGACCAATGCGCTCTGGAACCAGCGCGTGACCCTCACGGTCAACGGCGGCGGCCCGTCGCTGCAATGGGTGGGCGCCGGGGAAGGCAACCGCGAGCTGGCCCACCAGACCATCGACACGCCGCCCGGCCCTGCGGGACAGAACAATGCCGCGGTGATCATGGAGCACGCCAACAACGGCAGCGGCGCGTGGGTCATGTCCAACATGAGCGGCGTCGGCAAATACGGCCTGCTGGGCTACAACCTGCGCATGGTCGTGTCCGAGGACGGCGCGGACCAGGACTACAACGACTCCGGCCTGGCGTGCCAGTGGTGGATGCTGCCCTGACGGCCGGGCGGGACGCAGTCCATGCATGCAGCAGCTTCGTTGCGCGGGGGCGCGGTCGCGCCCCTGCCCTTTCCGCACCGCGTCATCGACGGCTACCTGCCCCCAGAGGCGCACCGGGCCTTCCGTGACCGATTGGATGCGCTGCTCGCCCGGGGCCTGAGTCAGCACCGGGACGCCGGGCGCCTGTCCAAGATCGGCGGCTACGACTGCTTCCACTGGGTCATCCCGCCCGACGCGCCGGATGCGCTGCAGCACTTCTACCGGCGCGCTTTCCGCGACGACGTGGCGCAGGCCTTCGGCCTGGACTTCACGCCCGAGGTCAATGCGCAGATCAACCACCACCCGGTGGGCTCGCGCAACGGCACGTGGCACACCGACTACGTGCACTGCTTCCACAGCGAGGACCCGCTCTCCGGCGAAGGCATGCGCCCCTGGTACTTCGGCTGCGAATACCAGGCCGGCACGCCGCTGGCCGGCGGTTCGACCGCGCCCATCCTCAAGCGCGTGCGCACCGCCGCCTTCCTGTACTACCTGGATGGCGACGACTGGTCCGAAGGCGACGGCGGCGAGACAGGCCTGGGCTACGAGAGCCCCTTCAACGACGGCATCCAGATCCACACGGCGGTGGCGCCGCGCCCCAACCGCCTGCTGGTCTTCGAATGCTGCCCGCACTCGTTCCACCGGGTGCTGGGCAACCGCCGGTGGCCGCGCAGCCTGGTGATCGGCTGGCTGCACGGCACCCCCGAATCCGCCGAATCCAGGCACGGCGTGACCCCGACGTACTGGCCCGCGCAAGCCGCGCTGGGCCAGTACAGCTACCACGAAGCGACCTGAGCGCTTCCGTTTCCTTGTTTCCTCCGTACCACCCACCCAGCGAAAGGCAATCACCATGGCCAGCACTTTGACGACCACCATTTCCGGCACGATCGAGATCGGCTCGGGCGCCAACCCCATCGCCATCCCGATCAACTCGGTCCTGCCCCCCACCACCCCGGGGCAGCTGAAGTTCACCTACCAGCTGCCGGCCGGCCAGGCGCCGACCAGCTTCCTGTCGGTCGGCGATCTGGTCACCTGGGCGGCCACCAACCTGAGCAGCCCCGTCACGGCGGCCGACCTGCCGAGCAGCCTGACCACCCTGTCCGTGGCGGTCGACAACCTGTTGATCGACACCCAGGGAGAGTTCGAGCTGGGCATGCTCTTCGGCTCCGACACCGGCGGCAAATGGAACCCGACGTGGACGCCGTTCGCCGGCGTCGCCTTGCTGGAGAAGTTGTCCCTGGCCAACGTCAAGATCGAGTTCGACTACGGCGCACCGGCCCCCTGAAGGGCCTTCCAGGGGCGCCGCGCTGCGCCGGGCGCCCCTTCCTCTTCGGCCGGCCCGCCTTGCGCCGGCACGCCTCTCCGCCCACCGCCCACGGTCCAACCCGAGCCCCCGCCCATGGCCCTCCAGACTTCGTTGAGTTCGCAGCTGCAGCTGGCGTCCGCGCGCTTCCAGCTGTCTGCGCAACTTCCCGGCCCCCAGGGGGGATTGAGCCTGCAGGGCGCGCTGCTGCCGGGGGCGCCGCTGGATTTCACGGAGATGGTGAACCAGCTGCTCGGCGCGGGCTCCCTGCACGTGCCGGGCGACTTTCCGCTGCTGCGGTTCGACACGGCCACCTGCACCGTCGTGCCCGGCCAGAGCATCGCCTTCAGTGCCGCGTCCACGCAGACCTGGCACAACCCGTTCGGGATCCTCCAGGGCGTGGACATCCAGTCGTTCGCCCTCTCTTTTTCCAGCGGTGCCGGCGCGCCGACCCGCATCGCCTTCGACACCACCGCGAGCTTCGGCGGCCTCACGCAGCTGAAGGGCTACCTGCGCTTCGATGCCGGCACGCTCGTGGTGGCCGGGGTGTCGCTGGCCAGCACCTTCGCCGTGGCCAGCCTGCTGGACGACATCGACGCGGGCATCGACTGGGGCACGCTGCTGCCGATCAGCTTCGGGCCGCAGTCCGCCAGCCAGCCCATGCGGCTGTATTACGCGACGACCGCCACGCAGATCGACCAGGAGACGTTCCAGGCGGGCTTCAACCTCGACCAATGCCGCATCGACATCCTCGGCTTCGCGGCCGACGTGTACCTGCAGGTCCAGAACAGCCCCGGCGCCGGCGGCAGCCGCCTGAGCGTCGGGGGCAGCATCCCCTCCGAGATCGACATCGAGGGCATCCTGGCCATCGCCGACCGGAATTTCAGCGGCCAGGGGCCCGGCGTGCAGATCCAGCGCAGCGCGCAGCAATCGAGCTTCCTGCTGGAGGCCGGCTTCAGGTTCATGAAGGAGCCCTTCGCGTCGGGCAGCATCGGCATCGCGCAGGCCGCGGGCCAGAGCGGCTACCAGATGGCCGGCACGCTCGCCTATCCGGGCACGGTGCTGGGCATCGCCAACCCCAGCTTCTCTTTCACCTGGAGCAAGTTCCAGGGCTTCCAGGTCAAGGACTGGCCCATCGACAACTTCCCCGGGCCCGCGCTGGACTTCCTCGGCACCATCCAGTCGCTGAACAACGCCAACGTGTGCGGCAGCCTGGTCGGCTTCATGTTCAAGGAGGTGCTGACCGCCCGATTCGGCGTCAAGGTGTCGATGGGCAAATCCGGCGGCGGCGCGCTCAACATCCAGGTCCAGGTCAGCTACACGCTGAGCATCGCCAGCCAGGTCGATTTCCTGTCCGTGGACATGCCCGCGTTCGACGTTCCCATCGCCAAGCCGGAGACCATCAGCTTCAGCAGCCTGCTGCAGACCCTGGTGGACGCCGTCGGCGGCGGCGCGCTGAACATGGTCAAGGCCGTGCTGGACGATCCGGAGAAGTCGGCCCTCTTCTTTTCGGTGGTGGTGGGCCAGCAGGTGCTCAAGCAATTCGCCTCCACCCTGCTCTGCAACGGCTGGAACAGCGGGCCCAGTCCGAGCCCGAGCCCTTCGCCCAGCCCTTCGCCGAGCCCCAGCCCGTCCCCCAGCCCCGGTCCGGGGCCCGTTCCCGTCCCGGTTCCGGTTCCAGGCCCCTCACCCAGCCCCAGCCCCTCTCCCCCGCCCCCTCCGCCCGACAAGCCCGGCCCGACCACGATCGCCTCGCTGGACTACGCCGCGGGCGCGGTCACCGCGGTCTGGACCGCATCCACCCACGCCACCCGCTACATGCTGGTGCTGACCCAGCAGGGCCAGCCCGCCGTCGGCACCGCCGCCGTCGATGCGCCGGCCCTGACCGGGTCCGTCGCCATCCCCGCCGATCTGGCGCCGGGCCGCTACCACGGCGCCGTGCAACCTTTCGACCAGAACGTGCGCGGCGACTGGTCACCGCTCTTCGCCATCGACAAGCCCGCCACGGCCGGCGCACCCACCCTGGCGCTGGGCGATGCCGTGGTGGCCACCTGGGCGGCCGTGGCCGGCAACGGCGGCTACCGCCTCCAGCTCACCGCGGGCGGCACGGTGGTGGCCACCGGCTCCGCCGCGGCCGGCGCGACGCAGGCCAGCCTTCCCGCGCCGGGCCAGGCCGGCCGGTACGACGTGGCGGTGCTCACACTGGGCGGCCGCAGCGGCGACATCCCCGCGGACTGGGGCCCGGCGGCGTCCTTCCAGGTGCTGCCGGCCCCGGCGGCCCTGGCCGCCGCGCAGGCGGGCGCCGCGCTGGCCGCGCAGTGGCAGGGCGTGGCCGGCGCTGCGGGCTATGCCGTCGAGATCGACGACGCCCAGGGCGCGCCCCTGCAGCCGCAGCCGGCCGTCACCGTGAGCGGTGCCTCGGCCTCCATCGACAGCAGCGCCCTGCAGAACGCGCTGGCCTACCGCCTGCGGGTGCGCGCACAGGGCGCGCAGGGTGCCCCGGCCATGGGCCTGTGGGCCGGCATCGCGTTCACCTGGCATCCCATCGCGCCGGTGGGCGGCGTCGCAGTGCGCTTCGAGACGCCGGGGCAGCGCCTCGTCGTGGATTGGCAGGCCGCCCCCAACGCCACGGGCTACGGCGTCGAGCTGCTGGATGCCCGGCAGGTGCCCGTGTCGCCGCAGCCCGCCTTCATCGTCAGCGGCACGCAGGCCCGCGCCGACGGGGTCGCGCTGGCCGACGGCACCGGCTACCAGGTGCAGGTGCGCGGCACCGCGGGCACGGCCCGGGGCGCCTGGAGCCCCGCGCTGGCCTTCACGGCCCGCAACCTGCCGGCCCCCACGGCGCTGAAAGCGGCGCTGCAGGGCGACGCGGTCGTCGCGGCCTTCTCGCCCGTGCCGCAGGCGGCGGGCTACCAGGTGCTCGTCGTCGATGCGCAGGGCCGGCCCCTGCCCGATCAGCCCCAGGTCGCCCTCGCCGCCACCGCGCAGCAGGTGGTGGCCACGCTCACCGGCCCCGCCCTGGCGAGCTACCGGAACCAGTCCGTCCGCGTGCAGGCGGGCAGCGGCGTCAACGTGGGCGCGCCCGCGCTCGCGGCCATCCAGTGGGCCACCCTGGCCGCGCCCACCATCACGCAATATGCGTTCGACGAAGGCAGCAACGCGCTGAGCGTTTCCTGGACGGCCCCCGCCCCGGGCACGCTCGCCTACGAGGTCCAGTGGCTGGACGCCCAGGGGCAGCCCGTGTCGCCGCAGCCCGCATTCGCCATCGACGGCCTGTCGGCCCGGGCGACCGCCGCCGGCGTGCAGGCCGGCCAGACCTATGGCCTGCGCGTGCGCGCCTCGGGCGGCGTGCTGCGCAGCGACTGGTCGCCCGCGGTGCAGTGGCAGATCGTGCCGCTGGGCGCGCCGCAGCAGCTCAGCGCCCGGTACGCCGACGGCCGGCTCACCGTGGGCTGGCAGGCGCCCGCCCCAGGCCAGACGGTCGCGGGCTTCACGCTCCAGGATGCGCAGGGCCGCACGGTCCCGCCCGGCACCGCCACGCCCGGCACCGACCAGACCGTGATCGACTACCCGGGGCTGGACAGCGGCAGCACCTACACGCTCACGGCCTACCTCACCGCGCCCCACCTGACCGGCGCCCCGGCGGCCACGCGCGTGCAGTTCCCCCAGCCGGCGCCCTGGAGCGTGCAGTGGAGCGACGGCGCCAGCGCGCTGCGGGTGCCCTCCATCCCGGCCTACGACTTCGGCGGCACGGGCGACTACACCTTCGCGCTGCAGCTCCAGGCCACCGCGGGCCTGATCCTGTCGCGGCTCGACACGGCCAACGGGCCGGGCTTCTACCTGCAGATCGACGGCCAGGGCACCGTGTGGCTCAGCAACATGAGCGGCCAGGGGCAGTCGCTGGACTACCAGGCGCTGAACCCGGTCTCGCTCACCGGAGGGCCGCATGCGCTGGTGGTGCGCCGCCAGACCGCCAACGGCATCGGCAACCTCACGGTGTGGGTGGACGGCAACCGGCTGTCCAGCTTCCCCTCGGGGCAGGCGCCCATCGACATCCGCTCCACCGGCGCCCTGCTCGCGGGCGCCAACCCCGCGCTGCCGTCGATGCCGGGCATGCAGCAGAGCACGCTCCAGCTGCTGCGCGTCTGGAACCTCGCCCTGGCCGATGCCCAGGTGCCCCAGGCCATCGCCGCGCTGCCGCCCACGCCATCGGCGCTGATCGGCCAGTGGAACTTCCTGAACGGCAGCCTGCAGGACACCACGGGCACCAACCCGGCCCATGCGCAACTGGTCGGCCAGGCGCGGCTGGCGAACCCGGGCCCCTGACCGCGTCCCTTCCCTCTTTTCCTTCTCTTTCTTTCCCCACCATGCACATCGACCTGTCCTCCCTGCGCGTCATCATCGCGGGCGGCACCCGCGGCATCGGGCTGGCCATCGCGGAGCGCCTGGCCGACGAGGGCTGCTGCCACCTCGCGGTGTGCGGCCGCGAGGCGATGCAGCTGTCCCTGGCGCTCGGCCAGCTGCGGCGCCCCGGCCTGCAGGCGACCGGCGAGTCGCTCGACATCGCCGACACCCGCGCCGTGCGCGCCTGGGTCGCGCGGACGGCCGGGCAATGGGGCGGGCTCGACGTCTTCATCGGCAATGCCGCGGCCATGCTGGCGGGCCGGGACGACGCCGGCTGGCAGCAGGAACTGGCCGTGAGCCTGATCGGCCTGGTGGCGGGCGCCGACGCGGCCGTGCCCTTCCTCAAAGCCAGCCGCCGCGCCAGCATGGTGTTCATCAACTCGCTCTCCGGGCAGGAGATCGGCCCCCAGGCCACCGCCTACAACGCCGCCAAGGCCGGCCTGCTGGCCCACGCCAAAGGCCTCGCCCACGAATGCGGCCCCCACGGCATCCGCGTGAACACCGTGACCCCGGGCGCCATCTACGACCCCTACGGCCACTGGGGCCGCATGGAACAGCACCACCCGGCCCACTTCGCCCAGGTCCGCGACAGCAACCCCCTGCGCCGCCTGGGCACCCCCGCCGACATCGCCAAGGCGGTCGCCTTCCTGGTCAGCGACGCGGCCTCGTACATCAACGGCGCCAACCTGCTGGTGGACGGCGGCGCCAGCTGCCGCCCGGGTTAGGGCGCATCACCAGGCCGAGCGCAGCGATGGCCCGAGGGGCAGAGGGCCAAGCGAAGCAAAGGCCCGTGCGCTCCCCTCCCTTCCGGATGCGCCGAGGAGCACAGGGCACATCCGCCACGTGAACCGACTGGCTGCGATGTCCGGGCGCAGCGCGCCAGCGCGGAGCGGGTTTCGCAGCCGCGCCCCGCGTCCGAGCACCGCAGGTTGCCCCCTACGCCCTCCGGGCGAAGGGGGACGCAGCCAGCAGGGTCGCCTTTCTTTTGGGGCCGCCGGGCCGAGACCCGGCCCCGGGAAGCAACCCAAAAACAAAGCCCCGCCACCGCCAGCAGACGCCCCCCGCACCAGCCTCGAAACCTCGACAATTCACTACAAAAACAATAGCAAACTATCCAATGAATCCGGCGGCATGAGGCCAAAAAACTAGAACAAAAACCCCATCACACCAACTCCACCTCCACCACTTCCTCCAACCACGCCATCACCGGCTCACCCGCCTCATCCGCCACCCCCTGCCCGAAGAACTGCGAGGCGCACAGCACCTCCACATCCAGCCCCTCCAGGCTGTCGCGCACGATCACCGCGCCGATGTACGCCCCGCGCGCCCGCTCCACGATGCCCCAGACCAGATCGGTCCCGGCGGCGCAGCGCATCTCGGCCAGGAACGCCTCCGCGCGGGCACCGTCCACAGACTTGTCGGGCATCCAGGGCAGTTGGGCGGCCAGCTTGCCATCGCACAGCAGCACCCCCAGCAGATCGCGCGCCTTGTCGGGCTGCAGCGGCAGGACCATGAAGCGGTCCGTGTCGAAGCGCGGCGGGTTGCGGGGCAGCGTGCTCCACTGGGCAGTGGCGTTCTCGGTACCAGTCATGGCCATGGAAAGATCCTCCGGTCGGTATGCGTGCGGGTTGCACGGTCGTTATGGAATGCGCCCAGCTTCGGCGGAAGACGCCGCCACCGCCCCCTCGCCCGCGAAGCGGCGTGCCAGGGACCGAAACGCCGGCCCCACACCGTTCCGCCCTGCGGCATGGCATGAAGACCGGCCCCCCCGGTGCCGGCCAGCCCTCTCGATAACCAAACATTCACCACCGCATTAAAAATCGAGATTACCGATGTGCAGCGGGCGATTTCTAATGCCAGCCTTCGCCAGAATGAACGTGACGATGCCGCCGCAGGCCTTGCCCGGCATCTGAAAAAATCTGGAGGTGACCTGGAAGGAAAATCGAATGCTGATCGTGACCGGCGGCTTGATCAAAAACAACCGAATAACCACGCAAATCTACAGAAGCATCGAGCATGGGCAGATGCCGAGCGTCAGCGGTATCGTTCTGCACCAGACCAGCAGCAATTACACGGCCAAGACCCTGGCGGCCTATGCCTTCCGCCCATCGGGAACCGGCACCCATTTCCTGATCAACCCGGCAGGCCAGATATTTCAGACCGCCAGAATCAACCAGATCTGCTGGCATATCGGCCGCATAAGATCGCACTGCATGCAAATGCACCAGTGCAATCCCTCCGACAAGGCACAGCTCGATGAATTGAAATCAAAATATACCGACAAGGATGAATACGACCGGCAGGTAGATGCCCACGAGCGAAAGAAAGCCGCCAAAGACCGCTACCCCACCAATGTGGACTCGATCGGCATAGAAGTCGTCGGCGCTCCAGTGAATCGATCCTATCGCCAGCCCACGCCTGCCCAGAATTCTTCCTCGAAATGGTTGACAGAAGAATTGCTCCTGACCTTGAATCTCACCCGTGATCGAATCTACCCCCATGGCTTGATCGACCCGAGAAAACAGGAAAGCGAAGGAAGGCTGATCCAGTACTAGGCAATTTCATGAAAAATGCACCGAGAATCATGATTTTTATCTTTGCCATCGTGGGGTTTTCCACTGCCATTTACTTTGCATGGTGGTCGATGCCGGTTTCCATCCAGGCGACTGCCATCAAGAAGACCCTGGACCCTGAAGCCAGGGACGAAGACACTCTCAGGTTCTGCAATGCGTTCACCATGACGCCGGAAGATTTCAAGACATACTGGAGAAACGCAAAACCCATATTCCATTTCGAATTTCACGATTATTCGTTCGGCTCCTGCTATTTCAGCACCGTCGAGAACGGCAAGGAATACAGAATTGGAATCGGCGGCGCGGGAATCGTCTCCAGCATCCAGGATGAAGATGCAGACGGAGAATCCGTGCGCTATTACGTGAGAAAAGGCGCGAAATCGGATGCCGAATGGATGCAGGAAGAACTGAACAGGAAAGACGCATCTCCCTGAGGATCTCGATGGCGGGAAAGGCATGGACGGCAGCCCAGGGCCCAGGGCCCAACCGACCGCCCAGGCCTCGCCCCGTTCCACGCGCTACATGCACCAGCACGGACCGTCGCACCAAAGTAGTTCATCGCCGCGAATGGCCGTTGCCACCGGGTGCGCGCGCCAAAACAGCGGTTCGCCCTTCCCGATGCTACTGAATCAATAGCAAACTATTGAATGAATCCGGCGACACCAGCGCATTCCTTCTCGAAACCGCCAGGCACCGCCCACCTGGCACGGGCATTGCAATAGCCCCCGCGTGGCCAAGGCTGGCCACGCGGCCTGCCCTCTTCCAATGGCGGAAACGGGGCTGACAAGGCCAGGACGAAGGCGTCCCCACCCATGCAGCGGAGCCGCGAAGGCGGCCGGCGCGGGGTGTGGACGCCTTTTTTGTTTGTTGTGTTCTTCGTCCGCGAACGAACCGAAACCGCCTGTGGGGTCAAGATGAAAAAATCCAGATTGGTGATGGTGGGCAACGGCATGGCCGGTGTGCGCACGCTCGAGGAGCTGCTGAAGATCGCGCCCGATCTGTACGAGATCACCGTCTTCGGCGCCGAGCCGCACCCCAACTACAACCGCATCCTGCTCTCGCCCGTGCTGGCCGGCGAGCAGACGCTGGAGGAGATCGTCCTCAACGACTGGGCGTGGTACGAAGAGAACGGCATCACGCTGCACGCGGGCTGCACGGTGGGCGAGGTGGACCGCACGCGCCGCATCGTGCGCGGCACCGATGCCGAGGGTCGCACGGTGGAGGCGCCCTACGACCGGCTCATCATCGCCACGGGCTCCAACCCGTTTATCCTGCCGATCCCCGGCAAGGATCTGCAGGGCGTGCTGGCCTACCGCGACATCGCCGACACGCAGGCCATGATCGACGCGGCCGCCACCTACCGCGACGCGGTGGTGATCGGCGGCGGTCTGCTGGGCCTGGAGGCCGCCAACGGCCTCATGAAGCGCGGCATGCGCGTCACGGTGGTGCACGCGAGCGAGTGGCTCATGGAGCGCCAGCTGGACGACGTGGCCGGCCGCATGCTGCAGAAATCGCTGGTGGAGCGCGGCATGGGCTTTCTGATGAAGGCGCAGACGCAGGAGCTGGTGGGCGATGACGCCACCGGCCGCGTGGCCGCCGTGCGCTTCAAGGACGGCACCGAGGTGCCCGCGCAGCTGGTGGTGATGGCCGTGGGCATCCGCCCCAGCACGCAGCTGGCCGAGCGCATGCGCCTGCACGTGAACCGCGGCATCGTGGTGAGCGACACGCTGCAGACCGTGACCGATCCGCGCATCTACGCGGTGGGCGAATGCGCGGCGCACCGCGGCATCGCCTACGGCCTGGTGGCGCCGCTCTTCGAGCAGGGCAAGGTGCTGGCCAACCACCTGGCCGAACACGGCATCGGGCGCTACCAGGGCTCGCTCACCTCCACCAAGCTCAAGGTGACGGGCATCGACCTGTTCTCGGCCGGCAACTTCCAGGGCGGCGAAGGCACGGAGGAAATCGTGATGAGCGACCCGTACGCGGCCGGCGGCGGCGTGTACAAGAAGCTCGTGATCCAGGACGACAAGCTCGTGGGCGCCTGCCTCTACGGCGACACGGTGGACGGCAGCTGGTACTTCAAGCTGCTGCGCGACGGCCGCACGGTGGCCGACATCCGCGACAAGCTCATGTTCGGCGAGTCGAACATCGGCGATGCGGGCCACCAGGGCCACAGCAAGGCCGCCGCCATGGCGGACACCGACGAGGTCTGCGGCTGCAACGGCGTGACCAAGGGCGCCATCTGCAAGGCCATCAAGGAAAAGGGTCTGTTCACGCTCGACGACGTGAAGAAGCACACCAAGGCCAGCGCGAGCTGCGGCTCGTGCACCGGACTGGTGGAGCAGATCATCATGTTCACGGCCGGCGGCGACTATTCCGCCACGCCCAAAACGAAGGCCGTGTGCGGCTGCACCGACCACGGCCACCAGGCCGTGCGCGACGCGATCCGCGCCAACCGGCTGCTGTCCATCGGCGACGTGTTCGCCTTCATGGAATGGAAGACCCCCAACGGCTGCGCCACCTGCCGCCCGGCCGTGAACTACTACGTGACCAGCACCTGGCCCAAGGAAGCGAAGGACGATCCGCAGAGCCGCGCCATCAACGAACGCAGCCACGCCAACATCCAGAAGGACGGCACGTACAGCGTGATCCCGCGCATGTGGGGCGGCGAGACCACGGCGGCCGAACTGCGCCGCATCGCCGACGTGGTGGACAAGTACCAGATCCCCACGGTGAAGGTGACGGGTGGCCAGCGCATCGACCTGCTGGGCGTGAAGAAGGAAGACCTGCAGGCCGTGTGGAAGGACATCGGCATGCCCAGCGGTCACGCCTACGCCAAGGCGCTGCGCACGGTGAAGACCTGCGTGGGCAGCGAGTGGTGCCGCATGGGCACGCAGGACAGCACCCAGATGGGCAAGGACCTGGAGCGCGCCATGTGGCGCATGTACGCCCCGCACAAGGTCAAGTTCGCCGTGAGCGGCTGCCCGCGCAACTGCGCCGAGAGCGGCATCAAGGACGTGGGGATCATCGGCGTCGATAGCGGCTGGGAGATGTACATCGCCGGCAACGGCGGCATCAAGACGGAAGTGGCGCACTTCTTCACCAAGCTGAAGACCGCCGCCGAGGTGCTCGAATACACCGGCGCCTTCTGCGAGCTGTACCGCCAGGAAGGCTGGTACCTGGAGCGCACGGTGCACTACGTGAACCGCGTGGGCCTGGACCACGTGAAGCAGCGCATCCTCGAAGACCACGAAGGCCGCAAGGCGCTGTGGGAGCAACTGCAGTTCGCGCTCGACGGCGAGCCCGATCCGTGGTTCGAGTTCGACAAGGCGGCGGTGGACACGCGGCAGTTCACGCCGGTGATCCCGATCGTGCCGGTGCCGGTGCCGGTGCCGGCACCCGCGCCATCGGCCGGTGCGACCACCCCTACCAACACCGCCGCTGCGTGAAGCAGGTTCCGGTTCCGTCCATTCGTCCATCCATTTCCTATCCCCACCCCATCGACAAGAGGCTCCCCATGACCGTGACCGCCCAATGGATTCCCATCTGCCGCGTGGACGACATCCCCGTGCTCGGCGCACGCCGCGTCGCCCGGCCGCGCGGCCTGGACGTGGCCGTGTTCCGCAACGACGCGGGCGAGGTGTTCGCGCTGCTCGACCGCTGCCCGCACAAGGGGGGGCCGCTGTCGCAGGGGATCGTGTTCGGGCGCAGCGTGGCGTGCCCGCTGCACAACTGGAGCATCGGGCTGTGCGATGGACAAGCGGCGGCGCCGGACGAGGGGTGCACGCCGAAGTTCGCGGTGAAGGTGGAGGGGGGGGAGGTGTTTCTGGATGCGGGGGAGTTGGCGGGGCATGGGGTGGAGGAGGTGAGGCCCGTGGCGGGGCCGGCGCGGCGGTGTGGGGTGGGGGTGGCGGCCTGACGCGCGGCACGTTGCAGGAGCATGGTGGCCATGGCGCAACGTAACCAACAATCAACTACAAAAACCATAGCAAACAACCCAATGAATCCGCCGACATAACCCCAAAAACTCCAAAACACCGCCCACCATGCCCCAAGAAACAAAATCCACCTGCCCCTACTGCGGCACCGGCTGCGGCGTCATCATCGAATCCACCGCCGGCCAGATCACCGGCGTGCGCGGCGACCCCACCCACCCCGCCAACTTCGGCCGCCTCTGCACCAAGGGCTCCACCCTCCACCGGACGGCCGCCCAGCCCGTCACCCTGCAGACCCGCCTCCTCGCCCCCCGGCACCGCCCCGAGCGCGGGGCCGCCCCCCAGCCCCTGGCCTGGGACTCCGCGCTGGACATGGCCGCGCAGAAGTTCGCCGCCATCGTCCAGGAACACGGCCCCGACGCGGTCGGCTTCTATGTCTCGGGCCAGCTCCTCACCGAGGACTACTACGCCTTCAACAAGCTCGCCAAGGGCCTGCTGGGCACCAACAACATCGACACCAATTCGCGCCTGTGCATGAGCAGCGCGGTGGCGGGCTACAAGGCCACGCTGGGGGCCGATGCGCCGCCCGCGTGCTACGAGGACCTGGCGCTGGCGCAGTGCCTGTTCATCACGGGCAGCAACACGGCCTGGGCGCACCCGATCCTGTTCCGGCGCATCGAGGACGCGCGCGCGGCCAACCCGCACCTGAAGATCGTCGTGGCCGATCCGCGCCGCACCGAGACGGCGGCGATGGCCGACCTGCACCTGCCGATCCTGCCGGGCACCGACGTGATGCTCTGCCACGGCATGCTGCACCTGATGCTGTGGGAGGGCTGGGTGGACGCGGCCTACATCGCCGCGCACACCACGGGCTTCGAGGCGCTCAAGGCGCTGGTGCGCGACTGCACCCCCGAACGCGTGGCGCAGACCTGCGGGATCACCCCCGCGCAGCTCGCCACGGCCGCGCGCTGGTTCGCCCTGGGCGGGGATGGCAGTGGCCCGCAGCGCGCGCCCACGCTGAGCCTGTACTGCCAGGGCCTGAACCAGAGCACGAGCGGCACCGACAAGAACGCCGCGCTCATCAACCTGCACCTGGCCTGCGGGCAGATCGGGCGGCCGGGGGCGGGGCCGTTCTCGCTCACGGGGCAGCCCAACGCGATGGGCGGGCGCGAGGTGGGAGGGCTGGCCAACCTGCTCTCCGCGCACCGCGACCTCGCCAACCCCGCGCACCGCGCCGAGGTGGCCGCGCTCTGGGGCGTGCCCGAGGTGCCGGCCACGCCCGGCAAGACGGCCGTGGAGATGTTCCAGGCCGCGGCCGACGGCACAATCCGCGCGCTGTGGATCGCCTGCACCAACCCCGCGCAGAGCCTGCCCGACCAGGCCACCGTGCGCCGCGCGCTGGAGCGCGCGGAGTTCGTCGTGGTGCAGGAAGCCTTCGCCACCACCGCCACCTGCGCGTATGCCGACCTGCTGCTGCCCGCCACCACCTGGGGCGAGAAGACCGGCACCGTCACCAACAGCGAGCGCCGCATCTCGCGCGTGCGCCCGGCCGTGCCCCCGCCCGGCGAGGCGCGCCACGACTGGGCCATCGCCACCGACTTCGCGCGGCGGCTCGAGGCCCTGCTGCGCCCTGGCCGCCCCACCCTGTTCCCCTACGACACGGCCCGGCCCGAGGCGGGCGCCGAGGCGCTCTGGAACGAGCACCGCGAGAGCACGCGCGGGCGCGACCTGGACATCACCGGCCTCTCGTGGGCGCTGATCGACGCGCAGGGGCCGCAGCACTGGCCCTTTCCCGAAGGCGCGGCCGAAGGGCGTGCGCGGCTGTACGAGGACGGCGTCTTCCCCACGCCCGACGGCCGCGCGCGCTTCGCCGCGGCGCCCTGGCGGCCCGTGGCCGAGCCGCGCAGCGCGCGCTACCCGTTCAGCCTCACCACGGGCCGGCTGCGCGACCAGTGGCACGGCATGAGCCGCACGGGCACGCTCGGGCGCCTGTCCGCCCACGCGCCGGAGCCCTGCGTGCAACTGCACCCGCAGGACATGGAGCGCCGCCAGCTCGCCGAGGGCGACCTCGTGCACGTGACCAGCCCGCGCGGCTCGGTGATCGTGCCGGTGCAGGCCAGCGCCGACGTGGGGCTCGCGCAGGCCTTCATGGCCATGCACTGGGGCAGCGAGACACTGGGCGGGCACAGCAGCACGGGCGGCGCGGCGCTGGGCGTGAACGCGCTCACCACGCCGGCCTTCTGCCCCGCGTCGAAGCAGCCGGAGCTCAAGCACACGCCCGTCAAGATCCTGAAGGCCGAACTGCCCTGGCGCCTGCTGGGCATGGCGTGGCTGCCCGAGGCCGACGCGCTCGCCGCGCGCGAGGGGCTGGCCGCGCTGATGGGCGAATTCCCGTTCGCGGCCTGCGTGCCGTTCAGCAACAACGCGCCGCTCTCGGAGCCCGGGCGCGAGCGCCACGGCGTGCTGCTGCGCGCCGCGGGCCACGAGGCCCCGCCCGATGCGCTTTTCGCGCGCATCGAGGCGCTGCTGGGCCTGGCCGGCGCCGAGACGCTGCGCTACGCCGACCGCCGCCGCGGCCAGCGCCGCGCGCTGCGGCTGGAGCGCACGGCGGCCACGGCCAGCCACCCCGCGGGCGACCTGCGCCTGGGCGCGCTGCTGCTGGCGGGCGACACCCGCGCCGAGGCCTGGCTGCGCACACTGCTGCAGGAAGAGCAGTCCGCCCAGGGCTACGGGCGCCTGCTGCTGCTGCCCGGGGCCCAGGCCCCGTCCGGCGCGCTGGCCGTGCAGTCGCGCGGCAAGCCGGTGTGCAGCTGCATGAACGTGACCGATGCCGCCATCCGCGCGCAGCTCGGGCGCTGCCACGGCGCCGAGGCCGACCGGCTCGGGCAGCTGCAGGCGGCGCTGGGCTGCGGCACGCAGTGCGGATCGTGCGTGCCCGAACTCCGCCGCCTGGTGCGCGCCACCCCGCCCGGCGCCGCAGCCTCCGCCGCCGCGCCCGCAGAGGCCGCCATATAACCCAAAGTTCTCTGAAGTACGGGAGAATGCGCGTCCCCGCGGGGCGCACGCCCCCCTTTTCCCCCACGATCCGATCTTTTCTCCGCTCCCATGGGCAGCATCAGCCATTACCTCAAGGACCTCGGCCGCGGCGCGCGCGGCGCGCGGGCCATCGGCCGCGAACAGGCCGCCGACCTCTTCGGCCAGGTGCTCGACGGCCAGGTCACCGACTACGAAGTGGGCGCCTTCTGCATCGCCATGCGCATCAAGGGCGAGACCGCCGACGAGATGTGCGGCTTCCTGGACGCCACGCACGCGCGCCTGATGCCCATCGCGCCCGGCACGCGCCCCACGGTCGTGCTGCCCAGCTACAACGGCGCGCGCAAGCTGCCCGTGCTCACGCCGCTGCTCGCGCTGCTGCTGGCGCGCGAAGGCCTGCCCGTGCTGCTGCACGGCATGCGCACCGAGGCGCGCCGCGTCCTGGCAAGCGACGTGCTGCAGGCGCTGGGCATCGCGCCCGCGTTCTCGCCCGACCCCATCGCGCCCGGCAGCGTGGCGCACATCCACGCGGGCCTGCTGTGCCCGGGCCTCGCCCGCCTGCTGGCCGTGCGCGAGGTGGTGGGCCTGCGCAACCCCGGCCACAGCGTGGTCAAGCTCATGAACCCGGTGCGCGGCCCCTCGCTGCTGGTCACCGCCTACACCCACCCCGAATACGTGGAGATGCTGCACGCCACCTTCGCCGCGCGCGGCATGGACGTGCTGCTCTCGCGCGGGCTGGAGGGCGAGGTGGCCGCCGACCCGCGCCGCACGCCCCGTTACGACGCCTTCGTGCAGGGCGCGCACCATGTGTGGGACGAGCAGCAGCCCGGCACCGCCAGCGAGGTGCCCGGCCTGCCGGCCGAGATCGATGTCGAGGCCACCGCGCGCTACACGCAGCGGGTGCTCGCGGGCGAGCTGCCCGTGCCGGCACCGCTCTCCCGTCAGGTGGAACACATCTTGCGTCTCGCCGGCCAGATCCCAATGGAGACAACCCCATGACCCGCATCCCCACGACCCCGCCGCCCACCGAGGCCCCCGCGCTGCCACGCGGCACCTGCACGCTCGTGGGCGCCGGCCCCGGCGATCCGGAGCTGCTCACCATCAAGGCGCTGAAGGCGATCCAGTCGGCCACGGTGCTGCTGGTGGACGACCTCGTGAGCGACGAGATCGTGGCCCTGGCCGCGCCCGGCGCGCGCGTGGTCCACGTGGGCAAGCGCGGCGGCTGCAAGAGCACGCCGCAGGCCTTCATCGAGAAGCTCATGGTGATGGCCGTGAACGAGGGCGAGAACGTGGTGCGCCTGAAGGGCGGCGACCCGTTCATCTTCGGGCGCGGCGGCGAAGAGGTGGAGCACCTGCGCGCCGCCGGCATCGCGGTCACCGTGGTCAACGGCATCACCGCGGGCCTGGCGGGCATGACGCTGCTGGGCACGCCGCTCACGCACCGCGAGCACGCGCACGGCGTGGTCTTCGTCACCGGCCATGCCAAGCCCGGCGACGGCGGCGTGGACTGGCGCCAGCTGGCCGCCACGGCGCGCGCCGCGCGCCTCACGCTGGTGATCTACATGGGCGTAAGCAGCGCCGCGCACATCCAGCAGGAACTGCTCACCGGCCTGCCCGCCTCCACGCCCGTGGTGGTGATCCAGCACGTGAGCCTGCCCTGCCAGCGCCATGCACTCACCACGCTGGGCGAGCTGCACGCCACCATCGAGCGCGAGCAGCTCGGCAGCCCCTCGGTCATAGTCGTGGGCGACGTGGCCGCCGGCGTGGAGGCCGCGGCCGGCAACGGCCTGGGCCAGCCCGTGCCGCTCGTACCCCCTCCGCTGCGGCACGCCGGCTGACCGACCGGGAGGCCGAGGCCCGCGCAACGCTTCTTCCACGCCGCCCCACGAGGTGCCCATGGCCGCCCTTCCGATCTCCTCGCCGCAGACAGCGCCGGCACCGCGCACGCCACAGCCCGGCACCGCGCCCCGGGCCGGTGGCGCTGGCGCTGGCGGCGAAGACATCTCGCTCGTGAACCTCGCGGCGCGCCAGCGCATGCTCTCGCAGCGCATCGTGCTGCAGACCGTGCTGGCCGTGCAGGGCCAGGCCGGCCAGGCGCAGGCCGCGCGCAAGACCCTGCAGCTCTTCGAATCCAGCCAGGCGCGCCTGGTGCAGACGCCGCAGCACCTCGAGCCGGCCACTGCGCGCGCCGTGCAGGCCGTCTACCAGGGCCCGCGCGGCGTGGGCGCCACCATCGACGCCTTCGCGCGCCAGGCCCGCGCGGCGCTCGATGCGGCCGACCAGGGCAGCGCCCGCGCCGCCGATGCGCTGGCCCCGCTCGTGGCTGCCACCGACGGCGTGCTGGAGGCGCTGAACGCCGCCACCACCGTCTTCGACCAGATCCAGCGGCAACAGTCCGACGCGATGATGCGCGAGCTGTCGGGCATCGTCGAATCCATCCAGACGGTCGCGCGCGAAGCCAAGGTAGTGAGCTTCAATGCCCAGGTCATGGCCGCGCGCGCCGCCGGCCACGGCCGCGAATTCGCGGTGGTGGCGAACGTGCTCTCGGGCATCACGACCGAGATCGACCGGCTCTCGCTGCAGGCCGTCTCGCTCGCCGGGCGCGGGCGGCAGGCCGCCTAGCAGGCGCGGCGAATCGGCCCCTGCCTCCGCAGCGCTGCGGAGGCGGCCGCCGGGCCGCCACGCTCTGGCAGCACGGCCGGCTTCGAACATGCGTTTACAACCGCGCGGAATCGATACACCGCCTCCCGCCTTCGGAAACCTATGATCCGCTCGGCCGTGCGCACGGGCGCCACGGCCTCGCGCCGCGAGGGCGCCCGTGCCCGCGCGGTATCCACCCATTCTTTGTCATTGCATTGACACAGCGAACCCAAGGAGGGAGACGGACCATGGCAAACATCCGATCCGCATGGAGAAACATCGCGCTCGCAGGCTGCCTGCTCGCATCCGGCAGCGCGGCCTGGAGTTACGGCATCGCCAACGGCCAGGTGGTGAACGACGCCGGCCAGCCGGTGCAACTGCGCGGCGTGAACTGGTTCGGGTTCGAGACCGGCAACCACGTGGTGCACGGCCTCTGGGCGCGCAACTGGAAGGACATGATCGACCAGATGCAGCAGCAGGGCTTCAACGCCGTGCGCCTGCCCTTCTGCCCGCAGAGCCTGCGCGGCACCGCCCCGAACAGCATCGACTACGGGCGCAACCCCGACCTGCAGGGCCTGGGCTCGCAGCAGATCCTCGACAAGGTGGTGCAGGAGATCAGCGACCGCGGCATGTACGTGCTGCTGGACCACCACACCCCCGACTGCCAGAGCATCAGCGAACTCTGGTACACGCAGAGCTACAGCGAACAGCAGTGGATCGCCGACCTGGTCTTCGCGGCCGACCGCTACAAGGGCGTGCCCGGCGTGATCGGCATCGACCTCAAGAACGAGCCCCACGGCGCCGCCACCTGGGGCACCGGCAACAACGCCACCGACTGGAACCGCGCGGCCGAACGCGCCGCCGCCGCCGTGCTGCAGGCCGCACCGCAGTGGATCGTCGCGGTGGAGGGCATCGGCGAGAACCCGAGCTGCTCCAGCAGCGGCGGGCACTTCTGGGGCAGCAACCTGGAACCGATGGCCTGCACGCCGCTGAACATCCCCGCCAACCGCCTGCTGCTGGCCCCGCACACCTACGGGCCCGACGTGTTCGTGCAGTCGTACTTCAACGCGGCCGACTTCCCGGCCAACATGCCGGCCATCTGGGAGCAGCACTTCGGCCGCTTCGTGCAGGAAGGCCATGCCGTGCTGCTGGGCGAATTCGGCGGCAAGTACGGCCGCGGCGACGCGCGCGACGTGCAATGGCAGAACGCCCTCGTGAACTACCTCGTCGGCAAGGGCATCCGCAGCGGCTTCTACTGGTCGTGGAACCCCAACAGCGGCGACACCGGCGGCATCCTGGAGGACGACTGGAACACGGTGCGCACCGACAAGGTGCAGTTGCTGAACCAGCTGTGGGGCAACGGCGGCACCACGCCGACACCCACTCCCACGCCAACCCCCACTCCGACTCCGACTCCGACGCCCACCCCGACTCCAACGCCCACGCCCACGCCCACGCCCACGCCCGGCGCGAGCTTCAGCGTGAACCGCATCACCGACAGCGACTGGGGCGCGGGCTACTGCCAGCGCGTGCAGGTCACCAACGGCGGCGGCAGCAGCGGGAACTGGTCGGTGTCGCTGCCCGTGGAGGGCACCATCAACAACCTCTGGAACGCGGTGTGGACGCAATCGGCCCATACGCTGCAGGCGAGCGGCGTGGACTGGAACCGCACGCTCGCGCCCGGCGGCACGGCGGAGTTCGGCTTCTGCGGCGTGCGCTGAGCGCGCCCCACCGGGGCATGCATGCGCGCAGCCCCGCGGCCGCTGCGGCAAAGGCTCAGCGGCCGCCGATCAGGCCCTGGATGCGGGCGGCCAGCGCGTCCATCGCGAAGGGCTTGGTCAGCACCTCCATGCCCGCCTCCAGGTGGCCGTCGCCCATCACGCTGCCCTCGGCATAGCCCGTGATGAAGAGCACCTTCAGGCCCGGGCGCAGGTGCCTGCCGGCATCCGCCATCTGCCGGCCGTTCATGCCCCCGGGCAATCCCACGTCGGTGACGAGCAGGTCGATGCGCACGCCCGACTGCAGGATCTTCAGGCCCTCCATGCTGTCCGCCGCCTCGATCGCGGTGTAGCCCAGGTCCTCCAGCACCTCGACCACCAGCATGCGCACGGAGGGCTCGTCGTCCACGACCAGCACCGTCTCGCCCGGCGCGGCGCGCGGTGCCTCGGCAGCGTCCGCGGCGCCGGCGTCGCGGTCGGCCTCGCCGTGGTGGCGCGGCAGGTAGAGCCAGACGGTCGTGCCCCGGCCCACTTCCGACCCGATGCGCACCTGCCCGCCCGACTGCTGCACGAAGCCGTGGATCATCGACAGCCCCAGCCCCGTGCCCTGGCCGATGGGCTTGGTGGTGAAGAAGGGCTCGAACACGCGCGCGATCACGTCGGGCGGCATGCCCGTGCCGGTATCGGTCACGCGCAGGGCGAGGTACGGACCATGCGGAATGCCCAGGCCGCTGGCGGCCAGCCGGTCCAGCCACTCGTTGGACGTGGCGATGGTGATGCGGCCCCCATCGGGCATGGCGTCGCGCGCATTCAGGCAGAGGTTCAGCAGCGCGTTCTCCAGCTGGCTGGCATCGATCAGCGCCGGCCAGAGCCCCTCGGAGCCGGCCACGTCGAACGCGATCGCCGGCCCGATGGAGCGCCGGATCAGCTCCTCCATGCCCGCGATCAGCCGGTTCACGTCGGTGGGCCGGGGCGTGAGCGTCTGCCGGCGGGAGAACGCCAGCAGGCGGTGCGTGAGCGCGGCGGCGCGCCGCGTCGCGCCCTGCGCCACGCCCATGTAGCGGTCCAGCTCGCCGAACTGGCCGCGCTTCATCTTGACCTGCATGAGCTGCAGCGATCCGGAGATGCCGGCCAGCAGGTTGTTGAAATCGTGCGCGAGGCCGCCCGTCAGCTGCCCCACGGCTTCCATCTTCTGCGACTGGCGCAACTGCTCTTCGGCGTGCATCAGCTCGGCCGTGCGCTCGGCCACGCGCAGTTCCAGCGTCTCGTTGAGGGCACGCAGTTCGGCCGCGTTGCGGTCGCGCTCCTCCGCCACGGCGCGCCGCTCCTCCACGTCGATCAGCACGCCGGGGAACCGCGTGGGCGTGCCGTCCGCACCGTGGTCCACGCGGCCGTTGGCCTCGATCCAGTAGTAGCGCCCGTCGGTGCGGCGCACGCGGTACTGGTGGGCATACGGTCCGCCCCGGCCCACCACCTCGTCGATCGCGGCCAGCAGCCCCGGCCGGTCGTCGGGGTGCACCGTCGCGATCACCTGCTCCAGGCTCAGGCCCTCGCGGCCCAGCGCCGGGTCGAGCCCGAACGCGTTGGCGAAACCCTGGTCCACCGTGAACCGGTCGGTGGGCAGGTGCCAGTGCCAGGTGCCGATGATCGCGCCGGCCGCCAGCGCGAGTTGCACGCGCTCCACGTTCTCGCGGGCGAACGCCTCGCTCGCGCGCAGGCGTTCTTCGGAGTTGCGGCGCGCGGTGACATCGTTGAAGAAGATGGCGATCTGCCGCTCGTGCGGCTCGCCGACACGGATCGCCCGCACGTCGAACCAGCGCCCGAACGCCTTCGCGTAGCTCTCGAAGACGGCGGGCTCGCCGGTCCAGGCGACGTGCCCGTAGGTGTCGAACCAGAACTGCTCCAGCTCGGGCGCGTACTCCGTCACCCACTTGCCCTGCAGGTTGACGCCGGCCTGGCGCTCGAAGGCCGGGTTGGCCTCGATGAAGCGGTAGTCCACGGGGCGGTCGGCCGCGTCGAACTTCACCTCGACGATGGCGAAGGCCGTCTCCACGGTTTCCAGCAGCGTCTTGAAGCGGTCCTGGCTTTCGCGAAAGCGCGGCGCCTGCGGCACGGTGTTGCGCTCGCGCACGATCCGCAGGTCCCCCAGGTGCGCGCCGCCGTCGCCGCGCAGCGGCACCAGGTCCACCGACGCCTGCAGCACGCTGCCGTCCCTGCGCAGCAGCGAGCGGTCGGCGCGCAGGCTCCCGTGGGCCAGCGCCGCGCGCAGGTCTTCATGGTGGCGCCCCGCGGCGCGGTCCTCGGGCGTGAAGAGGCGGTCGATGGGGGCGCCCTCGATCTCGTCCCGGCGCCACGCCAGCAGCCGTTCGGCCCCGGCATTCCAACTGGTGACGCGACCGTGCGGATCGGTGGCGATCGCCGCGAAGTCGATGGCTTGGTCCATGGCCTGCTGGAAGGTGGGGCTTGCAGTCATGGCGTCGGGGCGGGCCTTTGCGAACGGAGGTGGAATGCGTGCGGCCGGGCACCGCCGGAAAGCCCGGCGCACCGGACGGCCGAAGCCCGCAGCGCATTATGGGCGCCGGCCGGCTGCCCACGGCGCCAAGGCCATTCGCGGTGCCTGGCGGGCCATGCAACGGCTGGGCAATGGCCGGTCCGCGGCTAACCGCGCTCGACCAGCCGGATCTCCACCGGCAGCCCGGCCTGTCCGAAACGCCGTTCGACGTTCTCCATCTGCACCCGGCCCCGGTCCGCGTGCCGCGAGTAGCGCCCCGACTGGTTGACGATGTAGAAGCGCTCCTTCGCGGCGTCCCAGCCCAATTCGCCCGAGATGCGGGCTTCCTTGCCCCACCACTGGCCTGCCGCGGCATCTTTCAGCGTGCCTTCCAGCAGGCTCGGGTGGCCTCGGCGGCGGGACTTGCCGGTGTCGGGGTCGAGCCCGTCCAGCTCCGTGTGCGGGCCGAGCAGCAACGTGCCCGCCGGGCCGATGGACCAGAGCACGGGGGTGCCCTGCCGCACGGCCTCCAGGTCGAGCAGCGCGTCGAGCCGGAGGTTCCCGGGGTTGCCCGGAGGGATCGCCACGCGTTCCGGGTGGGTGCCTGCCTCCCACGCATGGATCTGCGGGCGGCCGCGCTTCATGCGGGCACCCTGCAGGGTGCCCCAGTCCGCATCCAGGCGGCGCGCCCGGGGCTCGCCGACCACCGCGGCCAGCGGCAGGGCCGGTGCCTGGGCAGAGTGCCCCGCGCCCGGCCGCGGAGGCGCCGAGCGGGCGCGGCGCACCGAGGGCTCGGCGGAGGTGGCGCCCCGCGAACCCGGCATGCCCGGCTGGGGCGGATGCGAATGGGAGGTCTGCTGCGCGGGGCGGTGCGGCTGCGGCTGTTGCGGCGGCGGCGATGGCGCGCGGGAGGAAGAATGCGCGGGAGGGGTTGCGCCTGTCCGGCCGATCGAGTCCATGCCGATGCCCTGCGTTGTTTCGGATGGCAGGGAGACTAGGAGCCTGCCCGCTGGCGGAGACCGCCAGCCCGAAGCACCGGGCCGAAAGCCGAAGCCCGGCGGCGCCGGGTCAGCCGTGCACCAGCGCCGCATCGCGCTGGATCTGCGCGAAGCGCGCGGCCTGCTCCTTGCGCAGGCTCTTGCGCAGCAGCGCGGCCTCCCAACGGCGGCGCTCGTCGGGCGTGGAGGGAGACAGCGTCGGCACGGGCGTGGGCTTGCGGGCCTCGTCCACCGCCACCATGGAGAAGAAGCAGCTGTTCACGTGGCGCACGATCTGCGTGCGGATCTCCTCGGCCACCACCTTGATGCCGACTTCCATCGACGAAGTGCCGGTGTGGTTCACGCTGGCCAGGAAGGTGACCAGTTCGCCCACGTGGATGGGCTGCAGGAAGGTGACCTGGTCCACGCTGAGCGTGACCACGTAGCTGCCCGAATAGCGGGCGGCGCACGAATACGCCACCTGGTCGAGCAGCTTGAGGATCGCGCCGCCGTGCACGTTGCCGGAGAAGTTCGCCATGTCCGGGGACATGAGCACCGTCATGCTGAGCTGGTGTGCGGGTAGGGGCGTCATATGCGGCGGCATTCTAGGGCCTGATTCCATGGCGCGGGCGGGCCGTGCGCACCGTGCCACACGGCCATCCGCCGCGCCCGGCAGCGGACAGGGGCCGCTGCTAAACCCTGCCTCGGAAGGGTTTTAACGACAGCTTCCCCAGGCATACCGACGACAGGTTTGTAACTTCATGCAAGCCGCGCTACAGGCATGACATGCATGTAACGCGTTTCAAATTCCGCACACAGGAATCTTCAGGCCGGTAGCCTAGAAATGTTGCATCGCAGCATTTTTCGGAAACACAGAGAAGGAGGATTTCCCCATGGACCTGAGCACCCGTCTTCTGCTCCAGAACCGCGCCTGGGCCGACGAGATGACGTCGCGCGACCCGGCATTCTTCGAGAACCTCGTGGGCGGCCAGCAGCCCCGCGCCTTCTGGATCGGCTGTGCCGACAGCCGCGTGCCGGCCGAGCGCATCACCAACGCCCTGCCCGGCGAACTGTTCGTGCACCGCAGCGTCGCCAACCTCGTGCGGCCCAACGACAGCAACATCATGAGCGCGTTGCAGTACGCCATCGACGTGCTGCGCGTGCCGGCCGTGATCGTCTGCGGCCATGAGGCCTGCGGCGGCGTGCGGGCGGCGCTGCTGCAGTCGCGCGAGCGCGTGGGCGAGCCGGAAGACGGCGACTACCTGGGGCAGCACATCCGCCCGTTGCGCGCGCTCTACCGCCGGCGGGTGCAGGAGATCGAGGCCGGCGAGCGCCTGCCCGAAGAAGACGAAGACCTGAACGCGCGCGTGGACCGCTTCGTGGCGCTCAACGTGGCCGAGCAGGTGAACACGCTGGCCGCCACGGCCACCGTGCGCCAGGCCTGGGACCGTGGCCAGCCGTTGGCGCTGCTGGGCTGGGTGTATGCGCTGCGCGACGGGCGCCTGCGGCAGGTGATCTCGCTCGACGCGGAGAGCCGTGAATGGGCCCAAGCGGCCTGAACCGAGGAGAACCCGCCATGACGACACTCCCCGCAGACAACACCCCGCACCGCACCGATGCCTCCCCGGCGACGGCCAATGCCTCCGCCCCGCAGCGCCCCGCGCGCGCCGGGCTTTTCAGCCACCTGCGGCAGGACCTGCCGGCCAGCCTGGTGGTGTTCCTCGTCGCGCTGCCGCTGTGCCTGGGCATCGCCCTCGCGAGCGGCGCGCCGCTCATGGCCGGCCTCGTGTCGGGCATCGTGGGCGGCCTGGTGGTGGGCGCGCTCTCGGGCTCGCACCTGAGCGTGAGCGGCCCGGCCGCCGGCCTCGTGGTGATCGTGGTCACGTCCATCGCCACGCTGGGCGGCTACGAGGCCTTCCTGGTGGCCGTGGTGATGGCCGGCGCGCTGCAGTGGCTGTTCGGCCGCCTGGGCGCGGGCAACATCGGCGCCTGTTTTCCCACGCCGGTCATCAAGGGCATGCTGGCGGCCATCGGCCTGCTGCTGATCATCAAGCAGCTGCCCGTGGCGTTCGGCTTCCAGTCCACCGAGCACGCGCTGCGCTTTCTGCCCTCGGCGGCGGACGGTTTCGACGCCGTGCGCCACCTCTCGGGCGCGGTCACCGTGAGCGCCGCCGTGACGGCGGCCGGCGCGCTGGCGATCCTCTTCGCGTGGGACACGGCCTTCGTCAAGCGCCTGCCGGTCGTCGGCCGGCTGCCCGGGCCGCTGGTCGCCGTGCTCTGGGGCGTGGCCTACCATGCCGCCGCGCTGGCCACCGAGCCCTCGGCCGCGCTGGCCGACGAGCAGCGCGTGGCCCTGCCGCAGGTCGACAGCCTGGCCGGCCTGTGGTCGCAGTTCGCCACGCCCGACTGGTCGGCACTCGCCAACCCGCAGGTCTACACCGTCGCCGTGACGCTCGCCTTCGTCGCCAGCCTGGAGACGCTGCTGAGCCTGGAGGCCACCGACCGGCTCGACCCGCTCAAGCGCGTGGCCCCGCCCAACCGCGAACTGCGCGCGCAGGGCGTGGGCAACATGGTGGCCGGCCTGCTGGGCGGGCTGCCGATCACGGCGGTGATCGTGCGCAGCTCGGCCAACGTGCAGGCCGGCGCGCGCACCCGCCTCTCGGCCATCCTGCACGGCCTGCTGCTGCTCGCCAGCCTGCTGTTCCTCGCGGAGTTCCTGGAGTGGATCCCGCTCGCCGCGCTGGCCGCCGTGCTGCTGCACACGGGCTACAAGCTCGCCAAGCCGTCGCTGGTGATGGACACCTGGCGGCAGGGCTGGGGCGTGTTCATTCCGTTCGCGGTGACCGTGGCGGCGATCCTGGCCACCGACCTGCTCATCGGCATCCTGATCGGGCTGGCCAGCAGCATGCTGTTCGTGATCGAATCGAACACGCGCGGCGCGCTCTCGATGGTGTCGGAGGGTTCGGTGCACCTGCTGCGGCTGAACAAGGACGTGTCCTTCTTCAGCCGGGCCACGCTGCGCGGCTACCTGGCGCGCGTGCAGGAGGGCGATGCGCTGGTGATCGACGGCAGCGACTGCCGCTTCCTGGACCGCGACATCCGCGAGACGCTGGAGGACTTCATCGCCCATGCCGAGGAACGCGGCATCCATGTGGAGCGCCGCTCGATGCCAGGGGCCGCGCCGGATGCCGGGCTCTCCGGCGCGGTGGGCATGTCGGGCCTCGTCGCCCTGCTGCGCCCCCGCCCGCGCGCCGCGGCCACCGCCGCCCGCTGACGTCCGGGACGGGCCGGGCACCCGCCCCTCCCCCACCGCGGGGGGGCTGGCCCGGCGGGCAGGCTTCGATACACTCGCGCCTCGCTCCACAGACACCGCGACCGCCGCCGGTGCGCCGCCCCTCCCGGGTGCGCGCCGGCCGCCCCGGCGCGACGCTCCCATGCTCGACAAACTCAACGATTTCACGGCCAGCCACGGCGAACTGCGCCCGGGCCGCGGCCACATCTCCGGCGTCATCGCGCTCTCGCTCGGCATCCTGTGCCTGCTGGGCGTGCTGGCCTTCCACTTCCCCCAGTACCTCACCACGCCGCAGCTGCGCAAGGCCTACAACGTGGACGTGATCCGCATGGTCATGTTCGGCGCGCTGCTGGTGGCCGGCGGGCTCTCGCTGGTCAACATCCTCTTCAACCGCTCGCGCTGGCTTTCTTCCGCGGCGTTCCTGCTGGTGACCTCGGCCGCGCTGCTGGGCGGCCACAAGGTGCCCGTCAACGACTTCGCGGACAACACGCCCTACATCGGCCTGGACTGGTTCATCCTCGACCTGCTGGGCAGCGCGCTGATCTTCATCTTCATCGAGAAGCTCTTCGCGCTGCGCCGCGACCAGCCCATCTTCCGCGCCGAATGGCAGTGCGATTTCCACCACTTCATCGTGAACCACATGGTGGTGGGCTTCGTGCTGCTGGCCACCAACCTGATGGTGCACAAGTTCTTCGGCTGGGCAGCCAACGACGGCATCCGCGGCTGGGTGCAGGGCCTCAACTTCTGGGTGGCGCTCTTTCTCATCATCCTGGTGGCCGACCTCGTGCAGTACTGGACGCACCGCGCCTACCACGAGGTGCCCGTGCTCTGGCGCCTGCACGCCGTGCACCACAGCGTGAAGAGCATGGACTGGATGGCCGGCTCGCGCCAGCACATCCTGGAGCTGCTCATCACCCGCACGCTGGTGCTGGCGCCCATCTACGTGCTGGGTTTCTCGAAGGAAGTGATCGATGCGTACATCGTCATCGTCGGCTTCCAGGCAGTGTTCAACCATGCGAACGTGAGCGTGCGCCTGGGGCCACTGCGCTACGTGCTGGTCACGCCCAACTTCCACCACTGGCACCACAGCCAGGACCAGGAAGCGCTCGACAAGAACTATGCCGCGCACTTCGCCTTCCTCGACCACCTGTTCGGCACGGCCGTGAAGAGCGACCGCCTCTGGCCCGAGAAATACGGCGTGCTGGGTGATTACGTGCCGGGCGGCTTCATGAAGCAGCTGAAGTTCCCGTTCACCTGGAAGGGCTGATGGACAGCGCCCCGTTCTACGACGCGGTCGTCATCGGCGCCGGCGCGGCCGGCCTTTTCTGCGCCGCGCAGGCGGGCCAGCGCGGCCTGCGCGTGCTGCTCATCGACCATGCCGAGAAAGTGGCCGAGAAGATCCGCATCTCGGGCGGCGGGCGTTGCAACTTCACCAACCGCGAGCTCGACCCCGCCGCGCCGCACCGCCACTTCGTGGGCCAGAACCCGCAGTTCAGCCGCTCCGCGCTCTCGCGCTACACGCCGGCCGATTTCATCGCCCTCGTGCAGAAGCACGGCATCGCCTTCCACGAAAAGCACAAGGGCCAGCTCTTCGCCGACCGCTCGGCCGAGGACCTCATCGCCATGCTGCTCGCCGAGTGCGAAGCCGGGCGCGTGGAGCGCTGGCAGCCCTGCAAAGTGCAATCCGTGGCGTTTCCGGCTCCATGTCGCCGTGAAATGGACTTCGATTGCTATGAAATCAATAGCGACCGCGGGACCGTGCACTGCCGCAGCCTCGTGATCGCCACGGGCGGGCTCTCGATCCCCAAGATCGGCGCCACCGACTTCGGCTACCGCGTGGCCCAGCAGTTCGGCATTCCGCTCGTGGAGCGCCGGCCGGGCCTCGTGCCGCTCACCTTCGACGGCGACGGCTGGGCGCCGTATGCCGGGCTCGCGGGCCTGGCCCTGCCCGTGGAAATCTCCACGGGCGTCCCTGACCACCCCCACGCTCCGCCGCTGCGCGGGTCGCGGCCCCCCGAGGGGGCCGTTTCTGCCCCGGGACGGCCCGGCGGCAGAAAGAAAGCCCGCATGGCCTTCCACGAAGACCTGCTCTTCACGCACCGCGGCCTCTCGGGCCCGGCGGTGCTGCAGATCTCCAGCTATTGGGCCCCGGGCACACCGCTCGTGCTCGACCTGGCCTCCGGCACCGACCTTGCCGCGGCCTTCGCGCTGGCCAAGGCCCGCTCGAAGAAGCGCGTGGCCAACGAACTCGCCACGCTCGTGCCCACGCGCCTCGCCGACGCCTGGGTGGAACGGCAGCCCGAACTGCAGCGCCCCATCAACGAAGCCCCCGACAAGGCGCTGGCGCGGCTGGCCGAGCAGCTCTCGCGCTGGGAACTGGTGCCCACCGGCACCGAAGGCTACAAGAAAGCCGAGGTCACCCTGGGCGGCATCGATACCCGCGCCCTCTCGCAGCAGACCATGGAAGCGAAGGACCGGCCCGGCCTCTACTTCATCGGCGAAGTGGTGGACATCACGGGCTGGCTGGGCGGCTACAACTTCCAGTGGGCCTGGGCGAGCGCGCATGCCTGCGCGCAGGCGTTGCCGGTGGGCTGAACACCCCCTTGGCCAATTCACTTGGCCCATACCACTGCCCCCCGGCGCAGTAGCTCACTTTCGCCTTTTTTCCGGCAACCTCTTTCAACCCCGTCATCCGTTGATTCTCGACGGTGCCGGGTGGAGGGGTTCGGTTTCGAGCACTCCTGGAGCATCAACTGGCAAAACGCTGTGGTTACACCAATCGTGTGCCACCAACCACGTAGCGCTACCGTTCGGCATCAGCCATCGAAATGGTGTTGGCGCTACACAATGCACGCTGAACGGTGCAATCCAACCAGGGCACGATTACTAGCTAAATAATAGAAATTTATGCATTCAAGCAAATCAATTGATGCTTGATAAATAAATAATCAATGCAACGTGCGATCCAATAAGGAGATCAACCACCACCATCCGGCAGAACAGCAGAAATGTCCGATCTCGATATCACCAAGATACCTGGCGTGATGCGCTCCAACAACTGGCAAAAGGGAGCCAGATTGATGGATAAATGGTTTTCCGATCCGGCAAACACGGTGCCTGCAAATGGCATAACCTCCACAGACATCATCACCATGGATTGGGTTCTAGGTTTCTCCAGAGCCCGCCAAGTCTACGACACACTCATCGCAGAACGTATTTGGCTCAATGACGCCGCACGCAAGGAGATCGTTAAGTTACTCGCCAGAAAGAATGCGCTTGGCAACGGTCAACAGCGCTTCCGGCTACCCAGAATGTTGCAGGCCATGGAGAATGAAGCCATTCAATTCCGAGTGATCGGCGGCAATATGGACATGCTGATCGGGCCTATGGACGATCTTCGAGCCGCATTGGGCAACTTTACCTTTCGCGTGGTGGTGGGTGGTTTCGTTGAAGCTGAAATGACTGAAAAGAAGGTGGCTTCAGGCCCCGCACTCAAAGTCCCCAATGGAAATTACTCGGTGACTATTGAAGAAGTGGGCATCTATATCAAAGACTCTTACGATTTCAACGATCCCACAGGAAAAGACCAGGATCTGGGAAATTGGAATTTCGAATCCAATAGCGTTGGACGCACAGGCATGAATGGGGGAACCAGCGTACACAACTCCGACTTCAGAAAGTGGCGCACAGCCAATGGAAAAGGTGGCGATTTTTTCATCTATTCAGATCTACGCATATTGAGGCAGAGCGTAAACAATACATTCATTTTCAAGCGCTGAACACATGAAAAATTCAAGAATGTCCCGTGTCAAGATCGCAGCCTTGCTGATCGCACTGGCGCTGGGATCCGGAACATGGTTGATATTCACTTCCAGCGGGCGAAAGCTGTGCTGCTCCAGCGTATACAAGACTTTCACCAGCCCAGATCAACGCTTCCAGATAAAGGTATTCCAAACCGGTTGGCCATGGCCTGTCCTTCCAGGCTCCGCCGGAGACGCTCCTGGTTTTTTGCGGCTCCAGACACACGACGGCAAGACATTGCATGAGCAGGATGTAGAAGCAGTGCAATTGGTCGATCAGGTTCACTGGGAACCGCGGCGGGTGGAGATCAAGTTGATTGCCGACTGGGAGCTTCCTGAAACCGTCGTTGCCCAACCCATGGCACCGGAAAAATAGCTGCGGCCGCGATCCCAGAACGCTCAGGAGCCATGAAGCCGTCAGAGCCCTGCGGAGGAACGGGTTTCAGGACTGTCGCAAAACACGGCGAATTAGGCTTCTACAAGTCCGTCACGACCCGCGCCCAGCGCTCCACCCCCAGCCAGTCCCGCAGCGCCTGCGCGCCCGCGGGCGTCACCGCCAGCGCGCGCGTGCCGCTGCCGCGCAGCAGCCAGCCGCGTTCCAGGGAATGCGCACACAGCAGCGCACCGAGGCGTCCGCCGACGTGGGGGCGGCGTTCGCTCCAGTCGAGGCAGGGCCGGCAGAGCGCGCGGCGGCCGGGCGGCGCGGCCAGTGCGGCGCCGGCATAGAGCCCCAGGGGCGCCAGCACGGCGTTCGCACGCGTGGGCTCGATGCGGCCGGCGCCTTCCGCGCCCAGGCCCTCGAACGCGATGGCGCCCTCGGCCAGCAGGTGATCGGCCATCTCCACGGCGAGCCGGCCCGCCAGGTGGTCGTAGCAGGTGCGCGCCCAGCGCAGCGCCGCATCGCGCGGGCCGGTGACGACGGGGCGGGCCGGTGTGGCCCGGGGCTGCGACACGGCGAACTGCATCAGCCCCTCGATGAGGCGCGCCACCTCGGTGGAGGCGAGCCGGTGGTAACGGTGGCGGCCCTGGCGCTCCACGGCGAGCAGGCCGGCCTCCAGCAACAGGCCCAGGTGCCGGCTGGCCGTGGCCGGCGCGATGCGCGCGGCATCGGCCAGTTCGCGCGCGGTGAGCGCGCGGCCATCCATGAGCGCCAGCAGCATGCCGGTGCGCGCGGGCTCGCCGATGAGCGCGGCGACGTGGGCGACCTGGTTGGTGTGCATGGCGGCGAGTGTGCCCGAGCCCGCCGCGCCGATGCTTCGCTCCCGGGCGAAGCATCGCGGCCCCTTGCCGCGGCCCAATGCAGCCATCGCAGCCCCTCCCCTTCACCCCACCCACCGAGGACCGCACCATGGCCGCCAGCGTCACCTGTTTCATCCGCTACGAAATCGATCCGTTCCAGGCCGAGGCCTTCCGCACCTATGCCGAGAACTGGGGCCGCATCATCCCGCGCTGCGGCGGCCACCTCGTGGGCTACTTCCTGCCGCACGAGGGCTCCAACCACGAGGCCTGGGGCCTGATCGCGTTCGACAGCCTCGCGGCCTACGAGGCCTACCGCGCGCGGCTGCGCACCGATGCGGAGGGCCGCGCCAACTTCGACTGGGCGCAGCGCCAGCGCTTCATCCTGCGCGAGGAGCGCAGCTTCACGCTGGCCGTGCCCGGCACCTTCGGGCAGCCGGCGCTGCCGGTGGCCGCGCAGCCGAGGGCCATGCCATGATCGCCGTGATCTTCGAAGCGCGGCCATCCGAGGCCGGCCGCGCCGAATACCTGGAGCGCGCCGCGGCGCTGCATGCCGAGCTGCAGCACCTCGACGGTTTCCTCGGCATCGAGCGATTCGAGAGCCTCACGGCGCCCGGCAAGCTGCTGTCGCTCTCGTTCTGGCGCGACGAAGAAGCCGTGGCGCGGTGGCGCCGCCACGAGGGCCACCGCGGCGCGCAGGACGCGGGCCGCGGCGGCGTGTTCGCCGACTACCGGCTGCGCGTGGCCCGGGTGCTGCGCGACTACGGCCTGCATGACCGCGCCGAGGCGCCCGCCCGCTCCCCGGCGGCGTGACGCACCCGCGGCGCAGCACCCGCCGCGCCGCTTCATTCCAGCGCCGGAGCGGCATCCTCCCGGGGCGCATGCCCCGCGCGCGCCACTGCCCAGCGCTGCAGCGCCTGCGGAGGCAGTGCACGGCTGAAGTGGTAGCCCTGGACCTCGTCGCAGCCCAGGGTGTCCAGCACCTGCAGCGTGGCCGCGTCTTCCACGCCTTCGGCCACCACCTGCAGGCCGAGCGTGTGGCCCAGCGCGATGATGGCGCGCGTGATCGCCATGTCGGCCGGGCTGGTGCGCATGTCGCGGATGAACGATTTGTCCACCTTGAGCTTGTCGATCGCGAAGCGCTTGAGGTAGGCCAGGCTCGAATAGCCGGTGCCGAAATCGTCGATGGAGAGCTGCACGCCCAGCGCCTTCAGGGCCGCGAGCTGCCGCTGCGCGGCGCCCGCGTTGTCCATGAGCTGCGATTCGGTGATCTCCAGCTCCAGGCTGCCGGCCGGCATGCCGTGCCGCGCCAGCAGCGCGCGGATGTCGGGCACGAGCGCCGGATCGGCGAGCTGCGCGGCCGAGAGGTTCACCGACACCGGCAGGCCCGGCAGGCCTTGCAGCGGCGCGGCGGACTGCCAGAGCGCCCACTGCGCGCAGGCCTGCTCCAGCACCCATGCGCCGATCGGCCGGATCAGCCCCGCCTCTTCCGCGATCGGGATGAATTCGCCCGGCAGCACTTCGCCCAGCGTGGGATGCCGCCAGCGCAGCAGCGCCTCCACGCCCGTGGTCCGGCCGCTGCGCGCGGCCACGCGCGGCTGGTAGTGCAGCGTGAACTCATGGCGATCGAGCGCGCGCCGCAAAGACTGCTCCAGCGCCTGGCGCGCCTGCACGCGCCGGTCGGTCTCCAGCGAATAGATGCGCGCCATGTCGCGCCCGGCGGTCTTGGCCTCGTACATGGCGGCATCGGCGCGGCGCATCAGCTCGTCCAGGTCGGCGCCGTCCTCGGGGTGCACGGCGATGCCGACGCTGCACGAGACGTTCAGCTCGTGGCCTTCGACGGGGTGGCTCTGGCGGATCAGCGGGATCAGCCGCTCCTCCACCGTGCGCAGCACATCCTGCGCGCCCTCCACGTGGCGCATCACCACCACGAACTCGTCGCCGCCCAGGCGGCTCACGGTGTCGTGCGGGCGCACGGCCTGCACCAGCCGGCCCGCCACCGAGCGCAGCAGCCCGTCGCCGATGTGGTGGCCCAGCGTGTCGTTGATGGCCTTGAAGCGGTCCAGGTCGATGAACAGCACGGCCACGCGCTCGCCGGTCAGCGCAGCCTGCGCGAGCGCGGCCTGCAGGCGCTGCACGCACAGCGAGCGGTTGGGCAGCTCGGTCAACACGTCGTGGTGCGCGAGGAAGCGGATGCGCTCCTCGTTGCGCTTGCGGTCGGTGATGTCGATGGCGATGCCGATGTGGTTGGTCACCGCGCCGGCCTTGCCGCCCTCGCGCACGGCCGACACCATGAGCCAGGCCGGGTAGGTCTCGCCCGAGCGCCGCCGGAAGCGCACCTCGCCCTGCCAGGATTCCTTCTCGGCCAGCGTGCGGGCGATCGCCGCGCCCGGCGCGGGCTCGTCGGGCGCGTCCAGCAGCAGGCCCAGCTGCTCGCCGATCACCTCGTAGAAGTCGTAGTGCGTGCTGCGGCAGAACGCCTGGTTCACGCTCAGGATGCGCTGCGCGGCGTTCATGATGATGATGCCCTCGGACGACGCCTCGAACACCTTGGCCCACAGCTCCAGCCGCTGCTCCATCACCTTGAGCACGTTGATCGGCGCGAAGGCCGTGAGCATCGCGTCGCGCCCCTGGAAGCGCAGGCGCCGCGCCGACAGCACGGCCCACGACGGCTCGGCCCCGCCCTTCCAGCGCACCTCGAACTCGTCCACCACGCCCTGGTCGGCCAGCCGCTGGAAGAACCGCGCGCGCACGCCGGGCTCCAGCCCCGCGCGCCACGGATCGTGGGTGACGCCGCCCAGCCAGGGGCTGGCGGGCGCGTTGGAGTGCAGCACCTCGTGCTCGGGCACCGAGGTCACCACCATCGGGATCGGCAGTGCCTCGACCAGCTCGCGCTGCGCCTCGGCCGCGCGGGCGCTCGCGGCCAGTTCCTGCTGCAGCACGCGCTCGCGGTCGAGCTGCGCGAGCATGCCGTTGAAGGCCGTCACCAGCCGGCCGATCTCGTCGCCGCTCGTCCAGCGCGCGCGCAGCGTGTGGTCGCCGCTGCGGCGCACGTCGTCGGCCACGCGCGCGAGCTGCTGCAGCGGCTTGGCGATCTGCCGCGCCACCAGCGTGACCAGGCTCAGGATGCAGCCCAGCAGCAGCACGGCCGTGCCCAGGTGCAGCCACATGCGGGAGAAGAGATCGTGCACGCGCGCCTGCAGCAGGCCGTCCATCGCCTCGGTACCCACCACCCAGGCGCCGCCCAGCGCCGCCAGCAGCGCCTGCTGCCGCCCGTGCAGCTCGGCCGCGGTGGTGCCGGGCGCCGCCTCGCCCTGGGCCACCTGCTGCAGCAGCGATTGCAGCGCCTGTCCCGCGGCCTGCAACGCGCCGCGCGTCGCGCCCAACTGCTCCCGCAGGGCCGGCTGCCCCGCGATGAAGGCCTGCGTGAAATCCGACTCGATGCCCACGAGCACGGCATCCAGCCGGCCCACCAGCGTCATCAGCTCGGCCGCCCGGTGCGATCCGGGCACCGTCTGCGGCCGGGGCACCGTCCGGGCGCCCAGGAAGCCCATCGTGTCGTGCACCACCTGCAGCAGCTCCGGGTAGCGCAGCATCGTGAGCGACATCACGTAGTAGCTGTCGAGGTCGGGGTCGAGGATCAGGTTGGACTGGTTCGCCACCGTGGTGAGCAACTCACGCCCCTCGCGCAGCAGCGCGCCGCGCTCGGCCGGGCTCTGGGGCACGGCGCGTGCGCCCGCTGGCACTTCGCGCCCGCCCTCCAGGAACGACGCGAAGCGGCCCGCCATCTCGTCCGTGCGCAGCGCGGCATCGTGCGCGGACCGCGCGGCCGCCAGCCGGTCGAGCAGCCGGGCACGCGCCGCCGGGTCGTCGGCCAGGAAGGAGCCCATCAACCCATCGCGCACCACGGCCGCGTAGGCGGTGCCCACGATCTCCTTGCGCGCGAAGTCGATGGCCAGGAACTTCTCGTGGATCAGGATCCCCGAGACGTAGATCACGGCCGTGAGGTCCAGCAGATAGATGAGCATGAGCTTGCGGCCCACGCTGAGCCGTCCCAGCCAGCGGCCGAGCCGGCCCGAGATGCGGTGCATGAATGCCATGGTGTGCTGCAGCGGGCGGGTGCCCGCTGCCCTTGCTGCGTGGGGAAAGAAGCCGGAGGGAACCCGAACGGATCCGCCCCGGATTCATAGCAATTTCCAAGCCATGGACCGCGGTGCGCAGGCTCCGCGCGCACGCCCATGCGACCGCGGGATCGACATCCTCCGATAAGACGCTACAATCTCGGGCTTTGCTGGCAAACCCCCGTCGGCCAATACTAGTTACAGACGGGGAAAACCGCTGCGAATGGCTGCAGGGCCCGATCTCCCTCGCAACCCGCTGGCAGCACATACTGGAAACATCACTGAATGACCACCATCCGTGTAAAAGAGAACGAACCCTTTGACGTGGCACTGCGCCGTTTCAAGCGCACCATCGAAAAGCTGGGCCTGCTGACCGACCTGCGCGCCCGTGAGTTCTACGAAAAGCCGACCTCCGAACGCAAGCGCAAGAAGGCAGCTGCCGTCAAGCGCCACTACAAGCGCGTTCGCAGCATGCAGCTGCCCAAGAAGCTGTACTGATCGGCCTGGCCGACAAGGCCGGCATCACTGCCGAAAAAACCCGCGCTAGGGACGCCAAGCGCGGGTTTTTGCATTCCGGCGTGGCCCCTTTGCATTGACTCCCCTGATTGAAAGAAGCCGCCATGAGCCTCAAGGAACAGATCACCGAAGACATGAAGACCGCCATGCGCGCCAAGGACGCCGAGCGCCTGGGCACCATCCGCCTGCTGCAGGCCGCGATGAAGCAAAAGGAAGTGGACGAGCGCGTCACCCTCGACGATGCGGCCGTGGTCGCCATCCTCGACAAGCTCATCAAGCAGCGCAAGGATTCGATCGCCGCCTTCGAAGGCGCGGGCCGCCAGGACCTGGCCGACAAGGAAAAGTCGGAAATGGCCGTGCTGCAGGCCTACCTGCCCCAGCGCATGTCCGCCGACGAAGTGGCCGTGGCGGTCAAGGCCATCGTGGCCGAACTGGGCGCTTCGGGCCCCGGCGACATGGGCAAGGTGATGGCCGCGGTGAAAAGCCAGCTCGCCGGCAAGGCCGAGATGGGCCAGGTGTCCGCCGCGGTGAAGGCCGCACTCGCCGGCTGATCCAGGCCGACGCCGCACGCACAGGCGCCACGCGAACCGCCCTGCGGCCCCGCGGGGCGGCTTGCGGCGCGGCAGCGGCACAGGCCGGCCCGCGCCGGGATTCACCCCGGCAGCGCTCCGCCCGGGTGCGCACCGCCCTGGCGGAAATGCTCTTCCAGGAATTCCACGCACACCCGCACCTTGGCGGAGCGGTCCAGCCGGGTCGGGTACACGGCCCAGATGTTGGCCTCCTGCTGCCACTCGGGCAGCAGCCGCGCCAGCCGGCCGGCCTCCAGCTCCGGCGCCACGTCCCAGAGCGAGCGCAGCACGATGCCGCGCCCATCCGCCGCCCACTGCACCGCCATCTCGCCGTTGTTGGCCGACAGCGGGCCGCGCACCTTCACCGTCTCTTCCACCGCGCCGCTGCGCAGCCGCCAGACGCCGAACGGGTGGTCGCGCTCCTTGATCACCAGGCAATCGTGGCCCGCCAGATCGGCCACCGTGCGCGGCGTGCCCTTGCGCGCCAGGTAGGCGGGCGCGGCGCACAGCACGCGGTGGTTGTCCGCCAGCCGCCGCGCGATCAGGTGCGGGGCGATGTCGTCGCCCACGCGCACGTCCAGGTCGAACCCCTCGCCGGCCACGTCCACGAGCCGGTCGAACACTTCGAGCCGCACCTGCAGGCCCGGGTGCCGCTCCACCAGCCGCGACAGCGCCGGCGCCACGATCTGCCGCCCGAAGCCGAAGCTGCAGCTCACGCGCAGCAGGCCGCGCGGCTCCCGGCGCGTGACGGCCACTTCCTGCAGGAGCTGGTCCCAATCGTCCAGGATGCGCTGCGCCCAATGGAAGACGCGCTCGCCCTCCTCCGTCACCACCACGCGGCGGGTGGTGCGGTGCAGCAGCTTCACGGCCAGGTCCTGCTCCAGCAGGCGGATGCGCTTGCTCACATAGGCGGGCGAGGCGCCCAGCTCGATGGCGGCCTCCGCGAAGCTGGCCTTGCGGACCACGGCCACGAAAACACGCAGATCGTCCGAAGCAGGCGTTTTATGCACGATGTGTGAACAATGGAACCACAGGCGGCGGATTGTATTGCGGGGCGTGTTGCCGAAGAATGCCCCCATCCGCGAGCGCCGACGCGCTCTTGTCCAGTCCGACTCATCCCCATCCGCAGGAGACGCCCATGTCCAACGCCGCCACCACCAACACCACCTTCAAGATCGCCGTGCTGCCGGGAGACGGCATCGGCAAGGAAGTCATGCCCGAGGGCCTGCGGGCCATCCAGGCGGCGGCCGATCGCTTCGGCTTCTCGCTGGAACTGCACACCTTCGAGTGGGCAAGCTGCGACTACTACCAGGCCCACGGCCAGATGATGCCGGCCGACTGGAAGGAGCAGCTCAAGGGCATGGACGCGCTCTTCTTCGGCGCCGTCGGCTGGCCGGCCACCGTGCCCGACCACGTCTCGCTCTGGGGCTCGCTGCTGAAGTTCCGCCGCGAGTTCGACCAGTACATCAACCTGCGCCCCGTGCGCCTGTTCGAGGGCGTGCCCTGCCCGCTGGCGGGCCGCAAGCCCGGCGACATCGACTACGTCGTGGTGCGCGAGAACACCGAGGGCGAATACACCTCGCTGGGCGGCATCATGTACGAGGGCACGGACCGCGAGATCGTGATCCAGGAATCGGTCTACTCGCGCAAGGGCGCCGAGCGGCTGCTGAAGTTCGCGTTCGACCTGGCGCAGAGCCGCCCGAAGAAGCACGTGACGCTGGCCACCAAGAGCAACGGCATCGCGATCAGCATGCCGTGGTGGGACCAGCGCGCCGAGGACGTGGCCAAAGGCTACCCGGAGATCACGCTGGACAAGCAGCACATCGACATCCTGACGGCGCGCTTCGTGCTGCAGCCCGGGCGCTTCGACGTGGTGGCGGCGACCAACCTGTTCGGCGACATCCTCAGTGACCTGGGCCCGGCGACCACGGGCACCATCGGGCTGGCGCCCTCGGCGAACCTGAACCCGGAGCGCACCTTCCCCAGCCTGTTCGAGCCGGTGCACGGCTCGGCGCCGGACATCTACGGCAGGAACATCGCCAACCCGATCGCGATGGTGTGGTCGGGGGCGCTGATGCTGGACTTCCTCACGCAGGGCCAGGGCGCCGGGCGGCAGGCGCACGACGCGATCGTAGCGGCCATCGAGGAAGTGATCCGCAGCGGCCCGCGCACGCCGGACCTGGGCGGCACGGCGAACACCACGCAGGTGGGCGAGGCGATCGCCGCGGCCATTGCGCGCGCCTGATTGCTCCTGTATTCATAGCAAACTATTGAATGAATCCGGCGGCATGGAGCCTATTGGATGCTTGAAGTGCACTTCTGACCACTCCTGGCAGAGGTGTGCACCTGACCAGCCCCTTCGCACCGCCCAGCCCGCGGTGCCGGGGCTTTTTACATTCCGGCTGCGGGCTACCGTCGCCCCGCGGAACTGCAGGGTGGGCTGGCCAACTCTGCTTCTCAGCCATGGGAGCGCGAATCGCCTTATTGGAAATGAATTGCTCTCGTCAGGTTGAACAGTACTGTCAGAGCCAGATAGCTCCCACGAAGATTTGAGTGTCTATTGCAGTCCTGCCGGCCAGAAAAATCATCGGCCTAATTACAAGATCAGGGCCCGCCGCTGAAGCTGATTTTCCGCGCGCCGGAGTTAGCTTTGCAGCGGTTGCGGTCCTACGCTTTGCAGAAATCGACGCCCGTAAGCGGTCGTTCAACGCCTTGGCTCGAAGGTGTCCAGTGGACCCGGCGCGATTCAGTCTCGGGCGAGCGCGCTAGTTGTGGACCGTCAAGAGGTTGTTTGCAGATTTGAGCCTGTGCATCGGAGCAACGCCGCCGATGCCGCTATGCGGTCGGTGTCTGTGGACGGTAGGGCCTGGTAAACCTGTGCTGAATACCTGATGCCTTGCAAGTCGCTTCGAACTCTTTTGAGCGGAACGCCGGGCCGTTGTCGGTCAACAGGCGCTTGATGCCCACGCCGAGCCCAGCGTAGTACGCCACGGCGTTGTGCAGGAAGGCGACCGCCTCCTGCTTCTTCTCGTCCTGGTGCATGGCCGTGAAGGCGATGCGGGCGTGGTCGTCGATGGCCACGAACAGCGTCTCCCAGCCTGCCCCATCGACCGAGTCGCGCCGGTTGCCCGTGACCCGATGGCTGGGCCGCTCGATGCGTCCGAGCTTCTTGGTGTCGATGTGCAGCATGTCGCCGGGGGCGTCGTGCTCGTAGCGCACCACGGGCTCTGCTGGCGCCAGGTCGCTGAGCCGGGACAGGCCTGCACGGGCCAGCACACGGCTGACGGTGGAGGCCGAGACACCGACGTAGCGTGCGATGCGCGACTGCAGCATGCGACGCTGGCGCAGCTCGACGATGAGCAGCGCCTTGGACTCATCGATAGTCTTGGGTGAGCGCGCAGGCCTGGAGGAGGCATCGACCAGGGCGGCTTCGCCGCCACTCAGATACCGACCCAGCCACTTCCTTGCGGTCTGCGCTGTCACGCCATGCGAGGCAGCAGCTTGCGCCGCATCCAGACCTTCCAAGGTCATTTGTTTGACCATCTCGATGCGGCGGGCGTACGTCAGTCGGGCATGCTTATGGCTGTTCATCCGGTTGGGCTTCCTGAGTCGATTGGGTGTTTGGCGACTTCCAGTCTCTCAAACCCAATCCGGA
Source organism: Acidovorax sp. NCPPB 4044 (assembly GCF_028069655.1). Classification (NCBI taxonomy): domain Bacteria; kingdom Pseudomonadati; phylum Pseudomonadota; class Betaproteobacteria; order Burkholderiales; family Comamonadaceae; genus Acidovorax; species Acidovorax sp. NCPPB 4044. Next base: position 2,867,164 of record NZ_JAMCOS010000001.1, read on the forward strand.
TGAACACCGAATACAACCTATTGAAGCTTCACAGCTAGTCGTTGCCGTACTCTGGCTCGTAGCTGATTTCCTCTACGCTGACCTTAATGTATTCCTCGTCGATGTCGGCGGCTTGGATGGCAACGCCTCCAATCAAAGCCAGGCCGCAGGTGGGGCAGTGAAACTCCGTCGCGTTGTATCCGCGCTCGATAACTTCGTCGCCGTAGTCGGCATCGTCTTGGTCCTCCGCCTTGTCTTCCCAGCTCAGGTCACCAGCGACGAATCCGCAGCCCTTGCACGCCGGACAGTCGTCCTTCCAATACTCCGAGTACACGTAGCGGAAGAGGTCGGTGTCTATCGGCAGGTTGTGCGTCGCTGCAAGGAAAGCCTTGAGCTTGTCGCGCCCCAGCCTCCCGTTCTCCGATTCTTTGAACTGGGATGCATGGTGCTTCACTCGCTGCTTTGCGGCGCGGACTTCGGCATGGCGATGAGCTTTCAGGAGAGCCTTCGGCGCCTTGGCATCGGCGCCCAGCCACTCCTGGAGGTCCATGTCCATGCTTTGGAGAATCAGGTCAGCCGCGTTCCAGAAATCCCCTTCCCAGCCGTCGTAGGGCATCGCGGCACACGCGGCATCGCCTGAATGTAGTTCTGCATTCCTTCGGTTTGCTAGCTGCCTACAACCTTCCATGACAGGCGTCGTAAAGTTGTTAACCGTGTGAATCAAACGAACGTAGGCGACGGATGCATCGATGGTGCGAACCTTCGTCGTGGTTGAAACGCCGCACGCTTCGAGCATGCTGTTGGGGTTGTGTGGCTCGACGACAAGACAAGGGTGGATGCGTGCCAACTGCGCTTTGGCCAGAAGTTCCAGTGCTCCGGCGGCCCAAAGCTGGCACTCGCTCTCGAGGTCGGTCTCCTTCGCGTCGATGCTGCGCTTCGCAAACAGCTTGGACTTGTCCAGCAGCGCTTGATGCGATATCGCGGTTGGCACGGTGCGACCGCGTTGTGCCTTGCCGACCTTAAAGAGGTCCATATTGGCCATCGTCATGAGCTCTCTCCCAAAATGCTAATCCTGAACAGCGCACGCGTGGGGTCGTTGCGGGCATCCGCACGGCGGTGAAAGACCTTCCAGTTGTCTAGCACCAAGACGCTGCCAGGCGTCCAGCGATGAACGTACGTTGGTGGCACGCACAGCTCACCAAGTCGGGCCATCAATCTCCTTGCTCGCTCCGTGGCGCCTTCCATGCATCCAGGGTCAAGGCGTAGGAATGGCTGGCCCTTACCTTTTATAGTTGCGTAGAAAGACTTCGCGCCGGTACGCACGAGAAACGGCTCCGTGCTGGCTGCCTCGTAGAGCTCATCAGGCAGCAGCAGGCCAGCGTCGAGCAGCTCGGTCGCAGCGGTGCCGCTGGAACACTCCAGCATTCCGAGCACTAGGTATCGGGCGGGGACCGGGCGGTGCGCCATGTCCATGTGCCACGGCTGAGCTCCGGTTCCAGTGGTTCGGCTGATCGAGCGCGGCCGTGCCTCGCGCTGGGAAACTGGCATGAGCTCGTCGATAACGCTACGCCTTCGTGTCCGCGTGGCTGTGCCGAGCGTCGCCGCCAACGCGAGTAGATCGCGTTTGAAGCTTTCGGCGTCGGCAGCGGCGCTGTTAACGCAGGTCCATCCGCGGCTTAGGAGAGCAGCCCGCTTGGCAGGTGGAAGAACTTTTACCATCTGTGGACAGTGCTAGCGTCGTCGCCTTACCTGCTCCAATTGGGCCAGTCTTGCGGCACCAGCGCCGGCGGATTCATCCACGGCTCTTCGACCAGGGCGTCCTGGAACCAATCTTCTGCGAAGTTGGCATGTTCTGTGACGATGAGCTGGAAGCCCGGGACTAGCTTCTTCGTGTAGTTCAGCAGCATCTCAAACAGCTGCTTCGCCGCCTCCAGGTCGGCGTCCACGCGCGCGACCTTGTCCGTATCCCCCGCCACCGATTCATAGATGGTCTGCGAAGGGAAATAGACCTGCGTTGGCTGGTCCAGCATCAGGAAGCGAGGAATAGGGATACGGTTTTCCGAGGCGTAGCGGTGTAGGGCCAGAAGAGCCGAGATGTGATACGCCAGCCAGTTCGCGCCGCCGCCGGTGCGAATCATCGGAACTGGATTGCCGGGGCGCTGCACCACCACGGTCAAGTTGCGCATATCCAGCCGGAATGGAAATTCCGAGAAGAAGGCCTTGAACTCCTTCACCAGCGAAGTCATGGTGCTGGAGATGTGGGTAATGACCGATTCCATACGCGCGTCTGCATCGTCATCGACACCCGCGCTCTGGTTAATCTGGTCGAGCTTCGCCTGCAGCCGTTCGACTTTGAGCTTTAGCGTGCTGATGGTATTGCTTGGATTCAAGCTGTCTAGGTAGAAGCTGACTCGTCCTTGAACCTTCAGCGCGCGCGCGTTGGCGTCCTCTTGTGCTGCTGCATTCTCATCGGTCAGGACAGCAGCGTTGAGGTGGACTTCGACCTCACGGATGGCGTCCTTTAGTTGGGTGGAGCGGTCGGTGAGTGCTGCCAGGTGCCCATCAAGACGAGGGCGCGCGCCGCCAACGTGCAAAAGCTCGCTGTCTAGGCTCGATAGCTCGGCCATCAGCAATTTAGCGACGCCATCCATGCGGGCGTCTTCCTCCTTCAGGAATGGCCACTGCCAGTTGCCATTCGACGAACGCGGCAATGCATTGATGGACTCGAGGCGGGAACGCTGCTCCTGGGCCTCGGTCTGGAAATCGGACGCGCCTTTGACGTACCTTTGCGCGGATGCAATCTGGTCCAGGATCTGGCGGCGCTCCGTCCGCAGATTTGAACGACGTGCCTGGAGCTTGGCCATTTCACTCTCGGCCATAAGCGCTACCTGCCCGGGCCGCCAGCTAAGGACTTCCCGAAGGGACGCAACCAAGTCGCTCTCGGCTCCATCTGTACTCGGCTCGGCACTGCCCGGCGAGTTGCTGAAGGGAATACCCACAGTCCGCGCTTCAGCCAGCAGGCCCAACCCGCGTGTGTCCAGCGCATCTTCCGTCTCCTGAGCCAGCTTTAGTTCTCTCTGAGCAATTTTCAGCTCGCGCTGCGTCGCACGTCGGCTCGCCTCAGTCTCCATGTCTCCGACGTTGGAGATGCCAAAGAGAACTGCAAAGGTGTCACGGATAGTCTGTGGAAGGTGTTCCTCTGCCTGTCGGTAGAACAGCAACTCTTTGCTGGCCACCAAACCTTGCTTCTGGAAGAGATAGAACGCCGTGTGCTTGACGTTAACAGAGTAGCCGGTGCGACTGCTGCGCTCAGGAACAGGCGTCTTGGTCTCCGGGATACCCAGCAGAGAAGAAAGCACTTCGTGGACAAGCTCGTCGCCACCGTTGTGCTTTAGAGCGTTGAACTCCGGCGTTTGAATCTGCCTGCCGCGCATGACCATTGCGAGCGAGCACTGAACCTGACCCGGCTTGGGGTTGGGCTTGGCGACGAACACCTGCTCGTGTGGAAACTGGAAGGTAACCGCGAACCAGGACACCTTCTCGCGGATGAAGCCCTCCGCAATCTTGCATTCGTCTTCGCCCATGCAGTACTCGACGATGTCGGAGAGGGACGACTTACCCGTCGATGCAAGGCCGGTGATGATGTTCAGCCCATCGGGATTGAGGGTGAGCTCGCGCCTACGGCTGTCGTGGCTGTAGATATGAATCGAAGCAATCTTCATGGGCGGATGGACAAACTGGTGTAGACCGTCACACGGTCGTTAATCTGGGCGAAATTGCGACCGAGGACGACTGCAGCGGCGCGGCATCTTTCGGCGTCTTCGGTGCTCAGCGGCTGAGGTGACACCCGTCTGGGGATAAGGCTGATGCCGCCGTCAGCGCCGACCTTGATGCAGTCCTTGCTTGCGAGCAGCGCGAAAGCCTCTGTGGCGTACTGGACCAGCGATCGCGCCCGCTCAGCGAAGTCAACCAGCAAGTCTGGGCGGAGCGCGAAGACACGCAGCACGGACAGCCGCTTGTTTTCCAGAATCTGCTCGCGCGAGTTCAGGTGAAGGCACATCGGCAGAACAAGAAGGGTCAAGGAGTAAGGCATTGGCTTCCCCGATATGCGCTCGTACTCGCGGATGGCTGCAGCCAAGACCACCGCGCAGAACGCTGGGTTAAAGAGGTTCCGCTCTTCAAAAGGGCGATATGACCAGTCCCTCATGCAGGCACCTTCGACGTTGCAGCCTTTAGGCGCTCAAGGAACTGGGGATGCCAATGCACACGAGGCATCGGCTTCTCGTCTGCGAGGATGTGAAAGCTGCCGCGGCGAATAAAGTCCTCCGTCACGTCCTTGCGGATTTGCAGGCCCTTGGATTGATTCTCTGCCCAGCCATACAGCTGGCGACCCGCAGCTTGGAACTCGGCCTCGCTCTGCGGCGCATTCACCATGGCCCAACCCCTGGCGCGCTTCCATTCTTCGACCAAGCGCAGCTCGAACTTTCGAATCTCGCCGCCCACAAGGGCGTTGACTCGGGTCCAATGCGCGCGTTGAGAGAACGCGCGGTAGAAATCCAGGATGGCCATCTCCAGGCTGTCGCTGGACATCCCAATTGACCGCAGCTGCTCGACGAACTGCCGCGTGTCCTTCATCGCGTCGATTTCATCGTCGGGGTACGCCTCGTCGAAGGTGATTGGCAGACGCTCGTCGTAATACTCGCTGTTGACCTGCGCGAACTTCGCCCAGACCTCAGCGCCAGTGATGGGCTTGCGCTCGCCCTGGATAAGCTCAATGGCTTCCCTGAGCCACCAACCTTCCATTCGTTCGCGAACATCGATGCGAAATTTCGACGCTACCGACCGCAATAGCGGGGCGAAGGCCGCGTCTAGCTCCTTGATGCGTAGCGAACTGTCGGTAATCACGATGCGAGCCAGGAAGTCATCCTGTTGGGTCGCGGCCAGGGTGCTGAACGTGGTCTCAATTTGTGCACTCAGCGCAGACTTCGATCGCTTGAGCTCGGCCACTAGCTGTTTGGCGAAGCCGGCAGGCTTAGCGTCGGCACCGTCGAGGAAGAACCGAAGCAGCGAGGAGGGACCGACGCGCGCCGTCGTTGCCATACAGTACGAGTGGTCGCAGGCGAGGTTGCCATCCCGGATGTATCGGTCGAGCCAAATGCGGACGGACTTCCAGAAGTCGGTCGACAGCGTGCCGACGGTCTCGCCAACCTGCTTGTGCTTCAACGAAATCAGCGTCTTCTTGCCGTCAACTTCGCGCAGTTCGACGTCGTCGTCTGCCTCGATGAGCAGTGCTTGGCTCTCGTCCTGCCTCATAAGGTGAGCAAGCGCAAAGCGAATCTGATAGACGTAGCCTAGGCCCTGCTCGCCTGCGGCGTACTTGTCTGTATTTTTTGACACTTGGCCCCCCTTGCTTGCCCCGCAACCAATCACGGGCGCCTGATGCCCATGTCCTGGGTCTACAGATTCGCACCGATGCAGGAATCATAGCCATACGACACACGTATAGCTCTGCGGATTACACAGAGAACGGAACTAGACGTGTGCCAGCGCGACGCTCACGTGTTGGCTCTGTGCTTCGATAGGTGTCGAATTGGATGTCTAGCAGGAAGTTTCCGAACTCAGCCGGGTTTGGCCGCTTTCGACCACGGCAACAGCTCGCTAAAAGCCGGTGCATGGGCCTTTGAGAGATGCGTGTCGCCCGAGGCATAGGTGCGGTGGCCCCCCGTACTACGGATGGGTCGCGGCGCGGTTCTCAAGCCCGACTCATCGCCCATAGCTGAGGTGTTGCGAAGCAGCCGTAGTGAACTTCGGCCTTCAGCCTGAAGCAGCCGACCAAGCGGGAGGAAACAACCGGCTGCTCATAACCGACCTCGGCAACGTCTGACTGTCAGCAATGCTATTCGCCGTCCCCGCCAGTCCAATCATCACTGCCGCACCGCACAAAACATCCATCCCGTATAGGTGACGGCATCCCATCCACAGGCTTCTGATCGGCCCCCAAGGCCCAGCAGCATTCAGCCCTAAACTCCCCGTTCCCCCCACAGCACCTCCCCTCCCGGCATGCGCCTGACCGCCTTGTTCCGCCCCTTGAGCATCCTGGCCCTCACCGCAGTAGCCGCCTGCGGCAGCACGCCACCCGCCGGCCCCACCGCCGCCCCGGCGCCCTCCCCGCCCAGCGCGTCCCCCGCGCCCTCCGGCGCCATCAAGATCGGCATCGCCCTCGGCGGCGGCGCGGCCAAGGGCTTTGCGCACATCGGGGTGATCAAGATGCTGGAGGCCAACGGCTTTGCGCCGGCGGTGGTGTCGGGCACCAGCGCGGGCAGCGTGGTGGGTGCGCTGTATGCGAGCGGCATGAACGCCTTCGAGCTGCAGGAGAAGGCCGTGGCGCTCGACGAGGCGAAGATCCGCGATCTGCAGTTGTCTTCCGGCGGGCTGGTGCTGGGGCAGAAGCTCGAGGACTACGTGAACGAGCAGGTGCGCCGCCAGCCGCTGGAGCGGCTCGCCAAGCCCTTCGTGGCCGTGGCGACGCGGCTGGAGGACGGCGAGCGGACGGTGTTCTCGCGCGGCAACACGGGCCAGGCGGTGCGCGCCTCCAGCAGCGTGCCGGGCGTGTTCCAGCCCGTGGCCATCGGCAAGTACCACTTCGTGGACGGCGGCGTCGTGAGCCCCGTGCCGGTGGATGCGGCGCGGCAGCTGGGCGCGGACGTGGTGATCGCGGTCGATATCTCCAACAAGGCGCGCGGCCAGACGCCGGGCGGCATGCTGGGCACGCTCGGCCAGTCGATCGCGATCATGGGCCAGAAGCTCGGGCAGGCCGAGCTGGCGCGCGCCGATGTGATCGTGCGGCCGCAGGTGCTGGACATCGGCGCGGCCGATTTCACGCAGCGCGCCAGCGCCATCCTGGAGGGCGAGAAAGCCGCGCTGGCCGCCATGCCGCAGATCCGCGAGCGCATCGCGCAGTTGCAGGCCGCGCGCGATCAGGCCACGCGCCTCACGCAGCAGAAGGCGGCCGAGGCGCAGCGCGCGGCCTGCCTGGAGCAGCGCTCGCGCCTGCAGAAGCTGGCCGGCATGGCGGGCCTGGACGGCTCCTGCCCCGCGCCCTGAGGGCTTTCTTGGGCCGCCCCAGGGGCCGATCGTTCCGCTGGACGGATGCTCAGTCCAACGGGCTCGCACGGCCAGCTGCCGGCCCTCCTGCCAAGGGCACGCCGCCCGCGAGGGGATGGGCGATGCGGCCGTCGCCATGGCTGGCGATCACCTCGGCGATCACCACCTGGTAGCCCGCCAGCCATTGCGCCTGCCGCGCCTTGGCGGCCAGGTGGTCGGGGTGCTGCATGAGCGCCTGCAAGGCCTCCAGCGATTCCCAGTAGTAGACGTTCGACACCAGCCCCGTGGACGGGTTTTCCCACGTTTCCTCACCCAGGTAGCCCGGCAGGGACCGTGCGACGCGGGCGATGGCTTCGTCCAGCGCGTGGAATTCGGCGTCGTACGCGCCGGGCATGAAGGTGAAGGTCGAGGTGATCCGGGGGCGCGCGGGGCGGCCGGCAGCGACTGCCTCGGCCATCTCAGCCGGCCCGGCGCATGGCCTGCGCCAGCGCTGCGTGGCCGCGCGCCTGCAGCGCTTCGGCCGCGCCGGTGCGGTCGCGCAGGTCCCTGTTCTGGCTGAGCTTGGACTTGCCCACCAGCGAGGTCACGGCGACCTCGATGCCCACGATGTGGCGCAGCAGCCCATCGACGAAGCCCGGCGCGGCGTCGCCCATCTTCCAGGGCACGGGCTCCGCCGCCTCGTGCCGCTTCGTGAGCCGGGCGACGATGCGGCGCACGAAGCGCTCGTCGTCGTGCACGGTGAGCGTGCCGTGGGCGTGCACGACCTCGTAGTTCCAGGTGGGCACCTGCCGGTGCGCCTCGTGCTTGCTGGGGTACCAGCTGGGGGAGATGTAGGCCTCGGCCCCGCGGAACACCACCATCACCGGCATGCCGCCCGCGGCATCGCAGCGCTGCCAGACCGGGTTGGCGCAGGCCACGTGCGCGCGCAGCACGCCGTGCGGCCCCTCGCCGGCATCGAACTCGAAAGGGAGGTGGTCGGCGTCGAGCCCGCCGCCACCCTGCGTGACGAGCATGCCCAGCGGGTGGGCCTGGACGATGCGGGCGAGTTCCTCGGGGCGGGTGACCGCGAAATGGGCAGGGATGTACATGGGCGTGGGACAGCGGGAAAGGCAGACAGGAAAGCCCGCACTCTCGCGCACCACCGGCACAATGGGAAGGTCCAGTTCCGAGGATTTTTCATGGGCCAGTTGTCCAAGCCGCGCAGCCATGGGCAGGGCACGCGCACGCCATCCGCCGCGCCCGCCGCGCCGCCCGCCTCCCATCCGGCGCCAGGCACGCCCGGCACGGGCCGCCGTATCTATGGCCTGCTGCGCGACCAGATCGCCGACGGCACCCTCGCGCCCGGCGCGCCGGCGCCCTCCACGCGCGCGCTGGCGGCCGAGCTGGGCGTGTCGCGCACGACGGTCACGGCGGCCTACGAACAGCTTGCGGCCGAGGGTTTCCTGGTCACATCGGCCGGGCGCGCGGCCCGCGTGGCCAGCCCGCAATGGCCGGCCGCGCCGCACGCGCCCGCCGGCGCCCCCGCACAGCGGCAGGCCCGGCCCGCGCCCAAACTCTCGGGCTATGCCCGCCGCGTGGCCGAGGCCGGCCTGCCGCCGGTGCCGCGCACGGCGCCCGTGCGCTATGACTTCCTGTACGGCGCGGTGGCCTCGCGCGACTTTCCTGCCCTGGCCTGGCGGCGCGCATGGCAGGCCGAGCTGCTGCGCCAGCAGGCCAGCCTGTACTACCTCCCGCCCGAGGGGGAGCCCGCGCTGCGGCGCGCGCTGCAGGGCTACCTGCGGCGTGCGCGGGGCATCGCCTGCGATGCGGAGCAGATCCTCGTCGTGCAGGGCTCCCAGCAGGCCATCGACCTGTGCGCGCGGCTGCTGCTGGACCCGGGCGACGCCTTCGCCTTCGAAGACCCCGGCTACCTGATGGCGCGGCGCTGCTTCGAGACCGTGGGCGCGCACCTGCTGGCCGTGCCCGTAGACGCGCAGGGGCTGGACACCGCCCGCCTGCCCGAAGACCCGCGCGCACGCCTGGCCTACGCCACGCCCTCGCACCAGTTCCCGCTGGGCGGCGTGCTGCCCATCGGCCGCCGCCGGGCGCTGCTGGCCTGGGCGCGGCGGCACGACGCCTGGGTGATCGAAGACGACTACGACGGCGAGTTCCGCTATGGCCAGCGCCCCATCGACGCGCTGCAATCCATCGACACCGAGGGCCGCGTGATCTACATCGGCACCTTCTCCAAGGCGCTGTCGCCGCAGGTCCGCCTGGGCTACCTAGTGCTGCCGCCCGAGCTGGTGCCCGTCTTCCGGCAGGCCAAGCGGCTGGCCGACCGGCATGCGCCCGCCATGGACCAGCGCGTGCTCGCATCGCTCATCGACAGCGGTGCCTACGAACGCCATGTGCGCCGCACCCGCCGCGCCCACGAGCGGCGCCGCCAGGCCCTGGCCGAGGCCGTGGCGCACCATCTGCCCGAGGGCGCGCAGCTCGCCGGCACCGCGGCCGGCCTGCACGGCGTGTTGTGGCTGCCCTTCCTGCGGCCGCAGGACGAGGCCCCGCTGGCACAGGCCGCGCGCGACCAGGGCGTGGGCGTGTACCCGCTCTCGCCGCTGTTCGTGCCGCCCGACCGCCACGCGCAGCCCCGGCCCGCGGGGCTGATCGTGGGATACGCGAGCCTGCCGCTGGACGACATTGCACCGGGCATCCGCATCCTGGGCCGCACGGTGGCAGCGTTCGTCCGGCGCAACGATCCTGCGCCAAGGGCCGCAGGGCCCATCGGTGCCGACCCGGTACTGAAACGGACCTGAACCTGCCAGACTCCTTCCAGGCTTTTCCCCTGCCTTTCCCGACTCCCACAAACAGCCCGCCCCATGTTCCACATCAGCCCCCAGGACCCGGCCGAGCCGGACGCCGCCGCCCTCGTCCAGCAGCTGTCCGACACGCTCGCCGCCATCACCGGCGACAGCGGCGCCTCGTCGTTCGACCCCGACGACGTGCGTGGCTCGCGCGCCGTGTTCGTCGTCGCGCACACGGCCGACGGCATGCCCGCCGGGTGCGGCGCGCTGCGGCCCGTGGTGTCGGACGATGTGGCCGACGTGGCGGAGATCCAGCGCATGTATGCCCGGCCCACGGCGCCCGGCGCGGGATCGGCCGTGCTGGGCTACCTGGAGGCCGTGGCCGCGCAGATGGGCTACCGCGAAATCTGGCTCGAGACCCGGCGCGTGAATGTGCGCGCGGTGGGCTTCTACGAGCGGCACGGCTACCGGCCCATTCCCGCCTTCGGCCGGTATGTGGGCCGTGGCGACGCCGTGTGCCTGGGCAAATCGCTGGAAGGCGCAGCCGATGTGCGCAGCCTGCCGGCGGAGCACCTGCCCGCCCGGTAGGAAGAGCCCGGGCCGCCCCCCCAAACCACATATGCGCCCGCCTCCTACGGCAGGCGCTGCGCGGGCACCCTATGGTGCCGGCATGTCCCACGGCAGCGATATCCCCGCCCGCCTCGACCGGCTGCCCTGGTCCGCCTGGCACTGGCGCGTCGTGATCGCGCTGGGCATCGCGTGGGTGCTCGACGGGCTGGAGGTCACCATTGTCGGCTCGCTGGGCAGCGCGCTCGAGCGCCCGGACACGCTGGGCCTCACCGCATCGCAGGTGGGCTGGACCGCATCGCTCTACGTCGGCGGCGCGGTGCTCGGCGCCCTGGTCTTCGGCCGCATGGCCGATGCGCTGGGCCGCAAGCGCCTCTTCATGCTGACCCTGATGGTGTACATGGCCGCCACCGTGGCGACGGCGTTCACCAGCAGCTTTGCGGCCTTCGCGCTGTGCCGCTTCGTCACGGGCATCGGCATCGGCGGCGAATACGCCGCCATCAACTCTGCCATCGACGAACTCATTCCGGCCCGCGTGCGCGGCCGCGTGAACCTGGCCATCAACGGCAGCTTCTGGCTCGGGGCGGCCCTGGGGGCCGCGCTCAGCCTCGTGCTGCTCGACGCGCGCGTGCTGGGCCCCGAGCACGGCTGGCGCGCCGCCTTTCTCATGGGAGCGCTGCTGGGCGTGGCCGTGCTGCTGGTGCGCCGCCACGTGCCCGAGAGCCCGCGCTGGCTGCTGACGCACGGCCGCGCCGACGAGGCCGAACGCATCGTCGCGGACATCGAGCGCCGCGTGCACGGCACACCGCCGCCGCCGATGCCACCGCCGGCAGCGGCACCGGCGCAGCCGCCCCGCAGCGCCCTGCCCACCGCGTCGCAGGTGGTGCACGTGCTGCTGCGCCGCTACCCCCAGCGCAGCGCCGTGGTGCTGTCGCTGATGGTGTCGCAGGCCTTCTTCTACAACGCCATCTTCTTCACCTACGCGCTGGTGCTCACGCGCTTCTACGCGGTGGACGCCGCGCGCGTGGGCCTCTACATCTTTCCGTTCGCGGCCGGCAACGTGCTGGGCCCGCTGCTGCTGGGCCCGCTGTTCGACCGCATCGGACGCCGCGTGATGATCACCGCCACCTATGCGCTCGCCGGCATCGCACTGGCGCTCACCGGCCTGGGCTTCGTGAACGGCTGGCTCGACGCCACCACGCAGACCGTGGCGTGGTCGGTCGTGTTCTTCCTGGCCTCGGCAGCCGCCAGCTCGGCCTACCTCACCGTGAGCGAGGTCTTCCCGCTGGAGATGCGCGCGCTCGCCATCTCCCTCTTCTACGCCGTGGGCACCGGCGTGGGCGGCTTCGCGGCCCCGGCCCTGTTCGGCGCCCTCATCGAAACGGGCAGCCGCGAGAACGTGTTCGCGGGATACCTGCTGGGCGCGGCACTGGTGCTGCTGGCCGCGGGGGTGACGTGGCGCTGGGCGGTGGATGCGGAGCGCAAGCCGCTGGAGGAGATTGCGCCGCCGCTGGGGAGCAACGGCGCTGGGGATTCAGTGGGTCGTCATTGAGTCGTTACCGCCGCTCGGTGGCTTCGGCACCTCGACATACGGGCCCGCCTCAGCGGTCGCACTGCGATCCCTGGGTTGGAAAACGCAGTCGAACAAAGGCTCCGTTTCCTCCCAACTCTTGCGCTGTTGCCACATCGTCAAGAACGCACGGCTCATATCCACCGCACTGGGGCTGATCATCAGCGTGTGCAGACTCAAAGAGCTCGACGTGTCCTCCTTGTCATGCAGCGAACTCGACTGCCTGGCATAGCTGTGAAAACGTCGGATCTGACCCGGCCTGTCGAACTCGGTACCGGGGCACGTCGCACCGGTTTCCGGCCCCCGCTCGACGTGTGCCTTCGAAAAGCTGTCCTGCACCATGTGCAGCAAGGCACCAATGGCGACCTTGTCCAGGTCCTTGCGCACCTCGACGATGCCGGTGGCGAACAAGTTCATGGCAGTGATGTCCCCCGGAAAGTAAGCCGCCAGATCATCCATTCCAAGGTCACGGATGAAGATGCCGGTGGGTGTCGTACGGGAAGCGACTCCCCACAGAAACTTCGCCCACATCTTCATGCGATCGAAAGTGTCGCCCGCAGATTCGCCGTCGTAGGCGCCCATAGCGTGCATGAACTGCAGATCGCCATAGTGCGACCGATACAGCAAATAGTCGCCCGGCCCGAAGGCCGGTGCCCGAGCCGCCCCCTTCGCCTTGGCCTGCTTTCCTGCATCCTGGAACATGCCCCACCAGCACGCCGGCTGTGCAGTGGAACGCAAAGTCACTTTCACGTCGCACCCCTTGATACGCGGGGGCGACGCAGCACTGAGCGCGAAAGGCGGATCGTCCGGCCAACGGACTCCGTAGAGCATGACCCGGTGCTCCTTGACCGCTTCGACGGTAACGCAATCGCTTTCATCGCCCAGGGAGGCACCGCATCCGATGGCAGCCAACGTGATGGCTTCATGGACAGGCGATTTCATGATGGGAATGCCATTCCCGACAAACCAGTGCCCCAGGTAATCCAGTACGGGATTGCTACCCAGCTTGGATATCTTGCGATCTGCATCGCTGACCTTGGGCAGCACCTGAAATGCTCCCGCGCTCGTAGCCCAGGCCGTGGCCACCACTAAAGCACAGGCGCGAAAGCGCGCTGTCAATTTTGACTTCTGCATCGATTCCTCCCTCCATTTTTTTGGTTTAACAACTGTCGACGCAACCCAACTATCCATCCAACCCATCCATTCAGGCTTGGTAGTTTCCAGATGGACGTTGGGCGAGCTTCGCCTCGCGCCCTCACCCGCAGCCACGCCGCCTCCATGACGATGAAGCGATCGCCTCATCACAAAAGAGCCACATTCCTCCAGATCCAATCCACCCAGGACAGCACCAGGAACGCGGCAACCTCCGCAAGGAAAACGTAGGCCAGACACGCAATCAGCCGGATGGAGCCGGGCCAACGAGGCAGATTGGCGATGACATACACGCCAGGGATGAAGATGAAAAGCGCCAGAAGCAACAGAATTCCGAACGCTCCGCCGGGCTGCCGCCCCAGAAGCAGACCCAGGACCAACGGCACCCAGAGCGGCACCGCAAGGCAGGTGACGGCGAACACGCGCCCGCGCAATGTCTTGGCGCTGAAACCCCATCCGCCAGCGGCCGGCTCCACCAGATCGGTAGCGGTCTGCCAGCTACCCGGCCTGAAAATAGAACCGCAGTACGGGCATTTGTCGTCATACAGAGAAACGTAAGTACGGCAATTGAAGCAGGCGGCCATCGAAAGAATCTCCAAAAACAGAAGCTGAATACCCTTGCGGCGCTCTGATCCACCCTGTCACAGCAGCGCGCCGATTACCGCACGGGCCCTGCGCTCACCGCCCCACCTCCCTCAAACACCCCACCAGCGCCTCCGTCACCGCCGTCCCCTCGCGCCCCCGCATGCGGATGATTCCCACGGGCGGCAGCTCCACCGGCACGGGCAGCTTCAGCACCGCCACCATCCCCTGCGCCGCGCAATGCCGCGCCACGGTGCGGGCCATGAAGGCCACGGCGCCGCGCTGGTGGATGAAGGTGATCTGCGAGAGGAAGGAGGCCGATTCGACGATGTCGGCCGGTGGGTGCAGGCCGTGGGCGAAGAACTGCTGCTCCAGTTTCACACGCAGCGAGGCCCAGGGCGGGGGCAGCACGCAGGGCTGGGCGGCGATGTCGGACCAGCGGGGCTGGCGCTTGCGGGCCAGCGCGTGGCCCGGGCGCACGACGGCGACCATGGGGTCGTCGTAGAGGGCTTCGGTCTCCAGGTCGGGCGAGGCGTAGCCCGGCTCCAGGCGGCCGACGAACAGGTCCAACTCGCCCAGGCGCAGTTTGGGCAGCAGGCGCGTGAGGTCGCCCTCTTCGATGAGCACGGTCACGTGGGGCGAGCGCGCCTTGAGCCGCTCCACAGCCTGTGCGAGCAGCACCGGCGTGGCGGCGACCATGGCGCCCACGCTGGCGCGGCCGCGCGCGCCGCTGGCTTCGGCGGCGATCTCGTCGCGCGTGCGTTCGTAGCCGGCCAGTACCGACCGCGCGAAGCGCACCACGCTGTCGCCCGCGGCCGTGGGTTCGGTGCCGCGCGTGGAGCGCTCGAAAAGCGGCAGGCCGAACATGCGCTCGATCTCGGCCAGCGTCTTGGAGACGGCCGGTTGCGTGACGGCCAGGAATTCGGCCGCGCGCCCCACGTGGCGGAACTGGTCGAGCGCCACCAGCATCTGCAGGTGCCGCAGCTTGAGGTTGGAGCGCAGGATGCGGTCGATCTGGGCCATGCGCGGTCATTCCCTGGAGGTTATGAAGACAGTCCGTATTTTCATTGGATTGTCATGTCCTGCTTCTGAACAATGGCGCCTGTCCGTACCGATCCATAAGAAACAGGAGACATCCCCCATGCAGACCCCACGCTGCGGCCGGCGCCAGCTCGTGCTGGGCGCCCTCGGCACCGCCACGCTCGCCCTCGCCTCCGCGCCCGCGCGCCTGCTCGCGCAGGGCACCTACCCCGACCGCCCGATCACCTTCATCTGCCCCTGGCCCGCGGGCGGCACGGCCGACCAGTCGATGCGCACGCTGTGCACGGTGGCCGGCCGCGTGCTGGGCCAGTCGATCGCGGTGGAGAACCGCGCGGGCGCCTCGGGGATGATCGGCTCCAAGGCCCTTGCCCAGGCGCGGCCCGATGGCTACACGATCGGGCAGATCCCGATCTCGGTCACGCGCTTCTCGCAGCTGGGCACGCTGCAGGCCGATCCGCGCAAGGATTTCACGTACATCGCCCGCACGTCGGGCCAGACCTTCGGCATCGCCGTGCCGGCCGATTCGCCGTTCAAGACATTGAAGGATTTCGTGCAGCACGCCAAGGCCCATCCGAGCCAGGTGACGTATGCGCATGCCGGCGTGGGCGGTGCCACGCACGTGGGCATGGAGGAATTCGCGAGCGTGGCGGGCATCCGCCTGAACCACGTGCCGTTCAAGGGCGGCGCGGAGGCGCTGCAGGGCGTGCTGGGCGGGCACGTGGACGCGCTGGCCGATTCCAGCTCGTGGGCCCCGCACGTGGAGGCCGGCAAGCTGCGGCTGCTGGCCACCTGGGGCGAGCAGCGCACGGCACGCTTCAAGGACACGCCCACGCTGCGCGAGCTGGGCTACGACGTGGTGGTGGATGCGCCCAACGGCATCGGCGCGCCCAAGGGCCTGGACCCGGCCATCGCCGCGAAGCTGCGCGATGCCTTCCGCCAGGCCGTGGCCAGCCCCGAGTTCAAGGCCGTGGCCGACAAGCTCGATGCGCCGCTGCTCTACCTGGACGGGCCCGACTACGAGAAATACGTGAACACCGTGTACGCCAAGGAAACCGTGCTGATCGACAAGCTGAAGCTGCGCGAACTGATGAAGTCCTGACAACCCCCTGAGGCGCTGCGCGCCTTCCCCCTTCTCCCGGCTTGCGCCGGGAAGGGGGACGATGCCAGCGGCCCGGCGAAGCCGGTTCCGCGGCGTCTGCTGGCCTGGGCCGCGCCGGTATCGCAGGCGGTTGGCCGTGCTGGCGACAAGGCCCCGCGCTTCGAGAAATACGCAAACACCACGATGAAAGCCCCGCATGCCCAGCCTTGACAGTCCGCTGCTGCACCTGCATCCCAACGACAACGTGTTCGTCGCCAAGGCGGCGCTGGCGCTGGGGCAGGAGATTCCCGAACTGGGGGTGCGCACGCGCGCGCAGGTGCCGCCGGGGCACAAGATCGCCGCGCGGCGCATCGCGCAGGGCGAGCAGGTGAAGAAGTACGACACGGTGATCGGCGTCGCCACGCGCGACCTGGAGCCGGGCGACTACGTGCACAGCCACAACATCGAGCTGGTCGATTACTACCGCGACCCGGCCTTCGGTGCGGACGTGCAGCCCGTGCACTACGTGCCGGAGGCCGAGCGCGCCACCTTCCAGGGCTTCGTGCGCGCGGACGGCAGCGTGGGCACGCGCAACTTCATCGGCATCCTGTCGTCGGTGAACTGCTCGGCCACCGTCATCAAGAACATCGCCGCGCACTTCACGCCGGAGCGGCTGCGGCCGTTTCCGCACGTGGACGGCGTGGTGGCGTTCGCGCAGACCAGCGGCTGCGGCATGTCTTCGCCCAGCGAGCATTTCGACGTGCTGCGCCGCACGATCGCGGGCTACGCGCGCCACCCCAACCTGGCGGGCGTGCTGATAGTGGGCCTGGGCTGCGAGCGCAACCAGGTGGATGGTCTCGTGGAATCCCAGGGGCTGGAGCGCGGCCGGCTGCTGCACACGCTGGTGATGCAGGACGTGGGCGGCACGCGCGCGACCATCGCCGCGGGCATCGCGGCCATCGAGGCCATGCTGCCCGCGGCCAACGAGGCGCGCCGCAGCACGGTGCCGGCCAGCCACCTGAAGATCGGGCTCGAATGCGGCGGCTCGGATGGCTTCTCGGGCATTACGGCCAACCCGGCGCTGGGCGCGGCGATGGACGTGCTGGTGCGCCACGGCGGCACGGCCATCCTCTCGGAGACGCCGGAGATCCACGGCGTGGAGTTCATGCTCACGCGCCGCGCGATCAGCCCGGAAGTGGGCCGGAAGCTGCTGGACCGGCTCGCCTGGTGGGAGCGCTACGCGGCCGGGCAGAACGCGCAGTTCAACGGCGTGGTGGGCCACGGCAACCAGGCCGGGGGCCTGGCCAACATCTTCGAGAAATCGCTCGGCTCCGCGATGAAGGGCGGCACCACGCCGCTGCGCGCGGTGTACGAGTACGCCGAGCGCATCGACGAGAGCGGCTTCGTGTTCATGGATTCGCCGGGCTACGACCCGGTGGCCGCCACGGGCCAGATCGCGAGCGGCGCGCAGCTGATCTGCTTCACCACGGGCCGCGGCTCGATGTTCGGCAGCAAGCCCGCGCCGACGATCAAGCTCGCGAGCAACACGCCCATGTACCGCCGGCTGGAAGAGGACATGGACATCAACTGCGGCGTGATCCTCGACGGCGAACTGACGGTGCCCGAGATGGGCGAGCGCATCTTCGCGCAGATCCTGCAGCACGCGAGCGGCGAGGCGACCAAGAGCGAACTGCTGGGCCTGGGCGACCACGAGTTCGTGCCGTGGCACCTGGGCATCGTGAGCTAGCCCACCGCGCCACAGCGAATTCACTATAAAAACAATAGCAAACTATTGAATGAATCCGGCGGCATGGAGCCGATCCGGTGCCCAAAATGACCGCACCCACCCCTTCCACCATCCCCACCTCCCCCCTGGCCGCCGCCGCCCAGCCCCTGGTGCGCTCGCAGCACCACATCGCCGGCCGCTGGCAGGACGCCGCCAGCGGCGCCACCTTCGCCGTCACCGACCCGGCCACCGGCGGCGTGATCGCCCACGTGCCCGACGGCGGCGCGGCCGATGCGCGCGCCGCCACCGACGCCGCGCACGCCGCCTTCGCCGCCTGGCGCGCGGTGCCCGCCAAGCAGCGCGCCGCGCTCATCAAGCGCTGGAACGACCTCGTCATGGCCCGCCAGGACGCGCTGGGCGCCCTCATCTCCTGGGAGCAGGGCAAGCCGCTCGCCGAGGGCCGCGGCGAGGTGGCCTACGCCGCCAGCTACATCGAGTGGTTCGGCGAAGAGGCCACGCGCATGAACGGCGAGGTCATCCCCGCGCCCGTGCCGGGCCGGCGCATGTTCGCCCTGAAGGAGCCCGTGGGCGTGGTGGCCGCCATCACGCCGTGGAACTTTCCCGCCGCGATGATCGCGCGCAAGATCGCCCCGGCGCTGGCCGCCGGCTGCACGGTGGTCTGCAAGCCCGCGGAGGACACGCCGCTCACCTCGCTGGCGCTGGTGGCGCTGGCCGGGGAAGCGGGCATCCCCGCAGGCGTGCTCAACATCGTCACCGCCTCGCGCGAGCACACGCCCGGGGTGGTCGATGCGTGGCTGGACGATCCGCGCGTGCGCAAGATCACCTTCACGGGCTCCACGCCCGTGGGCAAGCACCTGGCGCGGCGCAGCGCCGACACGCTCAAGAAGCTCTCGCTGGAGCTGGGCGGCAACGCGCCCTTCATCGTCTTCGAGGACGCCGACGTGAACGCGGCCGTGGAAGGCTTCATGGCCGCCAAGTTCAGGAACGGCGGGCAGACCTGCGTGTGCCCCAACCGGGTGTTCGTGCACGATGCCGTGCACGAGGAATTCGCGCGCAAGCTCACCGCCCGCGTGGCGGCGCTGGCGGTGGGCCCGGCGGGCGATGCCGCCTCGCAGATCGGGCCGATGATCAACGCGCGGGCGGTGGAGAAGATCGAGCGGCACGTGGAGGACGCGGTGGCGCGGGGCGCCCGGGTGCTCACGGGCGGCCGGCGCCTCACCGAGCTGGGCGCGCACTACTACGCGCCCACGGTGCTGGAGAACGCGGACGCCACCATGGCCTGCGCGTGCGAGGAGACGTTCGGGCCGGTGGCGCCGCTCACGCGCTTCGGCAGCGAGGCGGAGGTGATCGCGGCGGCCAACGACACGCCCTTCGGGCTGGCGGCGTACTTCTACAGCCGGGACGTGCGGCGGATCTGGCGCGTGGCGGGGCTGCTGGAGACGGGCATCGTGGGCATCAACGAAGGGGCGCTGGCGGCCGAGGCCGCGCCCTTCGGCGGGGTGAAGGAGTCGGGCTACGGCCGCGAGGGCTCCACCCACGGGCTCGACGACTACCTGCACACCAAGTACCTCTGCCAGGGCGGGCTCGACTGATTTCCTGCGCCCCCGCCACAGGCCACCCACCGAAAAACCCATGGACCGCTGAATCGATTCCCCACCCGGCACGGTGCGCGTGGGCGCCGTGCCGGCCTTTGTCCGTCCACTGCCCAAAAAACCTATACCAACACCAGGAGACAACCATGGTTCCCATCGCTTCCCATTCCGGCGCCCGCGCGGCCCGCCGCGGCGTGCTGCTCTCGGCCGCGCTCGCGCTCTGCGGCCTGGCCGCGCCACTCTCGGCCGTGCAGGCGGCCGACGCCTATCCGTCCAAACCCGTCACGCTGCTGGTGCCCTACCCGGCCGGCGGCGCCAACGATGCCGTGGCGCGGCTGGTCGGGCAGAAGCTGGGGGATGCGCTCAGGCAGCCCGTGGTGGTCGACAACCGCCCCGGGGCGGGCACCACCATCGGCACCACGGCGGCGGCCAAGGCCGCGCCCGACGGCTACACGCTGGTGCTGGGTTCGCTCGCCAGCCACGCCGTGAGCCCGCACCTGTATGCCAGGCCGGGCTACGACGCGGTGGCGGATTTCGCGCCCATCGGCCTGATCGGCGTGGTGCCCATGGTGCTCGTGGTGGCCCAGGACTCGCCCTACACCAGCGTGCGTGCGCTGGTGGACGCCGCGCGCAAGCAGCCCGGCACGCTCAACTACGGCTCGTCGGGCAACGGCTCGCCGCTGCATCTCTCGGCCGAGCTGTTCAAGCAGGCCGCGCAGGTGCAGATCAACCACGTGCCCTACAAGGGCGGCAAGGTGCGGGCACTGGCCGTGGCCGCGCCCGCGCGCCTGCCGGAGCTGCCCGACTTGCCCACCTTCGCCGAGGCCGGCTACCCCGGCTTCGAGGTCAACGCCTGGTATGCGCTCTACGCGCCCGCCAGGACCGGCAAGGAGGTGCTGGCCACGCTCAACACCGCGCTGAACGCCGTGCTGCGCCAGCCCGAGGTGCTCGAACGCCTGGGCGCGCTCGGCGTGCGCCCGCAGCCGGGCACGCCGCAGGCGCTGGCGCGCTTCACGCAGGACGAATGGAACCGCTACGGCAAGGTCATCCAGTCCAACGGCATCAAGATCGACTGATGCACCCGCACCCGGCCTCCCGCACGACCTTCCGCACGACCGCGCCATGAACGCAGCCTCTTCTTCTCCGCCCTCCGCCCACGCGCCCGTGGCGCAGGCCCCCTTCGACGTCCTGGTCACCGCCGCGCACTGGTCCGAGGGCGCGCAGGACCTGCTGCACGCAGCCGGCGGGCGCGTGCACTGCATGGCGGGCCCGGTCACGGAAGACGCGCTGGCCGCGCAGCTCGCAGCCACCGGCGCACAGGCGCTGGTGCTGCGCGGCTCGCCGCCCGTCACCGCGCGCGTGCTGGCCGCGGCCCCCGCGCTGCGCATCGTGGCCAAGAACGGTGCGGGGGTGGACAGCGTGGACCGTGCCGCCGCCCGGGACCGCGGCGTGGCGGTGGCCGTGGCGCTGGGCGCCAATGCCGACGCGGTGGCCGAGCACGCGCTGGCGCTCATGCTCGCCCTCACGCGCCAGCTGCCCGAACTGGACCGCCGCGTGCGCGCGGGCGGCTGGGCCGGCAGCCAGTGGCAGGGCCGGGATTTCCGGGGCTCGGTGGTCGGCATCGTGGGCTTCGGCAGCATCGGCCGCGCCACCGCGCGCCTGGCCGCTGCCCTGGGCGCGCAGGTGCTGGTGCTGCGCCCGTCAGGCCAGGCGGACGGCTTCGACGCCGAGCCCGACCTGGAGCGCTTCCTCTCGCGCGTGGACATCCTGAGCCTGCACTGCCCGCTGACCGAGCGCACGCGCGGCCTCATCGGCGCGCGCGAACTGGCCTGGATGCGGCCCGGCGGCCTGCTGGTCAACACCGCGCGCGGCCCGGTGGTGGACGAAGCGGCGCTCATCGCGGCGCTGCAGGGCGGCCACCTCGCCGGTGCGGGGCTGGACACCTTCGATACCGAGCCGCTGCCCGCGCATCACCCGCTCGCGGCGCTGCCGCAGGTGCTGCTGACGCCGCACGTCGCCGGCGTGACCCGCGATGCCGCGCTGCGCGTGGCCATGGCCACCGCGCGCAATATCCTCGACCACTGGCAGGGCCGGCCGCTGCAGCCCGGCCACCTGCTCGCGGACGGCTGAGCCGGCCACGGCCCGCGCCCCTGCAACCCTTCTTCCGTCGCTCCCCCCCCCCTTTCGCCATGCCCGCACACAACCCCTTCAAATCCGCCCTTGCCGCCTGCCGCCCCCAGATCGGCCTGTGGCTCTCCATGGCCGACCCGTACCTCGCGGAAGCGGCCGCCACCACCGGCTACGACTGGCTGCTGATCGACGGCGAGCACGCGCCCAACGACGTGCGCAGCACGCTCGCCACGCTGCAAGCCGTGGCGCCCCACGCGTCCCAGCCCGTGGTGCGCGTGGTGGAAGGCAGCACCGCGCTCATCAAGCAGATGCTGGACATCGGCGCGCGCACGCTGCTCGTGCCCATGGTCGATACGGCCGATCAGGCCCGCGCCATCGCCGCGGCCACGCAGTACCCGCCGCGCGGCATCCGCGGCGTGGGCAGCGCCGTGGGGCGCGTGTCGCAGTGGAGCGGCCGCGCCGATTACCTCGCCGTGGCCGACGACGAGGTCTGCCTGCTCGTGCAGGCCGAGACGGTGACCGCCTTGCAGAACCTGCCCGCCATCTGCGCGGTGGACGGCGTGCACGGCGTCTTCATCGGCCCGGCCGACCTGGCCGCCTCCATGGGCCACCGCGGCAACCCGGGCCACCCCGAGGTGCAGGCCGCCATCGAAGGCGCCATGAAGACCATCGTCGCGAGCGGCAAGGCGGCGGGCACGCTCACCTCCGACCCCGCGCTCGCGCAGCGCTACCTCGACCTGGGCTGCACGTTCGTGGCCGTGGGGGTGGATGTCCTGATGTTCGTCAATGCGGCGCGGCGGCTGCGGGCGCAATTCGGCGGCACGGCCGAGTCAGCCCCACCGAAGCCGGGTGCCGCCTATTGAAATGTGGCGGCGCCGCAACCTCGCGGGCAGATCGACCTCGTACACTGTGAGGGGCAGTAACATTTTGCTAACAAGCGGAGGTGACAGTGAAAAAATTCCTATTGGGCCTGGTGGCCGCAGTCGCAGCAGGCACGTCGTTCGGCGCCACGGTCAACGTGACCAGCACCGGCAACTACACGACCATCCAGAACTACACGAACTGCACCACGGTGCCCGCCAGCCTGTGCGCGAACTTCCTCACCACGCACAATGTTTCCGGCTCGTTCACCACGGCCGGCGCCCTGCCGGCGAACGCCGCCAACCTGGAAATCGGCTCGACGGTTACCTCGTACAGCTTTTCCAACGGTCTCGACACGGTGGCCTCCACCGACACGAACGCGCGCCTCAACACGCTGCGCATCTCCACCGATGCCTCCGGCAACATCACGAGCGTGAACGTCATGCAGATCGTGCTGTGGCAGTCCGGCACGGCACCGCACACGGCCGGTAACCGCTTCGCGGCCTTCGTCGTCGCCGGCACCAACGGCACCTCCACCCACAATTCCTCGTGCGCCACCACCGGCACGGGCAACAGCGGCGTGACCGACACCTGCCTGACCGCCACCGTCACCGACACGTCCCGCAGCACGGGCAACAACTCGCCCGTGAGCGTCTCGATGGCCGTGGCCCCGGTGGCGACGACCGCGGCGATCCCGACCGTGTCCGAGTGGGGCCTGATCCTCATGGCCTCGCTGCTCGGCATGTTCGGCATCGCGCGCCTGCGCCGCCAGCGCTGAGCGCGCACCGCGCCCGGCCCCATGGAAAAAACCCGCCGATGGCGGGTTTTTTCCATGGGCGGCTCGTGGTTGGCCGGCTCAGCTGCCAGCCACCTTCATGCGATCGACGAGGATCGAGCCCACGGTCTTGGCACCGTAGTTGTAGGCGTCCGCGCCCACGGCCTGGATGCCGAGGAACATGTCCTTCATGTTGCCCGCGATGGTGATCTCGTGGACCGGGAAGGCGATCTCGCCGTTCTCGACCCAGAAGCCGCTCGCGCCGCGCGAATAGTCGCCCGTGACGTAGTTCACGCCCTGGCCCATGAGTTCGATCACGAAGAGCCCCGTGCCGAGCTTCTTCAGCATGGCGTCCAGGTCGTCCTCGGGCCGGGTGAGGCGCGACGTGAGCACCAGGTTGTGCGAGCCGCCGGCATTGCCCGTGGTCTTCATGCCGAGCTTGCGGGCCGAATAGCTGCTGAGGAAGTAGCCCTGCACCTCGCCGGCATCCACCAGCTTGCGCGCGGCCACGCGCACGCCCTCTTCGTCGAAGGGCGAACTGCCCTTGCCGCGCGCGATGAACGGGTCTTCGTCGATGTGGATGTGCTCGGGGAAGACGCGCTGGCCCAGCGAGTCGAGCAGGAACGTGCTCTTGCGGTAGAGCGCGCCGCCGCTCACGGCCTGCGTGAAGGCGCCCAGCAGGCCCGCGGCCAGGGTCGATTCGAACAGCACCGGGCATTCGGTGGTGGGGATCTTGCGGCTGCCCAGGCGGCTCAGGGCGCGCTCGGCCGCGTAGCGGCCCACGGCGGCGGGCGAGGCCAGTTCGGCCGCGCTGCGCATGGAGGAATACCACGCATCGCGCTGCATCTCGGCATTGCGCCCGGGCAGGGAGGCGATGGGTGCCACGGAGAGGCTGTGGCGCGAGCTGGCATAGCCGCCCCGGAAGCCCCGCGTGTGGGCGCTGAAGAAATGGCTCTGCTGGGCGGAGACCGAGGCGCCTTCGCTGTTGGTGATGCGCTTGTGGGTGCGCAGCGCGGCCTCTTCGCATTCGAGGGCGATGCGCGCGGCCTCCTCGCTGTCGATCGCCCAGGGGTGGAAGAGGTCCAGATCGCGGTGCGTGCCGGGCGCGGCCACGTCGGCCTCGTCGGGCAGGCCGGCCACGGGGTCTTCGGCCGTGAACCGCGCGATGTCGTAGGCCGCCTGCACGGTCTGCTCGATGGCGCGGGAGGAGAAGTCGGACGTGCTCGCGTTGCCCCGGCGGTGGCCGATGTAGACCGTCACGCCCAGGGACTTGTCGCGGTTGCGCTCCACGGTTTCCAGTTCGCCCTTGCGCACGCTCACCGACAGGCCGCAGCCTTCGGAGGCCTCGGCGCCGGCATCGGTGGCGCCGAGCTTGCGGGCATGGGCCAGGGCCCGGTCCACGAGTTCCTCGAACACGCCGCGGCTGTAGCTGAAGCCATTGCCAGGCGCGGAGCCGGACGCAGCAGGCGCGGGGGAGACGGAGCGGGCGGTGGGTGCAGCGGCAGGGGCTGCGGCGCGGGAGCGGGGTGTCGTCATATCGGCGGCTATGATACTTGCCGCCCCATTGCCTCCGCGTAGGCACCTCCATTCCCCCTTTTCATGTCCCGTAAACCCAAAAAAGGCTATTACGTGAAGGGCCATTTCGTTGCCGAAGGCAGCGAGCTGGACCTGCAACTCAAGGCCGAGCTCAAAGGCACGCCCGACGCCAGCCGCACCGACCTCAAGCGCGAGAGCGACGCCCTGCAGCAGCTCGGCCAGGATCTGCTGACCCTGCGCAACGACCTGATGCAGCGCCTGCAGCTGCCCGAGAAGCTGCAGGACGCGCTGGCCGAAGCCCGCCGCATCACGAACTTCGAGGGCAAGCGCCGGCAGATGCAGTACGTGGGCAAGCTCATGCGCCAGCTCGATTTGGCCGTGGTCCTCGCGGCGCGTGCTGCCCTCGACGAGCAGCACAACGGCTCGGCCACCGAGAAGCTCGCCTTGCACGAAACCGAACACTGGCGCGACCGGCTCATCGGCGACGACGGTGCGCTGCCGCTCTGGATGGAGCGCTTTCCGCGCACCGACACCCAGCAGCTGCGCGCGCTGATCCGCCAGGCCCGCAAGGACGCCCCTGAAGGCAAGGAGGCGAACGTGCAGGTTTCCCAGGGCCTCGCGCCCCGCAAGGGCCGCGCATACCGCGAGCTGTTCCAGCTGGTGCGCGAGCAGATGGACGACGCGGGCACCCAGGCCCGCCACGAAGGCACCGAGCACGATGCCTGACTCCGCCGCCGCACCGGCGTTGCCGCCGCCCGAGCCGGTACGCATCGGCATCGTCTCGGTGAGCGACCGCGCGAGCAGCGGCGTCTATGAAGACAAGGGCCTGCCCGCGCTGCGCGACTGGCTGTCGCGCGCGCTCCACAACCCGCTGCATTTCGAGCCGCGGCTCATCCCCGACGAACGCGAGCGCATCGCGGCCACGCTCACCGAACTGGTGGACACCGCGGGCTGCCACCTCGTGCTGACCACGGGCGGCACGGGCCCGGCCCCGCGCGACGTCACGCCCGACGCCACGCTGGACGTGGCGCACCGCGAGATGCCGGGCTTCGGCGAGCAGATGCGGCAGATCGGCCTGCGCTTCGTGCCCACGGCCATCCTGTCGCGGCAGGTCGCGGTGGTCCGGCACGGCAGCCTCATCGTCAATCTGCCGGGCCAGCCCAAGGCCATCGCGGAAACGCTCGAAGGCCTGAAGGATGCCGGGGGCCAGGCGGTCGTGCAGGGTATCTTCGCGGCCGTCCCGTATTGCATCGATCTCATCGGCGGCCCATACCTGGAAACGCGCGACGCGGTCTGCAAGGCGTTCCGCCCCAAGGATGCGCGCCGTCCCGCACGGCCGGAGTGACCCCGGCCGCGGCTCGCCACGCCGCCGGCGGGCCTGCTCCATGCTTTTTGGGCATGCGCGCTGCGCAGGCCGGGCCTTTGCAAGGAAGGCGTAAGCCTGAGAGGCCATAAAGCGCGGCCGCGCGCTCCCGCCGGCCTCCCTGCCCCTGCCGTTCGCACCCCATGTCCCTGCTCCTGTTCGCCCTCGCCCAACTGGTCCTGCTGGCCGTCATGCTCCCCTTGTTCTTCCGGTACCGGAGCATGAAACGGCGCCAGGACTCGCTGGTCCAAAGCCTCAAGGGCCAGCGCTTCTGGCGCATCAATGTGGCACGGCCGCGGTTCTTCGAGCGGTGGCTGCGCCTGCTGGCCTTCGAAGGCAAGGGCGTGCTGATCGCCGAGGGCGACCACAGCGTGCGCATCAAGGGTTTCTGGAACAAGGATGGCCGTGCGTTCGATGTGCTGATCGACCTGCGCCAGAGCCGCGCGCAATGGCTGGGCAACCGCACGCTGCGCTCCGGCAACCTGCACTGGGGACAACTGACGACACCGCGCGGCGAGATCCTCTTCACGGCCGACACGGGCATGAATGCGCTGCTCTCGCGGGAAGCGCTGGCGGACATCTTCCGTGCGGTGTTCACCGAGCTGGAGCTGACCGAAGAGCAGACGCAGGACTTCGCGCTGGAGAAGAACCCGCGCAGCCGGGTGGTGATGGTGCTCTTCTTCGCGCTGCTGTTCTTCGCGCTCATCGACACCTTCGTGGTCTCGCGCTTCGAACTGACCGATGCGCAGATCTTCCGCATCCTGCGCCATCCGCTCACCTGGGCCGGCACCCTGGTGTCCGGGGTGCTCGTCTGGCTGCTGACCTACCGGCAACTGCTGGGTGGCGGCGTGCCGGCCCGCGAGTCGCAGGCGCTCACGGGGCTGCTGGTAACCGTGCTCCTGCTGAGTGCCCTGCCTGTCGCCAAGCGCATCGACCAGGTGCTGGCGGATGCACCGGCGAAGAACTACGACTACCGGATCACCGGGGTTGCCCGCCTGGAGCCGGCCGATCCCCGCCTGGGGCTGCCGCCGATGACCTTCCCGCGCGCGAAGGAGTTCTGGTCGCAGTACCCGACCGACTCGACCTATCCGATTCCCTACCTGCGCGGGCCCATGGGCCTGTGGCAGCTCGACCACGAAGCGTTCGACGCGCCGATCCGCGCGTTCTACGAAAAGCGCTGAAGCCGGCGCAACGCAGGGGCCGGGCTACTTGCCGACCAGGGCGTTGAGCTTCTCGGCCTCGAACTGCTCGTTGCGCGTGGCATCGCAGGGCACGCAGTCGCGGGCCTGCGGCGCGGCGTGCGAGAGCTTTTCGATGGCGGCCCACAGCAGCGCGATCTGCCGCTCCTGCGAGGAGGCGTTGTCGATGAGGCCGCGCATGGCCTGCGACAGCGGATCGTCCTCCTGCGTGACGCCGTAGGCCGAGAACGGCCGCGGCGGCTGCGGGCCGGCCTCGGTGACGTCGGCGCTCTGGCCGGCGCGCGAGGGGATGATGCGCGCCGGGATGCCCACGGCCGTGGCGCCGGCGGGCACAGGCTTGATGACCACGGCGTTGCTGCCGATCTTGGCGCCGTCGCCCACCTCGAAACCGCCCAGCACCTTCGCGCCTGCACTCACCACCACGTCGCGGCCGAGCGTGGGGTGCCGTTTGGCGCCCTTGTAGAGCGAGGTGCCGCCCAGGGTGACGCCCTGGTAGATGGTGCAGCCGTCGCCGATCTCGGCGGTTTCGCCCACGACCACGCCCATGGCGTGGTCGAAGAAGACGCGGTTGCCGATCCTGGCGCCGGGGTGGATCTCGATGCCCGTGAACCAGCGCGCGAAGTGCGAGATGAAGCGCCCGGGCCACTTCAGGCCATGCGTCCAGCACCAGTGCGCGGGCCGGTGCAGCCAGATCGCGTGCAGGCCCGGGTAACAGGTGACCACCTCCCAGGTGCTGCGGGCCGCGGGGTCGCGGTCGAGGATGCACTGGATGTCGGAGCGCAGGCGGGCAAGCATGGGAAGGCGATGGGCTTACGGGGGAATAAGCACGTAACGGAAAGAGCCGTGCAGTCTATCGCTTCGCCCGCGCGGCTTCCGTCATCGCCTTGGCGACACCGCGCAGGATGTGGATTTCCTCGGGGCTGGGTTGCGCGCGGTTGAAAAGCTGGTTGAGCCGGGGCATGAGCTTCTTGGGCGCCGCCGGATCGAGGAAGCCGATGTCCACCAGCGCGCGCTCCCAATGCGCCAGCATGCCCGCCACCTGCGCCGCGTCGGCGCGGTCGGCCGCAGGCGCCGCATCGCGCACGGGAAATCCGCCCAGCGCCAGCCGCCACTCGTAGGCGATCACCTGGATGGCCGCGCCCAGGTTGAGCGAGCCGAAACCGGGGTTGGTGGGGATGGAAAGCGCCACGTGGCAGCGGTAGACGTCGTCGTTGGCCATGCCGAAGCGCTCCGAGCCGAACAGGAAGGCCACGCCGCTCTCGGGGGCCGGAGCCTCGTCCGCCGGCCCGGGCACGACCGGCAGGCCACCTTCCAGGGCCAGATCGGCCAGATGCCGCCGGGAACATTCGTTTTTATGCTCTCTTTTTAATAGCAATTCGAAGTGCTCGCGCGGCGTGCGCGTGGGGGGGCCGAAGTCGCGCGGGGTCATCGCCGTGGCGCAGAGGTGGCTGATGCCGTCCAGCGCCTCGTCCAGCGTATCGACGATGCGCGCGTTCTCCAGCACGTCGAGCGCACCGCTCGCGCGCTGGATGGTTTCCTCGCGGCGCAGCACGTTGGCCCAGCGCGGGGCCACCAGCACCAGGTCGCCGAAGCCCATGGTCTTCATGGCGCGCGCGGCGGCGCCCACGTTGCCGGCATGGCTGGTCTGGATGAGGATGAAGCGGGTTTTCATGGCGGAAGGCGGCAAGCGAAGCAACCGGCGATTGTCGCCGCTGGGCCGTGCCGGGCCCGTCGTGTAGCATTCGCGCCCTTCCGCCATGCCCCATATCGTCGCCCGCCAGCTGCAGAAGTCCTACCGCATCCACGAGCGCGACCCTGGCGTGCTCGGCGCGCTGCGGGCGCTGGTGCGCCCGCGCCACCGCACGGTGGAGGCGCTCGGTGGCGTGTCGTTCGCGCTGCAGCGCGGCGAGATGCTGGGGTTCATCGGCCCGAACGGCGCGGGCAAATCGACCACCATCAAGATCCTGGCCGGCATCCTGCGGCCCGACGGCGGCAGCGTCGAGATCGACGGGCGCGACCCCTTCCTCGACCGCGAGCGGCACGTGGGCCGCATCGGCGTGGTGTTCGGACAGCGCACCCAGCTCTGGTGGGACCTGCCGGTGGGCGACGGCTTTGCGCTGCTGCGCGACATCTACCGGGTGCCCCCCGAACGCTTCGCCCGCACGCGCGACGAACTGGTGGCGTTGCTGAGCCTGGAGCGCGTGCTCGGCCAGCCGGTGCGCCAGCTGTCGCTGGGCCAGCGCATGCGCGCCGAGATCGCCGCCGCGCTGCTGCACGAGCCCGACATCCTGTTCCTCGACGAACCCACCATCGGCCTGGACGCCCCGTCCAAGCTGGCCGTGCGCGACTTCGTGAGGCGCGCCAACCGCGAGCGCGGCACCACGGTGCTGCTGACCACGCACGACATGCACGACGTCGAAGCGCTGGCCGGGCGCGTGATCGTGATCGGCCACGGCCGCGTGCTGGCCGACGGCCCGGTGGAGGCGCTGCGGGCGCAGGTCGCCGCGGCGCGGGGCGCGGATGGCGCCCTGCCCGGGCAGGACGGGTCGGACGACCTGACCATCGAAGCCGTCATCGCACGCTTCTATGCCCTGCACGGCGCGTCGGAATCCTGAAGGCCCGCAGGAATGACCGCACGCGAACTCCTGCGCCCCTACATGGCGGCCTTCGCCTCGCGATTTCTCGTCATGCTGCAGTACCGCACGGCCGCGTGGGCGGGCTTCATCACCCAGTGCTGGTGGGGCGGCATCAAGGCCATGGTGCTGACCGCCTTCTACGGCGGCGCGGCGGGCGCCGCCGGCACCCCCCTTTCGCTGGAGCAGGCCATCACCTATGTCTGGCTGGCGCAGGGGCTGTTCGCCCTCCTGCCCTGGGCGAGCGATCCGGAGATCGCGCAGGCGGTGCGCACCGGCGCGGTGGCGTACGACCGGCTGCGTCCCGTCGATGCCTATGCGCTGTGGTTCGTGCGCTCGGCCGGGTGGACCGCCGCGCGCGTGCTGCCGCGCCTCGCGCTGATGGCGGCCTTCACCGGCGTGGCCCTGCCGCTGGCGGGCCTGGGCCACTGGGCACTGCAGCCACCGGCAGGGCCCGCGGCGGCGCTGGGCTTCGCGGTGTCGGTGCTGCTGGCCCTGCTGCTGTCCACCGCGCTGGTGATGCTGCTCAACATTGCCACGGCAGCCGCGCTGAACGAGCGCGGCATCAACACGCTGGCCGGCCCGCTGGTCATCGTGCTGTCGGGCAACCTGCTGCCGCTGGCCCTGCTGCCCGATGCGTGGCAGCTCGCGCTGCTGCTGCAGCCGCTGGCCGGCGTGGTGGACATCCCCGCCCGCATCTACTTCGGCCGCATGGCCGGCCTGGACGCGCTCGCAGGCCTGGGCCTGCAGTGCCTCTGGCTGCTGCTGCTCGTGGCGCTGGGCCGCGCCTGCATGGGGCGCACGCTGCGCCGCCTCGAGGTGCAGGGCGGATGACGCGGCCGATGGGATCGCTGGCCCTGTTTTGCCGTCTGGCGCTGGCCTCGCTGAGCGGGCAGGCGCGCTACCCCGCCTCGGCGCTGATGCTGACCGCCGGGCAGTTCCTGGTCACGGGCATCGAGGCAATCTCCGTGTGGGCGCTGTTCCACCGTTTCGGCGACGTGCAGGGCTGGCGCATCGGCGAAGTGGCCGTGTTCTACGGGCTCGTGAACTGCATGTTCGCGATCGCCGACGCGCTGGGGCGGGGCTTCGACGTGCTGGGCACGCAGTTCCTGCGCACCGGCGCCTTCGACCGGCTGCTGCTGCGCCCGCGCCCCGTGTGGCTGCAGCTGATGGGCCACGACGTGCGCTTCAGCCGGCTGGGCCGGCTGCTGCAGGGGCTGGCGGTGCTGTGGTTCGGCACCGTCCATGCCGGCGTCGCCTGGACCGCGGAATCGGCGGCGCTGGCGGTGTTCGCGGTGGCGGGCGGCGTGGCCCTCTTCCTCGGCATCCTGGTGCTGCAGGGCGCGCTGTCGTTCTGGACCGTGGAGAGCCTGGAGGTGGCCAACGTGCTGACCTACGGCGGCGTGGAGGCCGGGCAGTACCCGCTCGCCCTGTATGCGCAGTGGTTCCGCCGCCTGCTGACGTTCGCGGTGCCGCTGGCCTGCGTGGCCTACTACCCGGTGCTGCCGATCCTGGGCAAGGCCGATCCGCTGGGCGCGCCCGCGTGGGTGGGCTGGGTGTCGCCGCTGGCGGGTTTCGCCTTCCTCGCGGCCGCCTCGCTCTTCTGGCGGCTGGGCACGCGCCGCTACGCCTCCACCGGCAGCTGAGCCCGACCTGCCGCCTGGAGAGCCCCTCGCGGGAAAGCCGGAATCCGCAGGCGGCGCTAAAATGCCCGGTTTCCACGCCCGCATCGCCGGGCGCACTCCCCGGCCCCGCCGGCCGCAGCTCCTTCTTCACAATTTATGTCGTCCAATCTGCATCCCATGCTCAACGTGGCCATCAAGGCCGCACGCGCCGCCGGCGCCATCATCAACCGCGCGGCGCTCGACGTGGAATCGGTGCGCATCTCCCAGAAGCAGATCAACGACTTCGTGACGGAAGTGGACCATGCGAGCGAGCAGGCCATCATCGAGACGCTGCTCACGGCCTACCCCGGCCACGGCATCCTGGCGGAAGAATCCGGCAACCAGCACGGCGCCAAGGATTCCGAATTCATCTGGGTCATCGACCCGCTGGACGGCACCACCAACTTCATCCACGGCTTCCCGGTCTATTGCGTGAGCATCGCGCTCATGGTGCGCGGCAAGGTCGAGCAGGCCGTGATCTACGACCCGACGCGCAACGACCTGTTCACCGCCACCAAGGGCCGTGGCGCCTACCTGAACGAGCGCCGCATCCGCGTCTCCAAGCGCACGCAGCTCAAGGAAAGCCTGCTCTCCACTGGCTTCCCGTTCCGCCCGGGCGACAACTTCAAGACCTATCTGCACATCATGTCCGACGTGATGCAGCGCACGGCCGGCCTGCGCCGCCCCGGTGCGGCCGCGCTGGACCTGGCCTATGTCGCGGCCGGCTTCACCGAAGGTTTCTTCGAGACCGGCCTCTCGATCTGGGACGTGGCCGCCGGCTCGCTGCTGGTGACCGAGGCCGGTGGCCTGGTGGGCAACTTCACGGGCGAAGCCGACTTCCTGGAGCAGCGCGAGTGCCTGGCCGCCACGCCCCGCATCTACGGGCAGCTGGTGCCGATCCTCACCAAGTACAGCAAGTTCGCCAGCGCGGGCGACAAGGCGTCCGTGCGCCAGGCCGTGCAGGCGCATGACGACGTGCCCGCAGCAGCCGAAGACGCTGCAGCAGACGGGCCGGCCGCCCCGGAAACGGACCGCAGCGAAGAATCCCCGCGCGCACCCTTCTGACCGCGCCACGCACCCCCGGCCGGCAGGCGGGGGGTGCCACCTTGCCACCTGCCACCGATAGGTGATCCCGGATCACTCCGGATCGGGGTATTTGAGCGCGATGCGGCGGAAATCCTCCGCCAGGTCCACGAAGGCATCCACCATGTCGGGGTCGAAATGCGAGCCCCGGCCTTTCACGATGGTGGTGCATGCCTGCTCGTGCGAGAAAGCAGGTTTGTAGACACGGCGGCTGATGAGCGCGTCGTACACGTCGGCCACGGCCATGAGCCGCGCCGACACCGGGATCGCATCGCCCGCGAGCCCCACCGGGTAGCCGCTGCCGTCCCACTTCTCCTGGTGGCTGTAGGCGATCTCCTTGGACACGCTCAGGAACGCCACGCGCATGCCCAGCCGGCGCTCCGCATCCTCGATGGCGTCGCGCCCGAGGGTGGTGTGGGTTTTCATGACCTCGAACTCCTCCGCGGTGAGCTTGCCGGGTTTCAGGAGGATGCTGTCGGGAATGCCGATCTTGCCGATGTCGTGCAGGGGCGCGGACTTGTAGAGCAGGTCGATCATGCGCTCGTTGAGCGCGCCTTCGAAGCGCGGGTGGCGCGAGAGGCGTTCGGCCAGCGCCTTCACGTAGAGCTGCGTGCGACGGATGTGGTTGCCGGTCTCGTTGTCGCGCGTCTCCGCGAGCGAGGTCATCGCCATGATGGTGACGTCCTGGATGGCCTGCACCTCCAGCGTGCGCAAGGCCACCTCGCGCTCCAGATAGGCGCTCTTGTCGCGCAGGAAATCGGCCGTGGCCTTGAGCGTCAGGTGGGTGTGCACGCGCGCCAGCAGTATGGGCGGGCTGATGGGCTTGGT
Organism: Acidovorax sp. NCPPB 4044; assembly: GCF_028069655.1. NCBI lineage: Bacteria > Pseudomonadati > Pseudomonadota > Betaproteobacteria > Burkholderiales > Comamonadaceae > Acidovorax > Acidovorax sp. NCPPB 4044. Next base: position 2,900,428 of record NZ_JAMCOS010000001.1, read on the forward strand.
GATGTAGTCGACCGCGCCCGCGGCCAGCCCCCGGCGCTCGTCCTCCGGCGTGCAGCGCGCGGTGAGGAAGATGACCGGGATGTCGCGCGAGGCCGCATGCGCCTTGAGCTGCCGGCAGACCTCATAGCCGTCGAGCCCCGGCATCATGATGTCCAGCAGGATCAGGTCGGGGGGCGCCTCCGACTGCGCGATGCGCAGCGCCTTCTCGCCGTGGGTCGCCACCTTCACGAGGTAGTGGTCGCGCAGCAGCGTGGCCATGAGCGTCAGGTTGTCGGGCGTGTCGTCCACCACCAGCACCGTGGCGATCGACTTGTCCTGGAGCGCGTGGTCATCGGAAATCGGTAGGGTGTCCATGGTCTCTTCTGCCTCATCTCTGTCGGAGGGTCTGCGGAGGAAGGTTCTGGGGGTTGGCATGGCGGCCCTCGCCTCCGCTCAGCCGCTGTCGGCCTGCCCTCCGGCAGGCTCCTGCAGGAGAGGCTCCACGATGGCCAGCGCCTGCTCGAAATCGAAACCGCGGATGTGCGCCTGCGCCACGTCGAAGTCCGCGCCCAGCACCCGCCGCAGCAACGCGGCCTGCTGCTGCAGGCAGTCCACCGCCGCGGGGTCGTCGCTGCGCAGCAGCGCGCAGAGGCGCTCCACGGCGCCCTGGATGGCTTCTGCGGAAGGCTCCGGGTCTCCGCCCGCTGCCGCGGCCGATCCCGGCAGCGGCGGGTCGCCCGCGCTGCGCCGCCATGCCTCGAGGCCGTGCAGCAATGCCGAGAGCCGCTCGCCGACCGCCTGCGCGTGGACCGGCACCGCATCGTCCTGCGGGCCGGCGCGCAAGGCCTGCTCCAGCAGGTGCGCGGCGTGCGACAGCGGCTGGGCACCGATGTTGGCCGCCACCGATTTGAGCGTGTGCGCGAGCCGCTCGGCCGCGCCGTGGTCCCCAGTGCGCAGCGCGGTGTCCAGCGTGCCCGCCACGCCGCGCTGGCCTTCCAGGAAGCGGCACAACAGGTCGGTATAGAGCGCGGGCCGGCCGAGGGCGCGCTGCAGGCCCACCGCCGTGTCCAGGCCCGGCAGATCGGCCGGCAGCGGCAGCGCCACCTCCGCCGGGCCGTTGCGGGCGGGCCAGGTCTCCGCCGGCACCCCGGGCACGGCCATGCCGATGCCCTGGCGGGGCCGCACCCAGCGCGCCAGGGCGCGCCACAGCGCCCCCGGCTCGATGGGCTTGGAGACGTGGTCGTTCATGCCGGCATCGAAGCAGCGCTGCCGGTCCGCCTCCATCGCATTGGCCGTCATCGCGATGATGGGCAGCTGGGCATGGTGCGGATCGGCGCGCAGCCGGCGTGTGGCGGTCTCGCCGTCCATCACGGGCATCTGCATGTCCATGAGGACCACGTCGTAGTCGTTGCGCGCCACGCTGTCCAGGGCCGCCTGGCCGTGCGCCGCCACGTCCACGATGAAGCCGGCATCGCGCAGCAGTTCCACCGCCACGAGCTGGTTCAGCTCGTTGTCCTCGACCAGCAGCACCGAGGCGCCGCGCAGCTGCGGCGGGGGCTGCTCGTCGCCGGGCTTGGCGAGGTGCGCATGGGCCGGAAGCCAGCCGTGGGCGAGCGGCTGCGCGAGCGTGTCGTAGAGCACCGAGGCGCTCACCGGCTTGACCAGCACCGTCTCGATGCCCTGGTCGCGCGCCGCGCGCATCACCTCGTCGCGGCCGTAGGCCGTCACCATCAGCATCTGCGGGGCCTGGTCGAGGCCCAACTCATGGATGCGCCTCGCGAGTTCGATGCCGTCCATGCCGGGCATGCGCCAATCGATGAGCAGCAGGCCGTAGGGCTGGCCGCTGCGCGCGGCGTCGCGCAGCATCTCCAGGGCCTGCGCGCCCGAATACGACTCGGCCGCCTCGAAACCCATCGCACGCAGCATTTCGGAGAGCACCATGGCGGCGGTCTGGTTGTCGTCCACGATGAGCACGCGCCCGTTGCGCAGCGCGGGCGGCAACGGCAGGCCGGGCGGCGCGGCATCGGCGCATTCGAGCGGCAGCGTCGCCCAGAAGGTCGATCCCTCGCCCACGGTGCTTTCGGCGCCCACCTCGCCGCCCATGAGTTCGGCCAGGTTCTTGCAGATGGCCAGGCCCAGGCCGCTGCCGCCGAAGCGCCGCGTGGTGGAGGCATCGGCCTGCTGGAAGCTCTGGAACAGCCGCCCCATCTGCTCGGGCGCCATGCCGATGCCGGTGTCCCGCACCTCGAAGCGCAGCAGCACGCGCCGGCCCTGGCTCTCGAGCACCCGCACGCGCACGTGGATCTCGCCGCGCTCGGTGAACTTGATCGCGTTGTTGGCGAAGTTGATGAGGATCTGCCCCAGCCGCAGCGCATCGCCCACCAGGCTCGGCGGCACGTCGGCGGCCACGTCGAGCACCAGCTCCAGGCCCTTCACGCCGGCCTTGTAGCCCACCACGTCGGCCATGCCCTCGAGCACGCGGTCGAGCATGAAGGGCTGCTTCTCCACGATGAGCTTGCCAGCCTCGATGCGCGAGAAGTCCAGGATGTCGTTGATCACGCCCAGCAGGTGCTGGCCGGCCTGCTGGATCTTGGAGACATAGTCGGCCTGCCGCGGCGTCAGGCCGGACTTGAGCGCCAGGTGCGACATGCCGATGATGGCGTTCATCGGCGTGCGGATCTCGTGGCTCATGTTGGCCAGGAAGTTCGACTTGAGCGCCGTGGTCTCCTCGGCAAGTTCCTTGGCGCGGCGCAGTTCGCGCTCGGCACGCTGCCGGTCGGTGATATCCACCAGCGTGGCGATGGAGCCGCCCGGCGATCCATCGGGCCGCTGGAAGCCGTGCATCCAGAACAGCGTGTGGTGGGTTTCGCCGTCGGCATAGGTCAGGTCCACCTCCTTGTGGATCGGCGGGCCGCCGCCCCGGATGGCGCGCACGTCCGCATCGAACGCCGCGCGGTCCGCTTCGGTGAGGAAGCCCGCCTCCAGCACGGTCTTGCCCACGAACGCCTCGCGCCGGATGCCGAACGCCTCCTCGTAGGCGCGGTTGAAGCCCAGGTACCGGCCGTCGCTGTCCTTGTGGAAGAGCGGGATGGGAATCGCATCGACCAGCGCCTGCTGGAACGCCAACTGGTCTTCCAGGCGTGCTTCGAGCTGCTTTTGCTCGTGCACGTCCACCTGCACGCCGATGAGCCGGCGGGCCTGGCCGTCGGCATCGCGCTCGATGCGGGCCGCGCACAGCAGCCAGCGCTCGGTGCCGTCGGGCCGCACCACGCGCCAGGAGTCCTGCAGGCCGGTGGACGTGCCGGCCAGCGCTTCCTGCAGCCGGGCCTGCGCACGCGCACGGTCGCCCAGATGCAGGCTCTCCATCCAGTCGCGCAGTCGCCGGCCTTCGGGGCGATGCGGCTGGCCGTAGAGCGATTCGAGCTTGTCGCTGAAGACGAGGTGGTCACGCGCGAGATCGAGGTCGAACACACCCACCCGCCCCGCCTCCTGCGCGAGCACCAGGCGCTCGTTGACCTCGCGCATGGCGGCTTCGGCCAGGCGCGCTTCGGTGACGTCCTCGATCACCCAGATGCAAGCGTGTGCATAGCCCTGCAGCGGCAACATGCGGCCAGACAGCCGTGCCTCGAAGGACGACCCGTCGTCACGCAGCAGGGTGGCCACCTCGCGCACGGCTTCGCCGGCATCGAGGCGGGATTCGATGCGCTCCATGAAATGCCGGTGGGCCTCGGCGCCGCCGAACATGCCCTCCACGGCACGCCCGTCCATCTGCTCCGGCACGCCCGCCAGCAGCTCGGCGAAGGCCGGGTTGAAGCGGCGGATCAGGCCATCGGCCACCAGCAGCACGGGCGGCGCGTTGTCGAAGATGGCGGTCTGCTGCGCCAGCGCCTCGTTGAGCTGGCGTTCGCGCAGCTGCAGCGCCTGGTGCGCCGTGATGCGTTCGGTGACGTTCTCATGCAGGCCCACGATGGCGATGCGCCGCCCCCGGTCGTCGAACACGGGCGACAGCGTCGCCTCGTCGTGGTAGTGGCTGCCGTCCTTGCGCTGGTTGATGAATTCGCCGCGCCAGGGCAGGCCGGCGATCAGGCGCGCCCACATCTGGCGGTAGGTTTCGGGCGGCGTGCGCCCGGAGGCCACCAGCGAAGGCTTGCGCCCGCGCACTTCGTCCAGGGTGTAGCCCGTGTTGGCCTCGTATTGCGTGTTCACCCAGTCGATGCGGCCGTCCGCGTCGGTGATGACCACGGCCACGGGACTGGACTGCAGCGCCGCACCCAGCACGCGGAAACGCTCCATCGCGAGCGCCATGCGGGCGCGGTGGCGCAGCATGTCGAGCAGCATGCCGCCCAACACCATCAGCAGCGCGAACACGCCCCCGCCGATCTGCCAGCGCTGCAGGGCCGGCACGAGCGCCTGCAGGTCATCGAGCATCACGAGCTGCCAGGGGCCGTCGGGATCGTGCCATTCGAGCGGACGGCGCTCCACGGCATAGCGCACGCCATCGACCACGGCTTCGCGCGCGTCCGGCCGGAACGGCAGGGCCTGCGCCACGCCGTTGTCGAACAAGGCGCCGAACTGGCGCTGCTGCCGCACGGCATCGATGCGCTCCTGGGTGAGCGGCGGGGCCATCGCATAGCGCCACTCCGGCCGCGTCGCCGCGAATGCCACGCCCTGCGGCGACAGCAGCAGCATGGGAAACCCCGAACGCTCCATCTGCGTCTCGAACGGCTCGAAGGACATCTTCACCAGCACCACGCCCACGATGGCGCTCGCGGGCGTATCGCCTTCGTAGAGCGGCGCCGCGTAGTACATGCCGCGCTCCTGCGAATTGCCGCCGAGCGCCGGGTAGACGTTGACCGCGCCGCGCATGGCCTGGTGGAAATACGGGCGGTGGGAGAGGTCCATGCCGAGCGCGGCCGGGCCGGGTGTCTCGTGGGCCACGACCTTGCCGTCACGCCCCAGGACATAGACACCGCTCACCAGGAAACGGCCCCGCGCCACGGCCATGCGGGCCAGGGCCTGCGGTGCGTTGGGGGGCAGCGTGCCGAGGGCCACCGCCTTGAGCGCAGGCTCGCTCAGGCCCAGCAGGGTCACGGCGCCCAGCAGGGGACTGCCTGCGGTCTGGTTGAGCAGCACGTCGGCGGTGTGCGTCAAAAGGCCCGTGCGCTCCGCAGCCCGGGCCGCCGCGCGCCATTGCGCCACCGCCTCCACCGCCAGCCACGCACCGCCCAGCGAGAGCGCCACCACCACGGCCCAGCCCTGCAGCCAGCGGCCGTCCCGCAGCGCCACCTTGTCGAACAGCGCGGTCAGGCTGCCCAGGCGCGGGCTCATGCGCATAGGCCCCCCGTCGCGCCCCATGCGCAGCCGCGGGCAGGCACCGCACGCGGCGCGCCGCCCTGCCTGCGCAGGGCCCACCACATGGCAGCTACAGCAATGGAAGAGGCATCGACAACCACAGTCGCTTTGAACCTTCGCAAACGGCAAGAAACACACTGGGCAGGCATGCGCGGCAGCGCATGGCCCCCACAGTATGGCAAAAGGTAACAAACTATGGATTTTTTTACACCCCTCTCCCCCTGGGTCGCCACGGCCGTCGCTGCGCTGTTCGCCGCGACCGCCGCGGCGGTCGTGCACCGGATCGCCGCGCTCCTCACCCTGCGCGCCACGCGCGGGCTGCCCGTGCTGCACACGGTGGTGAGGGCCTGCGTGCCGGTGGTACGGGTGCTGCTGCCACTGGTGGCGCTGCAGGTGGTGTGGGTGGCGGCGAGCAACGATCAGGCCCACATCGGCACGGTGCGCCACGTCGGCGGCCTGGCGCTCATCGCGGCAGCGGCCTGGCTGCTGATCGCCGCGATCGGCGGCCTGGCGGACGGGGTGATCGCACGCCATCCGGCGGACGTGGAGGACAACCTCATGGCGCGGCGCATCGCCACGCAGGCCCGCGTGCTGTCGCGCACGGCCATGACGGGCGTGTTGATGGCTGCCCTGTCGCTCATGCTCATGACCTTTCCGGGCGCGCGGCAGGTGGGCGCCAGTCTCCTGGCCTCCGCGGGCGTGGTCGGCATCGTGGCCGGTATCGCGGCCCGGCCGGTGTTCAGCAACATCATCGCCGGCCTGCAGATCGCGCTGGCCCAGCCGATCCGGATCGACGACGTGCTGATCGTCGAAGGCGAATGGGGCCGCGTGGAGGAGATCACGGGCACCTACGTGGTGCTGCGCATCTGGGACGAGCGCCGGCTCATCATCCCGCTGCAGTGGTTCATCGAGAACCCGTTCCAGAACTGGACCCGCACCAGTTCCGCCATCCTGGGCACCGTGTTCCTCTACACCGACTACCGCATGCCGCTGGAGCCCTTGCGCGCGGAACTCGACCGCGTGCTGGCCACGGCCCCCGAGTGGGATCAGCGTGTGAAGGTGCTGCAGCTCACCGACGTGACGGAACGCACGATCCAGATCCGGGTGCTCGTCTCGGCGCGTTCCTCGGGGCTCGCGTTCGATCTGCGCTGCCGCGTGCGCGAGGCGCTGGTTTCGTTCATCCAGCGCGAATACCCGGAATGCCTGCCGCAGACCCGGGCCCAACTCTCCGGCGGCGAGACCCCCGAGGCTCCTTCCCGGCCGGAAGCGCCCCTGCCCGGCGCACCGGGCTGACGCGCCGGCCCTCGTGGCGGCAGGGCGCGCTGCAGGTCAGCTGCCGGAACCTTCCTTGCCGGAGCGCGTGCCAGAGGCCGCGGAGCCGCCCGCCTTCTGGCCCGTCTCCGTCGTGCCGCCCGCGGAGCTGCCGGAGCTGCCGGAGCTGCCGGAGCTGCCGGACTGGCCGGCACGCTGGGTGCGCCAGCTGTTGAAGTCGTCCGAGAACTTGCGATAGCGCTCGCTGCGCCAGCTGTCGTAGTCGCTGTCGAGATTGCGCAGTTGCTCCTCGCGCCACTGGTGGTAGTCGGGATCGTGGTGCCCGCCGTGCTGCCGGCCCTGGGGCGCGTATCCCTCCTGCTGGTCGTATCCACCGCCCCAGCCGCTCTGCTGGCCACGGCCTCCCTGCCCGCCACCGTAGCCGCCACTGCCGTAGCCGCCGCCGTGCCCGTAGTCGCTCTGGCGACCGCCACCACCGAACGGCTCGCCCTGCGCCTGCTGCCGCCAGCCGCCGCGGTCATCCTGCGACTGCTGGCCGCCATAGCCTCCGTAGCCGCCCTGGGCGCCGCCATACCGGCTACCGCCGCCGTAGCCGCCAGCAAAGTCTCCGCCGCGGCCGTAGCCGCCGCCCACACCCCCGTGGTTCTCGGGGTAGACGTCGCCCTGTTGCCCCCAGCGGGCGCGGCCATCGTCGTCCCAGGCCTGCTGCTGCTGACCACCGTACCCGCCACCGCCATGGCGGCCCTGCTCGGCGTAGCCGCCCTGGTGCTGCCGGCCACCACCGTACTGGCCGTAGCCTTCGCCCTGCCTGCCGCCATGGCGGCCCGATCGATCGTCGTCCTGGTCGCGCCCCTGGTTGTGGCGCTGGTAGTCCCCGTAGTCACGTGAAGCCATTTGATCTCTCCAGAGTTCGTTCATGGTGGTTGGCACGACAAGGCGTCGCGCCCCGCTGCCCGGACCGCTTCGGCCCCGGTTCCTTCACTCTGCACCCGGGCCCGGCGCGCCCGCGTCGGCGGTCTCCTACCGCACCTGCGCAGCCGTGTCCAAATGCATTTGCGGCCGCAAGCCGTAAGCGCGCGTGGGCATCGGACACCTGACGATGCGCCCTGTTACCGATGCGCCCGGGTGCGCGGGGCGGCTCCTACAGGCGCCGGCCAGGCGCCCCGCACACACTGACTCTCTGGTTTTTTCCATCCCTCTTTCACGATCCAGACCGACCCCTGCTGAAAGGAGCTTTTCGATGCCGAATGTTTCCGATGTGATGACCCGCGGCGTGCGGACCATGGCCCCCGGCGATTCCATGGTGCTGGCCGCCCAGGCCATGCGCGAGTTGAATGTGGGCGCGATCCCCGTGTGCGACGGCGAGCGCCTCGTGGGCATGGTGACCGACCGCGACATCGTGATCCGCGGCGTGGCGCAGGAGCTGCACGACGCACGCCTCACCGAGGTCATGTCGCCCGAGCCCATCTACTGCTTCGAGGACGATCCGGTGGACATGGCGCTGCAGGCCATGCGCGGCGAACAGATCCGCCGCCTGCCGGTGGTGGACCGCGACAAGCGCCTGGTGGGCGTGGTGTCGCTCGGCGACATGGCGACCGATGGCGACGAGCGGCACACCGGTGCGGCCATGCGGGAGATCTCCACGCCGTCGGAGCCTGATCGCTCGGGCAATTCAGCCGCCGCCGGCAACGCGGCGGGCGGCCAGACGCGCTGACGCGCTGACGCGCGGCGCGCGCCTGTGGCTCCTGCGGAGGCGGTGACCCCGGTTCAAAGGCGTTGCAGGAGCGGTTGCGCCCCCAATGGGCGATGAAGGGACCAGTACGCGGATCGTCCCTGAAACCGGCAAGCGCCGGATCGATCTCGTTGCCGGTGGGGATCCGCTTCGGCAAACCGATACCGTATGCCAATAATCGGCAGTTTCGCTCCACGGATACTGCATGGATTCCCTTTGGCTCTTGCCGTTCTTCCCGCTCGTGTGGTTCGCCGCCAGCCACATGATCGCCACGCATTCGGGCTGGCGCGCGCTCGCCGCACGGTTTCCGCAGGATGCGGCGCCGCCCTCGGGGCAGCGATTCCGGTTCGTCTCCGGGCGCATGGGCCGGGTCCACGGCATGCCCATCCATTACGCCAACTGCCTCACGGTCACCGTCGGTGCGGAGAACCTGTCGATCTCGATGGTGTGGTTCCTGCGCCTGCACAGCCCGGCGCTCAGCCTGCCCTGGTCGCAGGTGGAAGCGGTGGAGCCGATCGCCAAAGGCCAGGATGCCCTGTTCCGCCTGCGGGGTGGCGAGGCGCCGAAGGAGTTCGTGCTGGAGGGCCGGGCCGCGCAGGCCGCGCTGGTGGCGTTCGGTGCCGCACGCGGCGTGCGGGCGCAGCCACCGGGCCACGGCCGGGCCGGCGGCGGCACCGGTCCATAATCCCCTCCCCCGCCCCGGGGGCGAGGCCGGCGGCCCGCTCCGCGCGGTGGCGCATTTCCCGAATCTGAGCAAAGGCACGAATGCAGCAGGCAGACGCTGGCACTCCCGACTCCCGCAACGCCCCTCCCTCCGCCGCACCGCTGGCGGCAGCGCCGACGGCGGCCGACTTCCCCCAGCACACGCCCATGATGGCGCAGTACCTCGCGCTCAAGGCCGGGCACCCGGATACGCTGCTCTTCTACCGCATGGGGGACTTCTACGAGGTGTTCTGGGACGACGCCGAGAAGGCGGCGCGCCTGCTGGACATCACGCTCACACAGCGCGGCCAGTCGGCCGGCCGACCCGTGGTGATGGCGGGCGTGCCCTTCCATGCGCTGGAGAATTACCTGGCCCGGCTCATCAAGATGGGCGAGTCGGTCGCCATCTGCGAGCAGGTGGGCGAAGTGGGCGCCGCCAAGGGGCCGGTGGAGCGCAAGGTGGTGCGCGTGGTCACCCCCGGCACCCTCACCGACAGCGAACTGCTCCCGGACAAGGCGGAGTCGATGCTGCTGGCCGTGCACCAGGCCGCGCGTGCGCGCTGCGGGCTGGCCTGGCTGAGCGTCACCCAGGGCGTAGTGCACCTCGCCGAATGCGCCCACGACGAAGTGGGCGCGTGGATCGCCCGCATCGCCCCGAGCGAGGTGCTCTACAGCGCCGGTGTGACCGAGCGCTTCGAGCAGCACCTGCAGGCGCTGCGCCAGAACGGCGTGCTGACCTGCCCCTTGAGCCTGCGGCCCGACTGGCAGTTCGATGCGGCGCTGGGCGCGCGCAAGCTGCTCGAACAGCTCGGCGCCGCGAGCCTCAACGCCTGGGAGGCGCAGGACCTCGCCCATGCGCATGCGGCCAGCGCCGCGTTGCTCTCCTACGCCGAGCACACGCAGGGCCGTGCGCTCACGCACATCCACGCCGTGCAGGTGCAGAAGAACGACGAACTGATCGCCCTGCCTGCCGCCACCCGGCGCAACCTCGAGCTCACGCGCACGCTGCGGGGCGAGGAGGCGCCCACGCTTTTCTCGCTGCTGGACACCTGCATGACGGGCATGGGCAGCCGCCTGCTGAGGACCTGGCTGCTGGAGCCCCGGCGCGACCGGACCGAAGCGCGCCAGCGGCTCGCCGCCACGGCCGCCTTGCGCGGCGACGGCGGCGGCGATGGCAACGACGGCAGCGGCCAGGGCACCTGGCAATCCCTGCGCGCCGCGCTGCGCGGCGTGAGCGACGTGGAACGCATCACCGCGCGCATCGCGCTGCGCCAGGTGCGTCCGCGCGAACTGGTCGCGCTCTGCAAGACGCTACAAAAAGCAGAGCAACTTTCCGAGCAGAATCGGCGGCATGAGCCACTTTTGGCTCGGATTTTCGAGCACCTGCAGGCGCCGCCCGCCTGCGGCGCGCTGCTGGGCTGCTCGATCCTGGAGGAGCCCGCGGCCCTGGTGCGCGACGGCGGCGTGATCGCCGATGGCTTCGACGCCGACCTGGACGAGCTACGCGGCATCCAGAACCACTGCGACGACTTCCTGCTGGCGCTGGAAACCCGCGAGAAAGCCCGCACGGGCATTCCCAACCTGCGCGTGCAGTTCAACAAGGTGCACGGCTTCTACATCGAAGTCACCACCAGCCACCTGGACCGCATCCCGGACGACTACCGCCGCCGCCAGACCCTGAAGAACGCCGAGCGTTTCATCACGCCGGAGCTGAAGGCCTTCGAGGACAAGGCCCTGTCGGCGCAGGAACGTGCCCTGGCGCGCGAGAAATGGCTCTACGAGCAGGTGCTGGACCAACTGCAGCCGCACGTGCCGGCGCTCACGCGCACCGCGCACGCCATCGCCACGCTGGACGCGCTCTGCGCGCTGGCCGAGCGCTCGCTCACGCTGGGCTGGTGCGCGCCGCAGTTCGTGCCCGAGCCCTGCATCGAGATCGAGGGCGGCCGCCACCCGGTGGTCGAGGCGCGGCTGGCGGAAACCTCGTCCGGCGCCTTCATCCCGAACCACACGCGCCTCAACGCCAACACGCGCATGCAGATCATCACCGGCCCCAACATGGGCGGTAAATCGACCTACATGCGGCAGGTGGCCCTGATCGTGCTGCTGGCCAGCTTGGGCAGCCACGTGCCGGCCGCGCGCTGCCGGCTCGGCCCCATCGACGCGATCCACACGCGCATCGGCGCGGCCGACGACCTGGCCAACGCGCAGTCCACCTTCATGATGGAGATGACCGAGGCCGCGCAGATCCTGCACGCGGCCACGCCGCATTCGCTGGTGCTCATGGACGAGATCGGCCGCGGCACCAGCACCTTCGACGGCCTGGCGCTGGCCAGCGGCATCGCCACCCACCTGCACGACCGCACGCGCGCCTTCGCCCTCTTCGCCACGCACTATTTCGAGCTGACCGAACTCGCCGCACGCCATGCGCACGCGGTGAACGTGCACGTGGGCGCGACGGAGTCGGGCTCGGACATCGTCTTCCTGCACGAAATCCAGCCCGGCCCGGCCAGCCGCAGCTACGGCATCCACGTCGCGCGGCTGGCCGGCGTGCCCGCCCCGGTGCTGAACCATGCGCGCCATGCGCTGGCGGCCCTGGAAGAGCGCGCGAGCGAGGGCGAGCGGCAGGTGGACCTGTTCGCGCCGCCGCCCGAAAGCGAAGCCCCCGGCGCCAGCGCCGTGGAAGCCGCGCTGCAGGACATCCACCCCGACGCCCTGAGCCCGCGCGAGGCCCTGGACGCGCTCTACCAGCTCAAACGGCTCGCGCAGCCGGGCTGAACCACCCTGCGCCGGCCCGTGCCGGGGCTTCCTGCCCTCCCGGCGCGGGAATGTCCCCCGGGTTAAGATCCTCCGCGCTCCGGGGTGCACACCTGTGCTGAGATCCACACCCGCGAACTTGAACCGGGTCATTCCGGCGGAAGAAGAGCCACCGTCCCGACGCGGCCATCAGCGGCCCCGGCGCGCGCGGGACGCCTTCGGAGCCTCCAGCCCCAGGTCGAGAAGGAATCCCATGCATTCGGTCGCGCCGCTAGTCGCGGAAGTTCTCTCATTCATCGCGCAGGACGGCTGCACCGACGCGCAGTTCGACGCGCTCGCGCTGCGGCTGTTCGCGCACCAGTACGCCGCCAACGGGGCCTTCCGCGCCTTCTGCCAGGGCCGCGGCGCCACGCCGAGGAGCGTGCGGGCCTGGAGCGACATACCGCCCGTGCCCATCGACGCCTTCAAGGCGCAGGAACTGCGCTGCGAACCCGCCGCGCCCGGGGAGCGCGTCTTCATGACCAGCGGAACCACGCGCGGGGACACGCGCGGCCGGCATTTCCACCCGCGGCTGGACGTATACGACCTGTCGATGGCGCGCAACTTCGCGCAGCGCTTCATTCACGGGCAGGCGCGCATGCCGATGGGCATCCTGTTCCCGGACGAGGACGCGATGCCGAACTCGTCGCTCGCACACTACCTCGCGCTGGCGAAGGCGACCTTCGGGGCTCCCGGCAGCCGCCATTTTCTGGGCCCGCAGGGCACGGACTGGGACGGGCTGTGGCAGGCACTGCAATCCGCCGAGCGCACGGGCACGCCCTATGCGCTGCTGGGCGCGAGCTACAGCTTCGTGCACCTGATGGATGCGCTGCGCGCCCAGGGCCGCGCCTTCCGGCTGCCGCTGGGCAGCCGCCTGCTCGACACCGGCGGCTACAAGGGCCAGTCGCGCGAGCTGCCCCTGGAGGCGTTCTACGCGGAGCTGTCGCAGGCACTGGGCGTGCCGCGCGAACAGTGCATCAACATGTACGGCATGACCGAACTCAGCACGCAGTTCTACGACGGCGGCAATGCCGCGGTGCCTTCGGTCAAGTCGGGGCCGTACTGGATCCGCTCGCGGCTGGTGGACCCCGCCACGGGCCGCGACGTGCCGGCCGGCGAGCGCGGCATCCTCGTGCACTGCGATCTCGCCAACGTCCATTCCGTCACCACCATCCTCACGGAAGACGTGGGCCTGTGGGCCGAGGGCGGCTTCCTGCTGCTCGGGCGGGCCGAAGGCGCGCAGGCCAAGGGCTGCTCGCTGGCGGTGGACGAATTCATGCGGGCCACCGCCGCATGACGGCTGCGCAGAAGGCACTGCGGGCCGGCTACCTGCCGGGGATCGATCCGGAAGACGTCGCCTGGGAGGTGCTGCCGTTCACGCAGGGCAGCGCCCGCGTGGACGTGGCCGTGCCGGTGCTCTCTGCGGTGCAGATGGAGGCGCTCGCCGACCGCGTGCGGCAAGCGGCCGCCCGGCACCTCAAAACGATGGCGGTGTCGCAGATCATCGAAGTGGTCGACCGTGCCGTCGCCCGCCTGCTCGACCGCGCCGACCCGTTCCGCCGCCAGGCCGAGGCGCTGCTGCCCGTGGTGAGCGGCTACGACGCCGAGATGGTGCGCCTGGGCCTGACGGGGTTCTTCAAGACCTTCCGCGCGCCGCAGCTGCGCCGCTTCGTGGCGGAGGATTTCGCCAACCCGCTGGTGCTCGACGGCTTCCAGCCCGCCCCGAAGGGCGGCGCGGTGCGGGCCGTGGGCCCGGGGCTGCTGGTGCACAGCTGGGCCGGCAACGTGCCGGCGCTGCCGCTCTGGAGCCTGGTGTGCGGCCTGCTGGTCAAGGCCGGCAGCATCGGCAAGGTGCCGAGCGCCGAGCCACTGTTCGCCGGCTGGTTCGCGCAGTTGCTGGCCGAAGTGCATCCACCGCTGGCGGATTGCCTGGCCGTGGTGTGGTGGCGCGGCGCGGGGGCGGAAGAGGCATCCGCCCTCTACGCCCGGGCCGACACGGTGCTGGCCTATGGCGGCAACGCATCGCTGGATGCGATCCGGCGCCGCCTGCCCGTCACCACGCGCTTCCTGCCGCACGGGCACAAGCTGGGCTTCGGCCTGGTGGCCGCCGCGGCGCTCGATGCGCTCGAAGGGCCCGCGCTCGCGCGCCGTGCCGCCTGGGACGTGATGCGCTACGACCAGCAAGGCTGCTATTCGCCGCACGTGTTCTACGTGGAGCGCGGCGGTGCCATCGGCCCGCGCGACTTCGCCGGGCGCCTGGCGGGAGAGCTTGCCCAACTGCAGCGGCGCTTTCCGCGCCGCGCGCTGGCGGTGGAGGACGCCGCCGACCTCGCCCGCTGGCGCCAGGGCGTGGAATGGAAGGCGATCGCCGGCGCTGGCGGTGGGGCCGCCGAGCAGCTCATCGGCACGCCGGACGATGCGTGGAGCGTGGCCTTCGCCGACGGGCCGCGCGCCCTGGCGCCCACGGCGCTGCAGCGCACGGTGCAGGTGGTCGCCGTCGATGCGCTGGAGGATGCGGTCGCCACCGTCTGCGCCCAACGCGACTACCTGCAGACCGCCGGCGTGGCCGCGCCGCCCGAGGCACTCTACCGCCTGGCCGCGCTGCTGGGCGAGGCGGGCGTGAGCCGCATCTGCGCCATCGGGGCGATGAGCACGCCCGAGGCCGGCTGGCACCACGACGGGCGCTTCAATCTGCTCGACCTCGTGCGCATGGTGGAGATCGAGCCCTCCGCGGAAACCGCGGCCGAACCCTTCGCGCCCTATGCCGACTGATCCGCGGGCGCCGGCGGACGCCGCCCCTTCCTCCACGGCCTTCCTCGACATCGATGGGGCCACGTTCGCCTACCCGGGCATGCCGCCGGCCGTGGACGGTGTGCGCTGGAGCGTCGGCGCAGGGGAAGTGCACTGCCTCGTCGGCCGCAGCGGCTGCGGCAAGACCACGCTGCTGCAGCTCGCTGCCGGCCTGCTGCGGCCGCAGTCGGGCACCGTGCGCCTGCAGGGCGGGCCCGTGCCGGCGCCGGGGCCGTGGCTCGGGTTCATGTTCCAGTCCCCCACGCTGCTCGAATGGCGCAGCGTGATCGACAACGTGCTGCTGCCGGTCTCGCTGCAGCGCCGGCCGCAGCCAAGCGACGTGGAGCGCGCCGCCACCCTGCTGGAACAGCTCGGGCTGGCCGGCCACGCGCAGCGCCGTCCGCGCCAGCTGTCCGGCGGCCAGCAGAGCCGGGTCGCGCTGGCGCGCGCGCTCGTGCAGGAGCCCGCGCTGCTGCTGCTGGACGAGCCCTTCGCCGCGCTGGACGCCATCACCCGCGCCGACCTGCAGGACGACCTGCTGCGCACCTGCCGCCGGCACGGCACCACCGTGCTCTTCGTCACGCACGACATCACCGAGGCCGCGTACCTGGGCGACCGCATCGCCGCCATGCACGCCGGGCGCGTGACGGGCGACATCCGCGTCGACCTGCCCGCGCCGCGCACCCAGGCCATGCGCCACGAAGTGCCCTTCAACCACCTGTGCGCCCGGGTGCGCGCCGCGATGGACGGGCCTGCCGCATGACGACCGTTTCCACCACTGCCGCCCCGCCCTGGCGGCATCGTGCCCTGGCTGCCGCGCTGCTGCTGGCACTGCTGGCCGCCTGGGAGTGGACGGCGCGGCATGCGGGCCTCTCCGCACTGGTGCTGCCCGCGCCTTCGGCCGTGGCGGCCGCGCTGTGGACGGGGATGCGCTCCGGCTACTTCCTGCCGCACCTGGGCGCCACGCTGCATGCCCTGGGGCTGGGCCTGGCCGGCGGTGGCGTGGCGGGCCTGCTGACCGGCGCGGCGCTGGCCGAATCGCCGTTGCTTGAGCGCGTGCTGCGGCCGTATGTGGTGGTGAGTCAGGTGGTGCCCAAGCTGGCGCTCGCGCCGCTCTTCGTGCTGTGGTTCGGCTTCGGTACCGCCTCCACCGCGCTCATCACCGGGCTGATCTGCTTTTTTCCGCTGATGGAGAACACGCTCACCGGGCTGCGGCAGGCCGACCCGCAGCGGCTGCAGCTCTTTCGCATGCTGGGCGCCACGCGGTGGCAGACCCTGCTGCGGCTGAAGCTGCCCATCGCGCTGCCGACCGTCCTCGCCGGGCTGCGCATGGCCGTGGTGCTGGCGCTGGTGGGCGCGGTGGTGGGCGAATTCATCGGTGCCAGCCAGGGCCTGGGCGCGGTCATCATCGCCTCGCAGGGAATGATGGACACCTCCCTGATGTTCGCCGCGCTGGTACTCATCGCCGCCATCGGGCTGCTGCTCTACCAGGCCACCCTGCTCATCGAGCGGTGGCTGCTGCGCGCCCATGCGGGCACCGACTGACCTTTTCACGATCCCGACGAATCCCAACGACAACCATGTCCCTATCCCGCATCCTCTCCCGCCGCGCCCTGCTCGCCGCGTCCGCCGGCCTCGCCTCCGCCGCCTGGACCGGCACGGCCCTGGCCCAGTCACCGGCAAGCCCTCCAGCGCGCGGCAAGGTGACCGTGGCCGGCTGGAGCAAGCCGATCAGCGAGATCACCAACCTGCTGGCCGAACCCGACAAGGGCTTCTTCAAGGCCCAGGGCCTGGAGCTGGCCTACCTGCCCGGCGCGGGTGGCGGCGATGCCCTGCGCAATACGCTCAGCGGCCAGGCCGACGTGGCCTTCACCGACCCGGGGTCGTTCTTCATGGCGCTGGACAAGGGTGAGCGCCTCACCGCCATCTACGACATCTACCCGCAGAACGTGTTCAACGTGGTGTCGCTGCAGTCCTCCGGTATCCGCACGCCGGCCGACCTGAAGGGCAAGCGCATCGGCGTCTACAGCCTCTCCAGCGGCACGCGGCAGAACCTGCTGGTGCTGCTGCACCAGGCCGGGCTCAAGGAGTCGGATGTGACCATCGTGGTCACCGGCCTGCTCAACTTCGCGCCGCTGCTGCAGGGGCAGGTGGATGCCACCGCCGCCACCGACACGGGCCTTGCCGTCGGGCGCCGCCGCGGCATCGGCCCGGTAAACGTGATGCAGGTGCGCGACCACCTCAACGTCTCCAGCGACCTGTTCGTGGTCCGGCAGGAGGTGCTGCCGCAGAAGAAAGCGCTGCTGCAGGCCTTCCTGAAAGGCTACCGCGACAGCGCGGCCTGGATGATCGCCAACCCCGAAGAGGCCGCTGCGCTGGCCGTGAAGCGTGCCATCGACGGCACGCAGCCGGACGTCAATCTGGAAGTGATCCGCCTGCGCAACGCGGCCGCCCAACCCTCGGTGCCGGGCCAGCCGCTGGGTGCGTTCAACCTCGCGTCGCTCCAGCAGGCGGCCGACGCGTACCGTGCGCTCGGCCTGGTGCAGCGCGGCATCCGCGTTGCCGACGTGGTCGACACGGGCCTGCTGCAAGCCGCATGAGCAGAGAGAAGGAGCGATGACCATGCAGTTCAAGGGCCAGGTCGTGCTGGTGACGGGCGCGGGCCGGGGCATCGGCGCCGCCATCGCCCGGGCCTTCGCGCAGGAAGGCGCCACCGTGGCGGTGAACCATCTGTCCAATGACGCGGCCGCGGCCGATACCGTGGCGGCCTGCCGGGCCGCCGGCGGCGATGCCTGGGCCGTGCGGGCCGACGTGGGCGACGCGGCGGCGGCGCAGGCCATGGTGGACGGAGTGCTGCGGGAGGCCGGCCGCATCGACGTGGTCGTCAACAACGCCTTCCGTCCCTATGCGTTCGACCCGCGCCGCCGCGCGCTGTTCGACAGCCTGCAGTGGAGCGACTACCAGGCCCAGTTCGACGGCGCGGCGGGCAGCGCCTTCCACGTCTGCCGCGCCGTGCTGCCCCACATGCGCCAGCGGGCGCGCGGCAGCATCGTGAACATCGCCACCAACCTGGTAGAAAACCCCGTCGTGCCCTACCACGACTACACCACCGCCAAGGCCGCGCTGGTAGCCTTCAGCCGCAACCTCGCGGCCGAAATGGGGCCGCTGGGCATCCGCGTGAACTGCGTGGCCCCGGGCCTCGTCTATCCCACGCAGGCCAGCCACGCCACGCCCGAGGCGCTGCGCGAGTCGATCACCGCCGCAACGCCGCTGCGGCGCATCGCCCGGCCCGAAGACGTGGCCGGCCCGGTGCTGTTCCTCGCATCCGACTGGAGCGGCTTCATGACCGGGCAGGTGCTGCATGTGGACGGCGGCCTCGTCATGCGCTGAGCGGCGCGCGTGAAAGCTTCCCGGCAGGCCGGGGTCCCCGATCGACGGCCCGCTCCCCGCCGCGGCATCGGTCCGCATGGCTTGCCGTCCCCACCCGCCGGCACGGCCTGTCCGCCAGGCGCCTGCAGCCCTGCGCCGGCCCCACTACACTCCACCCCTTCGCCTTTCCCTTCCCTACCGTTCTCCATGACGTACTGCGTCGCCATCAAGCTCAACGCCGGACTGGTCTTCCTGTCCGATTCCCGCACCAATGCCGGCCTGGACCAGATCAGTTCGTTCCGGAAGATGATGATCTACGAGCGGCCCGGCGACCGGTTCATGGTCCTGCTGTCGGCTGGCAACCTCAGCATCTCCCAGTCGGTGCGCGAGATCCTGCAATCCGAGCAGCTCGTGGACCGCGACCGCGACGGCAGCGAGCCGATCACCATCTGGAACGCCAAGAGCATGTTCGATGCCGCGCGTGTGCTCGGCTCGGCCGTGCGCCACGTGTACGAGCGCGACGGCGCCGCGCTCAAGCGCTCGGGTGTGGATTTCAACGTGTCGCTGGTCTTCGGCGGGCAGATCAAGGGCGAGGGCATGCGCCTCTTCCAGGTCTACTCGGCCGGCAATTTCATCGAAGCCACCACCGAGACGCCGTACTTCCAGGTGGGCGAATCGAAATACGGCAAGCCCGTGCTGGACCGTGTGCTCACGCCCGACACACCGCTGGACGAAGCCGCCAAGTGCGCGCTGGTGTCGATGGACAGCACGCTCAAGTCCAACCTCTCGGTGGGCCTGCCGCTCGACCTCGTCGTGTACGAGGCCGGCCGGCTCTCCACCGACAAGATCGTCTGCATCGACGAGCAGAACCCCTATTTCCGCATGCTGCACAGCACTTGGGGGGAGCGGCTGCGCCAGGTGTTCGACAGCATCGAGGACCCGGCCTGGAACGGCGGAGCGACCGATGTGCCGATCAAGGTCGAGCCGTCCCGCAGCCGGCCGCTCAAGAAGATCAACACGCCCGACGAAAAGCTCATCTGAGCCTGGCCCGCTCCGCAATGACGCCACTGGTCTTCTCCCACGCGAACAGCTTTCCGGCGGACACCTACCGCGTGCTCTTCGGGCACCTGCGCGGGCGCGGATTCGGCGTGAGCGCGGTGGACCGCTTCGGCCACGACCCGCGCTACCCCGTCACGAGCAACTGGCCTGCACTGGTTCAGCAACTGGCCGATTTCGCGCGGGAGCAGGCCGAGCGCGCGGGCGGACCGGTGTTCCTGGTGGGGCACTCGCTGGGCGGCTTCCTGAGCGTGATGACCGCGGCGCGGCACCCGGATATCGCGCGCGGGGTGGTGATGGTGGATTCCCCGCTCATCGGTGGCTGGCGTGCGGGTGCGCTCGGCATGGCCAAGCACACGCAGGTGGTCGGGGCGGTGTCGCCCGGCAAGATCAGCCGGGCCCGCCGCAACCGCTGGGAAAGCGCCGACGAAGCGCTGGAGCACTTCCGGCGCAAGAAGGCGTTCGCGCGCTGGGACGATGCCGTGTTGCGCGACTACGTGGCCCACGGGTTGCGCTCGCACGCGGACGGCGGCGTGGCACTGCATTTTGAGCGCGAGGTCGAGACCGCCATCTACAACACGCTGCCCCACAACCTGGGCCGGCTGCTGGCCGTGCACCCGCTGCGCTGCCCGGCCGCCTTCATCGGTGGGCTGGCATCGGACGAACTGCGCCAGGTGGGCCTGGACCTGACGCGGCGCGTGACGCAGGGGCGCATCACCATGCTGGACGGCAGCCACCTCTTCCCGATGGAACAGCCGCGCGCCACCGCCGCGGCCATCGAGGCCGCCGTGTTGAACCTGGACGGCGTGGCGGCGCGCTGATCCTGTCGGAAAAGAGCCGGCACGGCCGGGGCCCAGTCTTCCTCCCGCCAACTCTGCAGCGGGGAAAACCCGGGTAGGCCACGCACAGGAAACACGCGCAAACGCGCCGGATTCCCCTAAACTGGCCGCAACGTTACATATCGTGACAACGATGCCGCCTCCGCTATTCCGCCATTCCTTCCGCCTTGCCGTCACCGGCCCCCGCCAGGCCCGGCACGGCCCCGCCGGCTGACACGCGCCCGTCACCGCCGCGCCCAAGAATCCTCTGCAGCGGCGTGGCACTCCGGTTTCCACACGGGTCACCCGCAGCCCTGGCTCCTGCCGACCCGGCCACCCCCGAGCCTGTTTCCGAAAAAATCCTGAGGGAGAACCTACCGCCATGGCCCATCGCAAGAGCCCCGCCCGCCGCGCCAAAGACCAGCGCATCGCCCACCTCCACGCGCTCTCCGCAGCCAACACGGAGGTCGGTTTTCCATGGGACGCCATCATCCAGCTCGAACGGGCCCTGGTCGGCCACATCGTTCTCCCGCTCAGCCCCTCGTACAACGATGCACGCCAGGAGTCGAACCACGCCTTCCAGGCCTATCCCGCGCTCATCGCCTACTGCGAATGCGAGAACGATGTGCTCGTCTGCCTGCAGTTCGCGCAGACCTATGAGGCCTGGGTGGCGGTGCGCTGCGGCGGCCACAGCACGGCCGGCTACTCGGTCAACAACCGCGGCATGGTCGTGGACCTGAAGGGCCTGTCCGGCGTCACGCTGGATACGCAGGCGCAGCGCGTGCATGTGCTGCCGGGTACGGACTTCGACCATTTCAACGGCGCGATGGGCGCCACCGGCTGGCATGTGCCCACGGGCGCCTGCGGCAACGTATGCGTGGGCGGTTTCGTGCAGGGCGGCGGCTACGGCTACACCTCGCGCCAGTTCGGCATCCAGAGCGACATGGTGGAATCGATGCGCGTGGCGCTCGCCGACGGCAAAACCATCGTGACCGCCAGCGCCACCGAGAACCCGCTGCTGTACTGGGCCCTGCGCGGCGGCACGGGCGGCAACTTCGGCGTGCTGCTGCAGGTGACCTACCGCATGGTGCAACTGCCGCAGGTGTGGGCCTGGTCCATCAGCTGGGATGCCGCGAACGCGGCCGATGTGCTGGTGATGCTGCAGAAGGACTTCATGCGCACCGGCGCGCCCGACGCCCTGGGCTACATGATGAACCTGGGCTACCAGAACGGGGAGCCCGTCTTCATGATCCAGGGCATGTACTGCGGCACGCGCGACCAGGGCATGGCGGCCGTGAAATCCCTGCTGGAAGTGCCCAGCGCGCAACTGCTGGTGGACTGCACGGGCACCTACCCGGAGATGAACGCCTGGCTGGAAGACCACCCCTACGACCTGCCGCAGAACCTGACCGCGAACGTCTGCGAAACCAAGTCGAGCGGCTACATCAACCAGACGCTGACCAAGGCGCAATGGCAGGCCGTGATCGACTACTTCGCCACGTCGCCCAACACCTGGTCGCTCGCCTACCTGGAGCCCTACGGCGGCGCGATCCAGCGCTACCCCGTGGAAGACAGCGCCTTCATCCACCGCAACGCGGATGCCGATCTGGTCGTGGATGTGTTCTGGACCACGGCCGAGGAACGGCGCCAGACGGAAACCTGGCTTGCAGGCTTCATGGACCTGATGCGCCCCTTCCTGAGCGGCGAGGTCTACCAGAACTACCCCGACGGCTCCCTGGCCGATTTCGCCCAGGCCTACTGGGGCCCGGCCTATCCGAAGCTCCAGCAGGCCAAGCTGCAGTACGACCCGGGCAACTTCTTCCACTTCGCGCAGAGCGTGGCACTGCCTGGATAAGGGACATCCCCCCGAGCGGCTTGCGCCGCTCCCCCCTTCTCTCGCTGCGTTGCGCTTCGCGGGAAGGGGGCGACGCAGGTGGCCCGGCAAAGCCGGTTCCACGGCGTCTGCTGGCCTGGCCTGCTCCGCGGCCATCGGACGGGTGAGATCTGGGGCAACCCGTACGACGCGCCCTCAGCACATGCGCTTTGACCCTGAGGAACGACTGCCGCAGCGGGTGCGTCAGCCCGAGCCGGCGTAGCGCACGCACCCCGGGCCGGCCCGCTTGGCGGCGTACATCGCCTGGTCGGCGCGGGCCATGAGCAGTTCGATGTCGCCTTCCAGCGGGGGGTGCATGGCCACGCCGATGCTCGCACCCACGCGCACCGCATGGCCTGCGACTTCCATCGGTTCGGAGAGCGCGTCGATGATGCGTGCGCCGATGTGCTCGGGCAGGGCCGCCTGCACGTCGGTGTCGAGCATGACCAGGAATTCGTCGCCACCGAGCCGCGCCACGGTGTCGTGCCCGCGCACGGCATGGGCGAGGCGCCGGGCCACGTAGCGCAGCACCTCGTCGCCGACCTTGTGGCCGTGGCCGTCGTTGATCTTCTTGAAACCGTCGAGGTCGATGAAGAGCAGCGCCACCGCCCCGCCCTGCGCACGGACTTCCGCCAGGGAGCGCTCGAAGCGGTTCTGGAAAGCCGAGCGGTTCTGCAACCCGGTGAGCGAGTCGTGGTTGGCCAGGTAGTGCTGCTGGCGGGATATCTCGATCTTGGCCGAGATGTCCTGGACGAGCGACATGATCGACGTCACGCGCCCCGCATCGTCGGTGAGCGCCGAGTTGAACCACTCGCAGTGCACCTCCGAGCCATCGACCCGCCGCAGGCACGACTCGGTACGGTTGCGCGTGGCCCGGCCCGACCGCAGGTCGGCCAGCGCATCGGCCAGGTGGTGGTCCATGGCCGAGGTCACGGGCAATTCGAGCAGGCTGCGCGATTCGATCTGCACCAGGTCCTGCCAGCCCATGAGTTCGATCGCGCGGCGGGAGCAGCGCAGCACGCGCAGCTGGTCGTCCATCTCCAGCACGGCCAGCGGGCTGTTGTCCATGTGGGACGACAGCCGCTGGTTGGCGACACGGAGCGCCTCCATGGCCACCTGCAGCTCATCCACATCGAGCGCGGCCGTCACGAAACCGAGGATGTCGCCGCGCGGTCCGCGCCAGGGCGACAGGCAGATGGTGCGCCAGGACTCGTAGCCTTCCGGGTTGAGCACCAGGCGCTGGTAGCTCACGCGTTCGCCGCGCAGCACGCGCTGCACGAAAGGAGTGAACTGGGTGTAGTTGAATTCGCCGTAGAGGTCCACCAGCGACCTGCCGACGAGCGCCGAGGGCGGCGCCCGGAACCAGCGCGCGTATTCGTCGTTCACGTAGACAATGCGTTGCGCGCGGTTCACCACGGCCACGGTCGCGCCCACGTTGCGCGTCAGCAGATCCAGCATCTCCGGGTCGGCCGGTCCGGGCGCGAGACCCCCGGCGGGCCATGCGCCGCCATCCAACGGCAATTCGTTCGGCGTCATACGGACAGCAATCCCTCGTACCCGTCCGGAGCCACCGCCGCATGTGCGCAGTGCGGTCGAAGGCCTGGAAGCGGCTGCTTTCATCTCCCCTGCGGTGGCGGCGCAGCCTAAGGGGTACTCTTTCGGCCGCAGCTTATCACTTTCTTTTTTTAATAGAAGCCCTTGCTATGCTGCACCGCGGTGCTTCCCACGCCCTGGGACAGCACGGGCCAGAGATCATGCGCGCAACGGCGGTTTCAGCCCGACCAGTTCACCCAGCCCGTCCAGGCGGTGATGAGCACCACGACACCGAACGCGATGCGGTAGTAGGCGAACGGCACGAAGCTGTGCGTGCTGATATAGCGCAGCAACCAGCGCACGCAGAGCCAGGCGCTGATGAACGAGAACACCAGGCCCACGGCGAAGAGCGGCAGGTCGGCCATCGAGAGCAGGTGGCGTTCCTTGTACAGGCTGTACACGCCCGCCCCGATCAACGTCGGGATCGCAAGGAAGAAGGAGAAATCCGTGGCGGCCTTGCGCGACAGTCCCAGCAGCATGCCGCCGATGATGGTGGCGCCGCTGCGGCTGGTGCCGGGCACCATGGCCAGGCACTGCACCAGGCCCACCTTGAGCGCATCCAGCGGCGTCATGTCGTCCACCGACACCACGCGCACCGCGCGCGGCGCGCGGCGCTCGGCCCAGAGGATCACGAAGCCCCCCAGGATGAAGGTGGTGGCTACGACCACCGGCGTGAACAGGTGCGCCTTGATCGCCTTGCCGAAGAGAAGGGCCAGCACCACCGCGGGCAGAAAGCCGATGAGGACGTTGAGCGTGAAGCGCTGTGCCTGCCGCTGGGTGGGCAGCGCGATCAGCGTCTCCCGGATCTTCTGCCAATAGACGAGGATCACCGCGAAGATCGCACCCGTCTGGATGGCGATGTCGAACACCTTGGCTTTCTCGTCGTCGAAGCCGAGCAGCGCGCCGGCCAGGATCAGGTGGCCGGTGGAGGAGATGGGAAGGAACTCGGTCAGGCCCTCGACCACGCCCATGATGGCGGCCTTGGCCAGCAAGATGAAATCCACGGAAATCCTTTGTACTGGAGCAGGAACAGCCGCGGATTATCGGGGCGCGGCAGTGGCAGCCGGCGCACCGCCCGCGCCGTCCATCCAGGAGGCCTGCCAGCCGCCGCCCAGCGCCTGCACCAGCGACGCCACGGCCAGTTGCCGGTTCACCTGCAGCTGCAGCAGCGACCGCTGCGCGGAGAGCGCAGCCACCTGTGCGGTGACCACCTCGGTGTAGCCCACCTGCCCGGCGCGGTAGCGGTTGAGCAGTTGCTCCTCGGTGCGCTGCGCGGCCGAGACGGCCTCCTGCCGCAGCGGCTCCTGCGCCTGCAGCGTGCGCAGCGCGGTGAGCTGGTCTTCCACGGCCTGGAAGGCGCCCAGCACCGTCTGGCGGTAGTTGGCCACGCGTGCCTCGCGGGCGGCACGGGCCTGCTCCACGCGCGCGGCGATGGCCCCGCCGTCGAACACCGTCTGCGCCGCCGACAGCCCCAGCGACCAGAGCGCGCCCGAGGCACTGAAGAGATCGCCCAGGCTGGTGCCGGAACGGCCGAGCGATGCCGACAGGCCCAGGCTCGGGAAATACGCGGAGCGCTGCACCCCGATCTGCGCGTTGGCGGCGGCCACTGCCCGCTCGGCCGCGGCGATGTCGGGCCGGCGCTCCAGCAGCGTGGAGGGCAGCGCCAGCGGCACGTCGGGCACGCGCGCCACCCACGGGCCCTGCGGCAGCGCGAATGCGGCGGGCGGCTGCCCGGCCAGCACGGCGATGGCGTGCTCGTAGCCGGCACGGCTGCGCTGCACGGTGGCGAGGTCGGCGCGGGCGTTGGCCAGCTGGGTGCGCGCCTGCAGCACGTCGGATTGCGCGGCCACGCCCGCGTCGTAGCGGTTCTGGGCGATGCGCAGGCTGCGCTCGTACGCCTGCACGGTCGAGCCCAGCAGGCTGGCCTCGGCATCGGCCTCGCGCAGCTGGAAGTACGCGGCCACCAGGGACCCCACGGCCGACAGCCGCGCGGAAGCCAGATCGGCCTCGCTGGCCTGCGCATTGGCCTGGGCACTGTCCACGGCGCTGCCGAGCCGGCCCCACAGGTCGGGCTCCCAGCTTGCGCCGAGGGCGGCCTGCGTGGTGGTGCCGCGGCGCGCGGAGCCCTCGCCGCCCGCACGCGTGCCGCTGGCCGAGAGGTTCACGCCGGGCAGGAAGCCGGCGCGCTGCTCGCGCACCAGCGCCTGTGCCTGGGCATAGGCCGCCACGGCGGCGGCGATGTTCTGGTTGGACACCTGCACCTGCGCGGCGAGGCGGTTCAAGTCGTCGTCGCCGAACAGCGTCCACCAGTCGCCGCGGGGCACGGCATCGGCCGGCGCGGCCGGCTGCCAGAGCGCGCCGGCCTCCTTGAATGCGGCAGGCACCGGCGTGGCGAGCACGGGCGGCTGGTACACGGGCGCCACTGAACATGCGGTAAGCGCCAGCGGCAGCAGCGCCGCCATGCAGGCCCGCTGCGCAGCGCAGGCCAATGCGGAGCGCGCCGGGCGGCGGGAGGAAGAGAGGGCGAAGGTCATGGTCGTTGCGCGGAAGCGGGCAGCGCCGCGGTGCCGGCGGCGCGGCTGAGTTGTCGTTCGTTGTCCGAGGGGCGGCGGAGCCGGTCGAGCAGCACGTAGACCACGGGCGTGGTCAGCAGCGTGAGCAACTGGCTGGCGATGAGGCCGCCGATGATGGCGACGCCCAGGGGCTGGCGCAGCTCCGACCCCTGCCCGAAACCGATGGCAAGCGGCAGCGCGCCGAGGGCGGCGGCCAGCGTGGTCATCAGGATCGGGCGCAGGCGCAGCATACAGGCCTCGCGCACCGCCTCGGTGGCCGACAGGCCCCGCGCGCGCTCGGCCTCCAGCGCGAAGTCGATGATGAGGATGGCGTTCTTCTTCACGATGCCGATGAGCAGGAACACGCCGATGAGCGCGATGATGGTGAACTGCATGTTGAACAGCAGCAGCGCCAGCACCGCGCCCACGCCGGCCGACGGCAGCGTGGTCAGCACCGTGACCGGGTGGATCAGGCTTTCGTAGAGCACGCCGAGCACGATGTAGATCACCACGATGGCCGCAAGGATGAGGAAGAGCTGCTGCCCCTGGGTCTGCTGGAAGCTGCGCGCCGTGCCCTGAAAGCTGCCACGCACGTTGGTGGGCATGGCGATGTCGGCCTCGGCCTGCTCGATGATCTGGCGCGCCTGGCTCAGCGAGGTGTTGCCGTCCAGGTTGAACGAGATGGTGGTGGCCAGTTCCGCGTCCTGGTGGTTGATCGAGGTCGGCGCCGCGCGCTCCACCACCTTTGCGATGGCGCTGAGCGGCACCATGCTCTCGGCGGTGTTGGCCAGCACCTGCCCCGTCGAAGCGCCGCGCTGGCCGGGGTTGGCGGACGTGCCGGCCGCATTGGTGGGGTTGGCCGCGACGAAGATGTCCGAGAGCGCCGGGGGGCCGCGCGTGTATTCGGGCGCCCATTCCATGATCACCGAATACTGGTTCAGCTCGCCGTAGATGGTGGCGACGGAGCGCTGCCCGAAGGCGTTGTAGAGCGCCGCATCGACGGCCGACGCGCTCACGCCGAGCCGCGCTGCGCTGTCGCGGTCCACCTGCACGTAGGTCTCGGAGCCGTTGTCGGCCTGGTCGGTGTCCACGTCGGTCAGCAGTTCTTCCTGCTTGAGCCGGTCGGCCAGGCGCCGCGCCCACAGGCGCATGTCGGCCATGTTGTCGCTCTTGAGCGTGTACTGGTAGGTCGAGTTGCTGGAGCGCCCGCCCATGCGCAGGTCCTGCACGGGGCTGAGGAACACCTGCAGGCCCGTGATGCGCGCGAGCTGCGGGCGCAGCCGCGCCACCACGGCCATGCTGGGTTCGCTGCGCTCGGACACGGGCTTGAGGTTCACGAACATGAAGCCGCCGCCCGCGCGGCCCCCCCCGGAAAATCCCACCACGGTGTCCACCGCCGGGTCCTTGCGGATGATCTCCAACGCCTGCCGCAGCTTGGCCGACAGCGCCTCCGACGAGATGCTCTGGTCCGCGCGCAGGCCGCCCGCGAGCTGGCCGTTGTCCTGCTGCGGGAAAAAGCCCTTGGGGATGTGGCTGAAGAGGTAGACGTTGAGGCCGATGACCGCCACCAGCACGAGCATGACGAGCAGCTTGCTCGCCAGCGCCCAGTCGAGCGCGTGGCCGTAGCCGCGCAGCACGGCCGCCTGGC
Organism: Acidovorax sp. NCPPB 4044; assembly: GCF_028069655.1. Classification (NCBI taxonomy): domain Bacteria; kingdom Pseudomonadati; phylum Pseudomonadota; class Betaproteobacteria; order Burkholderiales; family Comamonadaceae; genus Acidovorax; species Acidovorax sp. NCPPB 4044. Next base: position 2,927,957 of record NZ_JAMCOS010000001.1, read on the forward strand.
CCCGCTCCGCCCACCGCGCGAAGCGCCCCGGCGCGCCGGGCGGGCCGCCGCGCAGGCGGGCCTCCTCGCGTTCGGAACGCAGCAGCCATGCGCACATCATGGGTGTGGTGGTGAGCGAGATCACCAGCGAGATCATCACGGCCACCGACAGCGTGATGGCGAATTCGCGGAACAGGCGCCCCACCTGCCCGTCCATGAACAGCAGCGGAATGAATACCGCCACCAGCGACAGGCTGATGGACAGCACCGTGAAGCCGACCTCCCGCGCGCCCTGCAGCGCCGCGGCCATGCGGTCCATGCCGTCCTCGATGTGGCGGCTGGTGTTCTCCAGCACCACGATGGCATCGTCGACCACGAAACCCGTGGCGACGGTGAGCGCCATGAGGCTCAGGTTGTTGAGGCTGAACCCGAGCAGGTACATGATGCCGAAAGTGCCCAGCAGCGACACCACGGTGGCCACGGCCGGGATCACGGTGGCGCGCGCCTTGCGCAGGAACAGGCCCACCACCAGCACCACCAGCGCGATCGAGGCCATCAGCGTGAACTCGATCTCGCGCAGCGAGGCCCGGATCGAATTGGTGCTGTCGGAGGCCACGGCGATGCGGATGTCCGGCGGCAGCTGCGCCTGCAGCGCGGGGAGCAGCGCGCGCACGCCGTCCACCGTCTCGATGATGTTGGCCCCGGGTTGCCGGGTGATGAGCACGATGATCGCCGGCTCGGCATTGAAGAGCCCGAGCGTGCGCGTGTTCTCCACGCCGTCGATCACCTTGGCCACGTCGCCCAGGCGCACGGGCGCGCCGTTGCGCCATGCGATCACCAGGTCGGCATAGTCGGCCGCGCGCCGCGACGGCGACGGCGTGTAGATCTGCATCCGGCGCCCGTCGCTTTCGATGGCGCCCTTGGGCCGGTTCGCGTTGGAGGCCTGGATCGCCGCGCGCACGTCCTCGGTGCCGATGCCATAGCGGTTGAGCGCGAATGGCAGCAGCTCCACCCGCACGGCGGGCAGCGAGCCGCCGCCGATCTCCACGTCGCCCACCCCGTCCACCTGCGAGATGCGCTGGCTCACCACGTTCGAGACGGCGTCGTAGATCTCGCCGGGCGTGCGCGACTTGGAGGTGAGCGCCAGGATGATGACCGGCGCATCGGCCGGGTTCATCTTGCGGTAGGTGGGGTTGCTGCGCAGCGTGGCCGGCAGGTCGGCGCGTGCCGCGTTGATGGCCGCCTGCACCTCGCGGGCCGCGCTGTCGATCTTGCGGTTCAGGTCGAACTGCAGGTTGATGCGGGCGGAGCCGTTGGAGCTGCTGGACGTGATCTCGTTCAGGCCCGCGATCACGCCCAGGCGCCGCTCCAGCGGCGTGGCCACGCTGGTGGCCATGGTTTCGGGGCTGGCGCCGGGCAGGCTGGCCGAGACGGAGATGGCCGGGTAGTCCACCTGCGGCAGCGGCGCCACCGGCAGCATGAAGAACGCGCCGATGCCCGCCAGCGCCACGCCGATGGTCAGCAGCACCGTGGCCACGGGCCGCTCGACGAAGGGGCGCGAGAGGTTCACGGCCGGCCCTCCGCCGCGGAAGCGGGCGCCGGCACCTCCGGCGCCGCGGCGGTGCCGCGCCCCGTCCAGCGGCGCCCCACGCGGTCGAAGGCCAGGTAGATCACCGGCGTGGTGAAGAGCGTGAGCAGCTGGCTCAGCACCAGCCCGCCGAAGATCGCCAGGCCCAGCGGCCGCCGCAGCTCGGCGCCCTCGCCCCAGCCCAGCATCAGCGGCAGCGCGGCGAACAGCGCGGCCAGCGTGGTCATGAGGATGGGCCGGAACCGCAGCAGCGCCGCCTGGTGGATGGCCTCGTGCGGCGCCAGGCCCTGATGGCGCTCCGCATCGATGGCGAAGTCGATCATCATGATCGCGTTCTTCTTCACGATGCCGATCAGCAGGATGATCCCGATGATGCCGATCACGCCCAGGTCGTTGCCCGTGACCATGAGGGCGAGCAGCGCACCCACGCCCGCGGAGGGCAGCGTCGAGAGGATGGTGAGCGGGTGCACGTAGCTCTCGTAGAGCACGCCCAGCACGATGTACACGCACACCATCGCCGCCAGGATCAGCCACAGCTGGCTGGTGAGCGATTTCTCGTAGGCCCCGGCCGCGCCCTGGAACTGCAGGGACAGGCTGGCGGGCATGCCGATCTCCTGCGCAGCCGCGCGGATCGCATCCACCGCCCCGCCGAGCGACGTGCCCTCGGCCTTGTCGAAGCCCAGCGTGGCGGCCGGGTACTGCGCCACGCGTGTGACCTGCAGCGGCGCGGGCTGCTCGCGGATCGTCGCCAGCGCCGAGAGCGGCGTGGGCGTGCCCCCGCCCGTGCGCAGCTGCAGCGTGCCCAGCGCTTCGGGGCTCGCGAGCCCTTCCTGCTGCGCCTCCAGGATCACGCGGTACTGGTTGGTCTCGGTGAAGATGGTCGAGACGATGCGCTGGCCGAAGGCGCTGTAGAGCGTGTCGTCCACCGAACTCGCGGTGACCGACAGGCGCGAGGCCGTCGCACGGTCGATGTCCACGAAGGCCGAGAGGCCCTGCGCCCCCGCATCGGTGGTGGCATTGCGCACCTGCGGCACGGTGCGCAGGCGCTCCACGAGCTTGTTCGTCCAGGCGTTCACCTCGGCGGAATCGACGCCGCCGATGGTGGCGCGGTATTCCGTGGGGCCCGTTTCCGCGTCGATGGTCAGGTCCTGCGTGGGCTGCAGGTACAGCGTGACGCCCGCCACCGCCTGCACGCGCTCGCGCAGCCGCTGCATCACGGCCTCCTGGCCATCCCGCCCATCCTTCAGGTTGATGAGCATGCGGCCGGAGTTCAGCATGGTGTTGTTGGCGCCGTCCACCCCCACGAACGCGCTGAGCGAGGCCACGTCGGGGTCCTGCAGGAGGGCGCGCGCCGCGGCCTGCTGCAGCTCGCTCATGCGCGCGAACGACACGTCCTGCGCGGCGACCACGCGCGCCTGCAGCTGGCCCGTGTCCTGCGTGGGGAACAGCCCCTTGGGGATGAGCACGTACAGCAGCACCGTGAGCGCCAGCGTGAGCAGCGCCACCAGCAGCGTGGCGCCCTGGTGGCGCAGCACCCACTGCAGCCAGCCGTCATAGCGCACCACCACGCGGTCGAAGCCGCGCTGGATGGCGCCGCCCACGCCGCGCGGCGGCGTGTCGGGCACGGCCCGCAGCCAGCGCGCCGCCATCATGGGCACCAGCGTGAGCGACACCACCGCCGAGATCAGGATGGTGAGCGCCAGCGTCACCGCGAATTCGCGAAACAGCCGCCCCACCACGTCGCTCATGAACAGCAGCGGAATCAGCACCGCGATGAGCGACACGGTGAGCGAGATGATGGTGAAGCCGATCTGCGTGGCGCCCTTGAGCGCCGCCTGGAACGGCGGCTCACCCTCTTCGATGTAGCGCGCGATGTTCTCGATCATCACGATGGCATCGTCCACCACGAAGCCCGTGGCGATGGTGAGCGCCATCAGGCTCAGGTTGTTCAGGCTGTAGCCCAGCAGGTACATCACGCCGCAGGTGCCGATGAGCGAGATCGGCACCGCCAGGCTGGCGATCACCGTGGCGCGCAGGCTGTGCAGGAAGAAGAAGATCACCAGCACCACCATCAGCACCGCCAGCACCAGCTCCATCTCCACGTGGTGCACCGAGGCGCGGATGCCGGTGGTGCGGTCGGAGAGCACCTCGACGTCCAGGCTGGCCGGCAGACCTGCCCGCAGCTCGGGCAACTGGCGCTGGATGCTGTCCACCGTGGAGATGACGTTCGCGCCCGGCTGGCGCTGAACGTTGAGGATGATGGCCGGGGTCAATGTGGCCCCCACGCTCCCGGCTTCGCCTGGTTCGCTGCCCCCCGGGGGGGCGCTCGCCGCCTTGGGGCGGCCCGGCGGCGGCTCGGTGGCCCCCACTCTCCCCGCTTCGCGTGGTTCGCTGCCCCCCGAGGGGGCCTCCGCTGGCTTGGAGCGGTCCGGCGCGGCGCGGACGCCGGCCCAGGCGCGCAGGCGGTCGTTCTCGGCGCCGTTCACCACGCGCGCCACGTCGATCATGCGCACGGGCGCGCCGTTCTTCCACGACACGATCAGGTTGCGGTAATCGTCGACCGTGAGCAGCTGGTCGTTGGCGTTGATGGTGTAGGCGCGCTGCGGGCCGTCGAAGCTGCCCTTGGCGCTGTTGGCGTTGGCCGAGGTGATGGCCGTGCGCAGCGTGTCGAGCCCGATGCCGTAGGAGGCCAGCGCCTTGGTGTCGGCCTGGATGCGCACGGCCGGCCGCTGGCCGCCCGCGAGCGTGACGAGGCCCACGCCCGGCACCTGGCTGATCTTCTGCGCCAGCCGCGTGTTGACGAGGTTCTGCACCTCGGTGAGCGGCAGCGTGTCCGAGCTGATGGCCAGCGTGAGCACCGGCGCATCGGCCGGGTTCACCTTGGCATAGACGGGCGGCGCCGGCAGGTCGGTGGGCAACAGCGAGGTGCCCGCGTTGATGGCGGCCTGCACCTCCTGCTCGGCCACGTCCAGGGCCAGGCCCAGGTCGAACTGCAGCGTGACGATGGAGACGCCCGCGGCGCTCGTGGAGGCCATGCGGGCCAGCCCCGGCATCTGCCCGAACTGGCGCTCCAGCGGCGCGGTGACGTTGCGGCTCATGACCTCCGGGCTCGCGCCCGGGTAGAGCGTCTGGACCTGGATGGTCGGGTAGTCCACCTGCGGCAGGGCCGACAGGGGCAGGAAGCGGAATCCCACCAGCCCCGCCAGCACGATGGCCAGCATGAGGAGCGCGGTGGCGACGGGCCGCTCGATGAAAGGACGCGACGGGCTCATGGGCGAACGGCGCGGCGGATCACGATTGCCCGGCGCCACGCGCGCCGGATGCGGGCGCCGTGCCCGGCACGGCCGGTGCAGCCGGCCCGGCCGGCACGGAGGCCGCGCCCTCGGCGGCAGACCGCGGGCCGTGGCGGCGGCCACCCTCGCCCCCGCCCTCACTGCGGGCGTCGCCCCCCGCGGGCCACGACGCGCCGGAAGCACGCTGGCGCCGTCCCGGCGCGCCGGCGGCACCGCTGGCGCCGCCGCGCGGACCGCTCGCGCCCTGCGCCGGCCCCTGCAGCTGCACGCGGGCGCCATCGCGCAGGCGGTCGCCGCCCTCGGTCACCACGCGGTCGCCCGGCTGCAGCCCCTCGGTGATCGCGATCCACTCCACCGTGGCCTGGCCGCGGCGCACCTTGCGCATCGTCACGGTGCGGTCTTCGTTGATCACATACACGAAATCCCCGTTGGCGCCCGTGCGCACCGCCGTCACCGGCACCACCAGCGCCGGCACCTCGCGCAGCTGCAGCCGCACGTTCACGAACTGGTTGGGAAACAGCTTGCCGTCCGCGTTCTCGAAACGCGCCTTGCCCTTGACCGTGCCCGTGGTGGTGTCCACCAGGTTGTCCAGCGTGGAGAACCGCCCCCGGGCCAGTTCGCTGGTGCGCGTGCGGTCGCTCGCGGCCACCGTCAGGCCGGCGGGCGCGGCGGCATCGGCCGCGCCCTGCACGTCGGCCACGCGGTCCTGCGGGATGGAGAACTGCACGTCGATGGGTGCCGTCTGCGTGATGGTGGCGATGCCGGCCGTGTCGCCCGTGGTCACGTAGTTGCCGGCATCCACCGTGCGCAGGCCGATGCGGCCGCTCGATGGCGCGGTGACGCGCGTGTAGTCGAGGTTGAGGCGCGCGGTGCGCTCCTGGGCCCGGTCGGTCATCACCGTGCCTTCGAGCTGCTTGACCAGCGCGGCCTGGGTGTCCACGTCCTGCCGCGCAATGGAGTCCTGCGACAGCAGCGTGCGGTAGCGCTCCAGCGTGATGCGCGCGTTCTCCAGCTGCGCCTCGTCGCGGCGGCGCGTGCCTTCGGCCTGCATCAGCGCCTGCTCATAGGGCCGCGGGTCGATCTGCGCCAGCACCTGGCCCTTGCGCACCGTCTGCCCTTCCGTGAAGAGCACCTGGGTGAGCACCCCCGAAACCTGGGGCCGCAGCGTGACCGTCGCCACCGAGGTCACCGTGCCCAGCGCATCCAGCGTGACCGGCAGGCTCGCCATGCGCGCCGTGGCTTCCCCCACGGTCACCTGGGCGCGGCCGCCACCGCCCCCCGGGCCGGGGCCGGCAGGCCCTGCGGGCCCACCCGGTCCGCCCACGGCCGGAAACCCCGCCCCGCCCACCGGGGCCTTGGAGCGCTGCACCAGCCACCACGCGCCGCCGCACAGCAGGGCCACCACCAGCAGCGCCACCGCGGAGCCCAGCCACCGGGCGCGCCGCCCGGGGCGCCGCGCGGCCCCTTCGGGGTAGGCGGTCGGGGCTGCGGGCGGAGCGGCGTTCGGATCGTGTGGACTCATGGCGTCGGGCAAGGCGGAATCAATCGGAGGGGACACGTCCCGGCGCACGGGCAGGGGCCATGCGGTGCGGGCGCTCCATCGTAGAAGCTCAAAGTAGCGGTTTTTCCAATGCCGTGCGAAGAAACGTAAATCCCCTACATCCCCGCCCCAGCCGCTCTCCGTTCGCGGCGCGGTGGGCGCAACTCGCGGCGCCCGGGCGGCATCCCGTCGCCCGGCGCTGGTGCGGGCAGCGGCAGGGCCTGACAGTGCGCTCCGGGCCTGCGCACCACCCCGGCCCGCCCACCCCACATTCCCCCCTTGCCGGAGACCCGCCATGCCCCTCGAACCGAACACTTCCTCCTGCCCCGGACATCTTCACGGGCAGGAACGCCTGGCCCACCGCCGCGCGCGCGCCAAGCTGGGCTGGCTGCTGCACGCCAGCGTGTATGTCTGCGTGAACCTGGGACTGGCCGCGCTGGCGGCATGGCAGGGGCGGCACTGGGCGGTGTTTCCCGCGCTCGGGTGGGGCATCGGCCTGCTGGCCCACGGCGTGGCGGTGGCGCTGCGCGGCCGCGGCGTCGGCCTGTACGAGCGCCTGCTGGAGCGCGAGCGCGCCGCGCTGGTCCGCCAGGGCCACACCTGAGCGCTGCGCCGCCCGCCGCCGGGCGCACAATCGCGTCGCCCCACGGGTTCTCCCTGCGCACCGCACCGCAACACGCCATGCAGCATTTCCATTTGCGCCTGTTCCTCCGCCACGGCCTGGTCATCGCCGCCTTCAGCACGGCGATCGCCGGTTTGCAGGTGGCCTATGGCCGGGGGCCGTGGCATGTGCAGCTCGTGTATTCGCTCGGCATCGGCATGAGCAGCTGGCTGCTGATCGACCTGGGGCGGATCTGGCTGGCGCGCAACAGCCCCATCCCCTGGCCGCTGGGATGGCGCGGCTGGGCGCTGGTGGCCGTGGGCGGCTCCATCGGTTTCCAGGTCGGCTCGGCCATCGGCGACGCGTACAGCCGGGGCGTGCGGCCGGGCCTGGCCGTGCCGCCCGCGGGCGGGCCCAGTTCGGCCATGGTGACCACCGTGCTCGCCTGCCTGGCGATCTCGTTCTTCTTCTATGCGCAGGGCAAGGCCCGCTATCTCGAAGGCCGTATCGCCGAGGCCCAGCGCGACGTGGCCGAGGCGCGGCTCAAGCTGCTGCAGACCCAGCTCGAACCGCACATGATGTTCAACACGCTGGCCAACCTGCGCGTGCTCATCGCCACCGATCCGCTGCGCGCCCAGGCCATGCTGGACCACTTCATCGCCTACCTGCGCGCCACGCTCGGCGCCTCGCGCACGGCCCTGCACCCCTTGGCCGACGAATTCGCGCTGCTGCGCGACTACCTGGAAATCATGGTCGTGCGCATGGGCCCCCGCCTGGGCTACACGCTCGATCTGCCCGAGGCACTGCGCGATCTGCCCGTGCCGCCGCTGCTGCTGCAGCCGCTCGTGGAGAACGCCATCCGCCACGGGCTCGAGCCGCAGGTCCAGGGCGGCCGCATCGCGGTGTCGGCCCGCCTGGAACCCGGTGCGCCAGCCTGCCTGCACCTGGCCGTGCTCGACACGGGCGTCGGCCTGCCGTCGCCCGCGGCCACCCTTCCATCGGTGGCGCAGCACGGCGTGCAGGCCGAGCCCGCCGGCACGCGCTTCGGGCTCGCCCAGGTGCGAGAACGGCTCGCCACGCTCGGCGGCGCCGCGGCCTCGCTGGAGCTGGGCCCCGGCGAGGCCGGCGGCACGCGCGCGCTCGTCATCCTTCCCCTGCCCGCGCCGCCGGCCGCGGCCGAACCGCCATGCCCTCTCCAAGCGCCCTGATCGCCGAAGACGAACCCCTGCTGGCCGAGGCCCTGCGCCTGGAGCTGGCCCGGGCCTGGCCCGAACTGCGGATCGCCGCGACCGTGGGCGATGGCCACGGCGCCGTACAGCAGGCGCTGGACCTGCGCCCGGACGTGCTGTGGTTCGACATCCGCATGCCCGGCCAGACCGGCCTCGAAGCCGCGCTGGAGCTGGCCGACGCCTGGCCGCTGGACGAGGCGCCCTTCCCCGCGCTGGTCTTCGTCACCGCCTACGACCAGTACGCCGTGCAGGCCTTCGAGGCCCAGGCGCTGGACTACCTGCTCAAGCCCGTGGAAGGCCCGCGCCTGCGCAAGACCGTGCAGAAAGTGCAGGCCGCGCTGGCGGCCCGCGGCCGCGCGCAAGCCCCGGCGCCCGTCCCCCAGGCCGAGGCCGGGTTGCAGGCCCTGCTGGAGCGGCTGCGCGGGCTGGTGCCGGCGCAGTCCCCGCAGAATGCGCCGCCGGTGGGGGCCCCGCTCACCGTCATCCAGGCCAGCAGCGGCGCACGCATCCACTTCGTGCCCGTGGCGGACGTGCTGGTGTTCGAGGCGGCCGACAAGTACGTGCGCGTGCTCACCGCCGCGCAGGAATACCTGATCCGCATGCCGCTCAAGGAACTGGCCGCGCAGCTGGAATCCGAGGTGTTCTGGCAGATCCACCGCGGCACCCTGGTGCGCGCGACGGGCATCGAATCGGTGGAGCGCGACGAATCCGGCCGGCTGCACCTGCGGCTGCGCGACCGCCCGGACCGCCTGCCCGTCAGCCGGCTGCACGCGCACCGCTTCAAGGCGATGTGACCGGCGCGCCGCCGTTGCGGCCGCGCGGCAGTCCGGGCAACGGCCCTATCGGTTGGCCGCCAGCAGCAGCCCGCCCGCACCCATGAAGAAGCCGCCCGTGGCCTTGTTCAGCCGCACCACGCCGCGTTGCGACCGGATCATGCGGCGGATCTGCCGGCCGCAGGTGGCGTAGACGGCCGTGGAGACGAACTCGGCCAGCAGGTACACCGAACCCAGCACCAGGAACTGGCGCGCGGCGGGCTGCGCCGGATCGATGAACTGCGGAAACACCGCCGCGAACAGGATGATCGCCTTGGGGTTGGTGATGCCCAGCAAGAACTCCTGCGCGATCAGCGCGCGCCACCTCGGGGCGGCAGGGCCGCCGGGCGCGGCCGGCGCGGCGCCCTCGCCGTCCACCAGGTCCAGCCCGCCGAACTCCCGGCTGTTCCAGGCGCGCCAGCCCAGCCAGAAAAGATAGGCCGCCCCCACCCACTTCACGGCCGTGAAGGCCGCCTCGGACGCCAGCAGCATCGCGCCCAGCCCCACCGCCGACACCGTGAGGAAGATCGCGAACGAGGCCACACGCCCGATAGTGGCCACCATGGCGGCCCCCACGCCGGCACGGATGCCGTTGTTCAGCCCACAGAAATTGTTGGGGCCGGGCGTGAGCGCGATGGCCACGGCGACGGGGGCGAACAGCAGGGCGTCCATGGTGCGGGTTCCTGGAAAGAAGGGTCGGCGGGAAGAAAAACCACCCGATGGTACGCCCGCGCTCCCGCCTGCGGCACGCCGGCGACGCGCGCCGTCCGCCACGCCAGCCAGCCCGCGGCCACCAGCACCCCGCCGACGACCAAGCCCAGCGCGATGCCGGGCTGGAAGACGGCCACCATCAGCCCGCTTCAGGCATCCGCATCCCGCGGCAGAGACTGCGCCAGCCACGACCACCGGCCCACCGGCGCCGCGGTGGCCACCAGCCCCACCAGCCCAGCAAGGCAGCGGCCACGTGCCCACGAAACCCGCCATGCCGATCAGCAGCCGCCAGAACCGCCGGTACAGCCGCGACCTGTCGCCGCACGGGCGTCGGTGGAGCATGGCGCGGCAGCCAAGCGGGTCAGTCCCCCAGGTCCACCACCTGCCCCCAGGGCAACCCGCCCAGCGTGTCGTAGTGCGCCACCACCACGGCCTGCCCGTGTCCCGGATCGGCCACGGCCGCCGACGGCATGCCGCTCAGCACCTCGCGCAGGTAATCCACCGACGCACGGTCCAGCGCCGCCACCGGCTCGTCCACCAGCAGCATCGCCGCGCCGCTCGCGAAGCCCGCGGCCAGCAGCACCTTGCGGCGGGTGCCGGTGGACAGTTGCTCCATGCGCTTGCCGGCATGCTCGCCCAGGCCGAAGCCGGCCACGTGCGCGGCCAGGGCCGCATCGCTCCAGCGCGGCCACCGGGGGGCCTGCGCATCCCACCACGCGGCCGGGGTCTGCTGCTCGCCCGGCAGATCCGCGCCCTCGCCCGCCGGCCGGCCGGCCGCCAGCCGCCGCGGATCCCTCCAGAAGACCGTGCCGGCGCCTGCCGCGGCGGTGCCGGCCTGGGGCCGCAGCTCGCCGGCGATGAGCCGCAACAGCGTGGTCTTGCCCCGGCCGTCGCCGCCGCGCAGCAGCGTGGTGCCCGGCAGGATGCGGAGGTCGAGCCCGTCGAACAGCGGCGCGTCCGCCCCCGGCGGTACGTGGCGCAGGCCGCGGCATTCCCACAGCGGGGGCGAAGGCGGCAAGGATCGGGGGGCATCGGGGGTGGCGTCGGTCATGGCATCGGGCAGGTAGCAGCGAAAGCGGCAGCGGACACAAAACAAAGCAGCGCGGCCGGGTCGGCGCCGCACGGCAAAGGCAGAAGGCCGGTGCAGCCAAGGGGGCACACATTCTGTGGCAAAACCTCCGCTGCGCTGGCCGACAATGGTCCGCTCGGCCCCATTTCTCCACCCCTTCAGGACAAGGACGGCACATGACCCTGCGTTACCTCGATTTCGACTACAGCGAAGACGGCGAAGGCTGCGGCACCTGGGACGCGATGGCGAGCGTCGGGGCCGCCCAGTTGCAGGCGCTGCACGACGAGATCGCGGCCGTGCTGGACTGGGCCCATGCCCAGTTCGGCGACGCGCAGGGCCCCATCGAGGACGGCGGGCTGTGGGATTACGACCTGCAGGCCGTCGAGGAAGTCTCCACCGTACAGACACTGCGATTCGATCAGGGCACCCGGCGCCTGGTGGCCGAATCGGGCACGGCCGCCGCGCCGCGCCACACCGTCACCCTGTCGCTGAGCGGCACCGAAGCTTTTTGCGCCGCCTTCCGCGAGCACTTCGGCCTGGCGTGAGCCCCGCGCGGGCGGGGCCCGCACGCGGGCATCGGAGTGTTCTGGGCCTCATGCCGCCGGATTCATTGAATAGTTTGCTATTTAATCAATAGCAAATCGCCCGGCGCTGGCACGCGCCATGGCGGCGGTCAGCCCCCCTCCACGACGGCCAGCACTACGGCGGACTCGTCCACCGACAGCAGCACGCGCCGGCCCGCGCGCAGGCCCGAGCCGGGCGGCGCGAAGCCCACCATGCGCACACCGGCCTCCAGCTCGGCCGAGACCTCGTCGCCCGCCGCGCCGCCGCGCGACACCCGCGACGCGCGGCCGGGCCAGGCATTCGCCCCGCCTGCCGCCGCAGGACCGCTGCGCGCAGCGCTGGCCGAAGCCGCCTCCACCCGCACCGCCGTGGCCTTGCACAGCGCCAGCACGGGGGCGCCGGGGCGCAGCCCCAGCAGTTCGGCGCTTTCGCGCGTGATGCGTGCGGCCAGGCGCAGCCCGCGCTCCGTGGCCCCTGCCGCCGCGTCCTGCTCACTTTCATCTTCTCCGGTCCCTTGCCCGCCTGCACCGCGCAGGCGCACGCGCACCACCGGCCCGTGGGATTCCAGCGCCTGCACGGTGCAGGGCCACTGGTTGCGCATGCTCGTGCGCAGGGCCAGCCGCGCGGCGGGCGGCGCGCCCTCCCCGTGGCCGGCCGAGGCCAGCACCCCCGCGCGGGCCTGCTCCAGCGCCTGCGCAGCCTGCAGCAGCGCCGTGCCGGCGGCGGTCAGCCGCGCACCGCCGCCGCCCGCCCCGCCCACGGCACGCTCCACCAGCGGCACGCCGGCCAGATTGGTCAGCGTGTCCACCGCCTGCCAGGCGGCCTTGTAGCTCACGCCCACCGCCCGCGCGGCCTGTGAGATGGAGCCCCCCGCCCCGATCTCCCGCAGCACCGCCACGCGGCGGTCGGCCGGCCCGTGGGTCAGCGCCTCCGAGAACGCGATGGGCGGGGCCATGGCAGGGGAGGCAGCCTGTTCGGCAGATGGCGGACGGTCAGGACTCGGGCGGGGCGTGCGGGGCATCCGCGGATGATGCCGCAGCGGCCGGTGCGCCCGCCGCCGCCCGTCGCGCTTACACGGCGACACACAATGTTTTCGCGCCGAGGGATGCGCCACGGCCGAGTTCCTCCTAGCATCCCGTCCCAACTGAAAACCATCGATCGGGCGCTGGCGATAGCTTTTGCTACAGCGCCGCAGGCGACCTCCGGCCCCCCTGCGGGCACCGGCGCACACCCGATCGCATAACAACGAGGGAGGGAGAAGCATGAGCGGCAAACCCGCGGCCCGCCAGGGCGACTTGACCCAGAAAGGCGGGCCCATCGTGCAGGGCTCGGCCACCGTACTGATCGGCTCGGCGGGCGGCATTGCCTGCTCGGTCTGCCCCGGCGGCATCACCGAGGGCCACCCGGTGAACCCGCTGCTGGGCGCCAAGGTGCTGCCGGGCGAGGAGGATTTCGCGCTGCCCGGCCCGCTGCCGTTCTCGCTGGTGCGCTCGTACTCCAGCCACCAGAGCCCGCGGCCGGCGCCCGTCGGCCTGCTGGGCCCCGGCTGGTGGCTGCCGGGCGAGACCAGCGTCTCGCATGGGCCCGCAGGCAGCGACACGTCCGGCAGCGCGCTGCGCCTGCACGACGGCCGTGGGCGCTGCATCGCCTTCGAGCCGCTGGCGCCCGGCGAGATCGCCCACAGCGCCAGCGAGGGGCTCTGGCTCGTGCGCTGCGGCACGCTGCACCTGCCGGGCTCCCAGGGCACGGGCACGGGCCAGGGCGGCCATGCGCAGCGCCTCGCCCGACTGTGGAATGCCCTGCCGGCCGCCGTGCGGGCCGATGCGCGCATCACCGTGGCCACCGCCTCGCCGCTGGGGCCGTGGTGGGTCTTCGCGCCGGGCTCCTCTCAGCCCGAGGACGCGCCCTCCACCGCCCGGCACGACGTGCTCCACGGCCTCTGCGACCGCTTCGGCCGCGTGCAGCGCCACGAGCGGCATGCGGACGGCCCGTTCGCCGGCCACCTGCGGTCCGTGACCGACGGCGCGGGCCGCCGCTACGCCTTCGATCTGGAGCGCATCGCCGCGCCCGCACCGGCAGCCCACGGCTGGGGGCCGGACGGCGGCGTGCGCCTGGTGGCCGTGCGGCTGGAATCCGACCCGCACCAGGCCCACGCAGCGCTGCCCGAGCCGCTCGCCCTGGTGCGCTATGCCTACACCGACCGGGGCGAGCTGGCCCGCGTGACCGACCGCACGGGCCGCACCGTGCGCCGCTTCGAATACCGCGACGCGGCGCATCCCGGCCGCATGACCGGCCACGCCCACGCCGGCCGCCCCACGACGCGCTACACCTACGACGCGCAGGGCCGCGTGGTGGCCCAGGCCACCCCGGACGGCCTGGACCTGCGCTTCGACTACACCCCGCTGCCGGCCGAACCCCAGGCCAGCCCGCCCCGGCCCGCGCGCGCCAGCACCCTGGTCACCGACGGCCTGGGCCGCCAGCGCCGCTACGTCTTCGCGGGCGAAGCGGGCCTGGCCCGCGTGGCCGAGCGCATCGAGGCCGACGGCGCCCGATCCACCTGGACGCACGACGCCGCCGGCCGGTTGCTCGCGCACACCGACCCGCTGGGCCGCACCGTGCGCCGCGACATCGACACGGCCACCGGGCTCGCCCTGGGCCTGACCGATGCGGCCGGGCGCACCCACCGCATCGCGCACGACGCGCTGGGCCTGCCCCTGCGCCACCTTGCCCCGGCGCCGGAAGGCCCGGCCGGCGAGCCGCTCGCCACCACCTGGGAGCACGACGGCTGGGGCCGCCTCGTGCGCCACACCGATCCGCTGGGCCAGACCACGCACTACCGCTACCCCGAGATACCGCCAAGGAGCAGCGACGCCGATGCAGGCACCGATCCGGCCGCGGATGCGGAGCCCCTGCCGCTGCACCCCGATCTGCCCATCGCCGTCACCGATGCGCGCGGCGGCACCGCCACCCTGCAGTGGAACGCCCTGGGCCTGCTCGCCTGCCGCACCGACTGCAGCGGGCGCGCCACCCGCTTCGCCTACGACGACTGGGGCCGCACGGTCCGCGTGCAGGGCGAGGAAGGGCTGGCGCTGCGCACCGCCTACGACGCCCTGGGCCGCCCCGCCGAAAGCACCGATGCGCTGGGCCGCACCACCCGCTGGCGCCATGCGCCGGACAGCGGCGACCTCATCGCCATCGACCACCCCGGCGGCCAGCGCGAGCGCTTCGCCCACGATGCCTGGGGCCGCGTCGTTCGCTATGAATACGATAGCAAAGAATCCAATGGATCCGGCGGCATGGAGCATGAAACGGCCCCAATGCACGCCCAGCACTACCGCTACGACCCCGCGGGGCGCCTGGTGGAGCTGCACAACGAGAATGCGCGCGCCCACCGCTTCGCCTACGACGTGCGCGACCGGCTCACCGAAGAGACCGGCTTCGACGGCCACACCACCCGCCACGCCTACGACCTGGGCGGCCAGCGCATCCGCACCGAGGACGCGCGCCACGCCATCGCCTACCAGTGGAGCGACGCGGGCCAGCTCACCGCGCGCGCCATCGTTCCAGCCGCCGCCGGGGCCAGCGCTCCGGCCATGGCGCCGCATGCGGGCGCCGGCAACAACGCAGATGCCTGGAACACGGAACAGGAGGCCCCGGGCGGCGCACCGGCCTGGCCCGGCGCCACCGGTGGCGGCGACGCATCGCCCCTCATCGAATGGTTCGACCACGACGGCGCCGGCCAGCTCGTGGCGGCCCACCACCACACCGCCCTGCAACGCCACCGCGTGAGCGTCTACCTGCGGCGCGACCGGCTCGGCCGCATCCTGGGCGAGCGCCAGGAGATGCATTCGGTGGAAGGCGCTCTGCTCTGGAGCCATGAAAGCACCCACACCCTGGACGAAGGCGGCGCCCTGGCCGGCACCGATCTGCCCGGCCTGCCATCGCTGCAATGGCTCACCTACGGCTCCGGCCACGTGCACGGCCTGCTGCTGGGCGGCGAGCCCCTGCTGCACATCGAGCGCGACGGCCTGCACCGGCCCGTGGCGCTGGACTTCGGCGCCAGCCAGACCCGCTGGCGCCGCGATGCGCTCTCGCGCCTGCAGGCGCTCTCCGTCGTCCGCGCCGCGGAAGCTCCGGCATCGCTCCCGGCATCCCCCGCCCTGGAAGGCATGCCCACGCTCCCGTCCCTCGCACGCCAGCACCACTACGACGGCGCGGGCCGCCTCGCGCGCATAGACACCCCGCGCGGCACCATCCACCACGCCTACGACGCGGCCGGCCGGCTGGCCTCCACCCACCTGCCTGGGCGCGATCCGCTGCACTACCGCTACGACCCCGCCGGCAACCCCTGGATGCCCTCGCCCGGCCACGCCCCGGGCGCCCGCGAGGACTGGGCCGGCGAGAACTGGGCCAGCGAGGTGCGCAGCCACTGGCACGACCCGGCCTTCGACCTGCTGCGCCAGGACGGCCCGCCCCTGCCCGGCCACACCCGCGACCGCTGGCCCGACAACCGCGTGCACGCGCACGGCCCCTGGCGCTACCGCTGGGGCCCCTGCGGCAACCTGCTGGAAAAAACCCACGCCGACGGCCAGCAGACCCACCGCCTGCACTGGGACCACGCCCAGCGCCTCATCGCCCACGAGCAGCACCACCGCGCCACCGGCGAGCGCATCCGCCGCACCCACCACTACGACGTCTTCGGCCGCCGCATCGCCAGCCGCATCGAGCGCTCTTCGCCCGCAGGCCAGGCCAGCACCGAACAGCGCTGCCACGGCTGGCAGGGCGACGCCCTGACCCTCACCGAACTGCGCGATCCGCGCCGCCCCCAGGACGCCCAGCGCGTCCACACGCTCTACGCCCCCGGCTCCTTCGTTCCGCTGCTGCGCATCCAGACCCGCGCCAGCGCCGAGCCCCCGACCCTGGCGCAGCTCTTGGGCGCCGCCGACCCCGGCGACCGCGAACAGCCCGAGCCCCTGCAAACCCTGCAGGAGGAACTGCTCCACGGCACCGCCAGCGACCACACCCGCCGCCACCTCCAATCGATGGGCCTGGACGTGCAGCGCCTGCAGCAGCAACTGCGCGGCGACGGCGCAGAGATCGTCCACCTGCACCTCTACCACTGCGACCACCTGGGCACCCCGCTCGCGCTCCTCAACGCACGCGGCCACATCGACTGGCACATCGAACTCGACCCCTGGGGCAACACCGTGGCCGAGCACAACCCGCTGGGGCTGCACCAGCCCATCCGCATGCAGGGGCAGCACGACGAAGGCGCCGGCGCGGGGTTGTTCTATAACCGGCACCGGTATTACGACCCGCAGTTGGGGAGGTATGTGTCGCAGGATCCGATCGGGTTGGCGGGTGGGGTGAATACCTATGCTTACGCAAACTCAGACCCTCGTAATCAGATAGACCCCCAAGGGCTCCGTGGTTTTGGTTACTCAGCGCCAGGAACTTACTACCCCAGGGGAACCCCTCCTAGACCGCTGCCGCGAAACGACTTGCCGACTAGGGCCGCATATGAAGCAGCAGCAAATATGACCCAGACCCCCAATCCCTCATATCCAGGCGATCCACTGGATATGCCATGCGTCCAATGGAATTGCTCGAGCGGTATTACTTGCAAACCCAATGACTACAGAGCCCCTTCTGACTTCCTCCCCCCAGCCACCTCTACTGCGGACGCGCCGAATGGCTGCAAATGCGTCAAGGCAGGAAGAGATCCAGCATATCAGCCATTCTTCGACCCAAATGTCGACCCATACGCCAACATAAATGACACCAAAGACAATTGGCGAAAAGGCACAAGGATATTTAAAAAATGAAGGCCATACTTTTTATATTGGGATGCAGCTTGATCGCACTGGGAATGAAATACATTCCAAGCGAGCTATCAACCAATGCAAACGGGGCAAAATCAGCAATACCTCATATAGTTTACTGGATGCTATTACCCTTGGAGAAATACCTTGGCAGATATGCCATACCATTCATAGGATTGATCATGGTAATAGCATCAATATTATTGAAGAAAAGAAAAACAGAGCCTGAGGAAAAAGAAAAAATCTCATCCAAATGAGACGCGCACAGCGGCTGCAGCAGCGACTGCGCGGCGACGGCGCAGAGATCGTTCACCTGCACGCTCGCGCTCCTCAACGCACGCGGCCACATCGACTGGCACATCGAACTCGACCCCTGGGGCAACACCGTGGCCGAGCACAACCCGCTGGGGCTGCACCAGCCCATCCGCATGCAGGGGCAGCACGACGAAGGCGCCGGCGCGGGGTTGTTCTATAACCGGCACCGGTATTACGACCCGCAGTTGGGGAGGTATGTGTCGCAGGATCCGATCGGGTTGGCGGGTGGGGTGAATACCTACCAATACGGCAATGCCAATCCGACCAACTACAAAGATCCGGTAGGTTTAGCCACACAGTCCGACTTTGATCTTGCCATTTCTTTAATCAAAGACAAGGCGCCTGAAGTCTTCCCAAGCAACCCTGCTTCCATTACAGCAATACCTGACCTCTCAAGCGTCTTTGGTGCTCCGGTACAGGGCTATACCGACCTTGCAAACAACATTCAGATCAACGCGAATCTCTACGGCGACTGTCGAACCCCTGTAGATGAATTTCTGATAACAGAATTCCTTCAGACTGTTGCTCATGAACTACAGCACGCACAACAAAGTACTTTTGAGAAACTTCTCACGCATGGCCCGCTACATGAGCAACTGGACAGGAATGCAGAAATTATCGCCAACCAAACCAAAGATGAATTCAAAAAACGCCGCCCAAAATCACCAACCATTTCATGCAAATGCTCGCCGTGAGAACCAATTTCAAACTTCCCGCAATACTTGCGATCTTATTATTCATTGCCATTGCTGCAGGATTGATTAGCTATAGAAGCGACGCCATTTCCGAGCAAAAAGCGTCTTCCATAATAATTATTCAAACCCTTTCCCCAACAAGAAATGCTGCCGACAGGTGCTGGACAGAGAAAAATATCAGCGCCACCGAATGCAAACAGGCGACAGATAATCTATCAAAAATCAAAGACAGTCATAGAATTTATTTCATCTCAGATCAAGGACTTATAGGAATTGACCACGAACATCAAAACCTCATTATCTTGACCCCCGAAATAAAGGATGGGCATATCGCATGGAAATGCTCGGGACATCCAGAGAAAGCATTACCAAAATCATGCACATCTGTTGCCAGCAGCATCCAACGCTCGAATGATAAGGAAGACTGAACGGATGAAAGCAATAAAAACTTATTTACCCATCATCGCCCTGCACTCCACTCTGGCTCATGCGAATGGGTGCCTTGATTGGAAAGAAAGCCTTGAAAGACTGAATTCAGTCGAAACAAAATACACAGCCAGCAGCCTGACCAATCGAGCCGTTGACGATATTTTTCTGAAGAAACACGGGAACATCGTCACATATGCAGAGAAAGACGAGATACGCACAATATCTTTAAGAGAAGCACGCACCAACCTGAGACTTTATTTCCTTGAGTTTTACTTCCCTGTCGCAGAAAATGATTGCCTGAAGATTAACGGGCAAACCCATAAACCCATGGGCGACCACTCGCTGACAATTTCTCATCCGTCACCGGGCATTCTCATTTCTGAATTTTTCAAGAACAAAACACTTGAGGCACGGATATTCTTGCAGTGCTTTTGCTCGTTTATCTATCGCAAGCCTGACTGAATTTCCACAAGATTCATTCGCTTGCAGGCGAAATCCCCAGTGCACATTCGGATATCCAATAGATAATCAATGAAAACAAGAATAAAGCCCTTTGCCATGGCCACATCAGGCTTCATCTTTCTTCTCATCGCCGGTTGCTACCCCATCCACGATGAAAGCAATTGTGAAGACGAAGTTCTGTCGTCAAAGAAATCGCTCGATGGCGAGAATCGAGCCACTCTCACACTACGCAGTTGCGGCAGCACCACCCCAGCTTCGAAAATCATCCGTCTCCAGAAAATCGATCCCGAAAACACGAACAACCAAGGACATGGGGAGAGGATCTATATCACTACAGCGGAGGGCGATTTGCCTTTCCATTGGGAAGGAAATCTTCTAAGAATAGAAGCGCCCGAGACGGGCCAACACATCTTCCTCAGCAAGGGCAAATGGGGAAATACCGATATCGCTTACTTTCGGTAATCAGAGAGGGGCTTCCATCCATCCCTTCGCATGGATTGGAAACCGCACCGCGCTGAGCTGCGTCTGAGCGCACGATCTGCCACCACCCCCAGTGGCAGAGGGCGCCTAAAAACAAGCCCGTCACCGCATCTGGTGGCCATCCACAGTTCGCCACCGCCAGACCCTCCACCCAAAGTCAATGCGCGCGCCGGCACACCGCACAGCGCCGCCCTCCCCTCCACCCCCTCGATTTCCATCAATCGCATAACCGGAATTTCCGCTTATGCGAGGAAGAACGTCGCGCGCCGGCCGGGGATGCGCGCTGCGGCCCGGATGGGCCCATAGTCCGGCGCAGGCAGCGTCGACACTTCCACACACCCTTTTCACAACCCTTTTGCAGATCTCAACATGCAGCACTCTTTCGCTCTGAAATCTCTTTGGCTGGGTATTCCGGCGCTGTCCCTGGCGTTCTCGGCGGTGGCCGATGAGCCTGCGCCGCTGACGTTGCCGCTGGGCCCTGCCGTGTCGGCCTATCTGGCCAGTTCGGGCACGCAGGCCGTCTCGGGCAGCGGCACGGTGAACAACCAGGCGGGCACGGGCACCGGCACCGCCGTGCGCGATGCCGCCGTCACCGTGACGTTCGAAGGCCAGCCCGCGCTGCGCAAGAGCACGGTGATCACGCTGAACTTCCAGACGAGCAGCGGTTCGTCCACGGTCGACAGCACGCTGATCAACTACTACGACTCGGGCTACACGGTCCCGCGCGGCGCGGTGATCAGCGGCCTGTATTCGGTCACGAACACCGCCACGCCGCTGCCGGCCACGGCCAAGGCCGGCGACTCGGGCTCCTGGTACACGCTGAGGGTCTACAGCGATTCCGGCAAGTGGCTGCAACTGGGCACGGCGACGGTGAATTACTCGGTGCAGGCCGATACCGATTCCACGCTGCTGCTGTCCGTCGTGACAACGGCCACGCCGGTGCTGGGCACCCCCATCGTCAACACCTCCACCTACCGCCTCGCCGCGACGGGCGCCGCGGTGCCGCTGACCGAGACCGCGACCAGCTCCGGCACGGACCTGCAGATCACCTACGAGTGATGCCCCAAGGGAAGGGGCCCGAGGGGCGCACGGCACGCGGCCCCCGGCCCTTCCCCGCTTCTTCGTGCACCGCCAGCGGTGCCGCAGCGCACACTCAGCCGTGCATTGGGCGCGGCTCATCTGTGCGGCCTGCCTGCGGGGCGCGTCCGCCCGCCCCCACCGCGCCCTACGGCACGGTTCTCCAACGCCCTCCCCGGCCGCAGCCGGGCACGCTGCACAACCTCCCTATACTCTTGCGCTATTCCATTAATGAATAGCGCCATGCCCTGTACGCTTCCTACCCTTTCCACGCCTTCGCCCCGGGCCCTGCGGTGGCTGCCGGGCCTGTGCCTCTGTGCCCTGTCTTCCGCCGGGGCGGGCGAGGTGCCGGTCGCCGTGGCGGCGAATTTCGCCGCGCCCATGCAGAAGATCGCCGCCGTGTTCGAACAGGACACGGGCCACAAGGCGGTGCTGTCGACCGGGGCCACGGGCAAGTTCTACGCGCAGATCCGCAACGGCGCGCCGTTCCAGGTGTTCCTGGCGGCGGACGATGCGACGCCCGAGCGCGTGGAGCGCGAGGGGCTGGCCGTGGCAGGCTCGCGCTTCACCTATGCGGTGGGCCAGCTGGTGCTGTGGAGCCCGCGCGAGAACTATGTGGACAGCCAGGGCCACGTGCTGCGCACGGGCGATTTCACGCACCTCTCGGTCGCCAACCCCAAGCTCGCGCCCTACGGCCTGGCCGCCGTGCAGACCCTGGAAAAGCTGGGCCTGGCCGATGCGCTCAAGCCGCGCCTGGTGACGGGCGAGAACATCGCGCAGGCCTACCAGTTCGTGGCCAGCGGCAACGCGCAGCTGGGCTTCGTCGCGCTGTCGCAGGTGATGGAGGACGGGCGCATCGCCAAGGGATCGGCGTGGCAGGTGCCGGCCGCGATGCACGGGCCGATCCGCCAGGACGCCGTGCTGCTGGCCACGGGTAAGGACAACGCGGCCGCCACGGCGCTGATGCAGTACCTGCGCGGCGACAAGGCGCGCGCGATCATCCGCAGCTACGGCTACGGGTTCTGACGCGCGGGACATGCCTTTCTCGGCGGACGATCTCGCGGCCATCGGCCTCACGCTGCGGCTCGCGGGGCTGACCACGCTGCTGCTGCTGGTGCTGTGCACGCCGCTGGCCTGGTGGCTGGCGCGCACGCCCTCGCGCTGGCGCGGGCCGGTGTCGGCCGTGGTGGCGCTGCCGCTGGTGCTGCCGCCGACGGTGATCGGCTTCTACCTGCTGCTGCTGATGGGCCCGCACGGCGCCGTGGGGCGCCTCATGCAGACGCTTGGCCTCGCCACGCTGCCGTTCACGTTCGGCGGGCTGCTGGTGGGGTCGCTGGTGTATTCGCTGCCGTTCGCGGTGCAGCCGCTGCAGCGCGCCTTCGAGGCGGTGGGCGACCGGCCGCTGGAGGTGGCGGCGCTGCTGGGCGCGGGGCCGCTGGACCGGTTTTTCACCGTGGCGCTGCCGCTCGCGCGGCCGGGCTTCCTCACGGCCGGTGTGCTGAGCTTCGCGCACACCGTGGGCGAGTTCGGCGTGGTGCTGATGCTGGGCGGCAACATCCCGGGGGTGACGCGCGTGGTGTCGGTGCAGATCTACGACCACGTGGAGGCGCTCGAATACGTGCAGGCGCACTGGCTCGCGGGCACGATGGTGGTGTTTTCGTTCGCGGTGCTGCTGGCGCTGCACTGGCTGCAGCCGGCCCGGGGGCGCACGTGACGGCGCATATGACGGCGCACATGGCGACGCCATCGCACGCGGCCCCGGACGGCCCCGGCGCGCAGGCCATCGCCGTGCGGCTGCAGTTGCCGCGGCCCGGGCGGTTCACGCTCGATGTGGACCTGTCCCTGCCGGGCCAGGGCATCACGGCGGTGTTCGGGCCGTCGGGCTGCGGCAAGACCAGCCTGCTGCGCGCGATGGCCGGGCTGGAGCGCGGCGCGGGCCGCGTCGCCGTGCCGGGCGACGTGTGGCAGGACGATGCCCGGGGCCTGTGGCGCCCGCCGCACGAGCGCGCGCTGGGCTATGTGTTCCAGGAGCCCGGCCTGTTCACGCACCTGGACGTGCGCGGCAACCTCGACTACGGCCTGCGGCGCACGCCGGCGGCGCGGCGCCGGGTGCCCCTGGAGCAGGCGGTGGAGCTGCTGGGCATCGGCCCGCTGCTGGCGCGGCGCACCGATGCGCTCTCCGGCGGCGAGCGCCAGCGTGTGGCGATCGCGCGGGCGCTGGCGGCCAGCCCGCGCGTGCTGTTCATGGACGAGCCGCTCGCCGCGCTGGATGCCGAGCGCAAGGCCGAGGTGATGCCCTACCTGGAGCGGCTGCAGCGCGGCCTGGATATTCCCGTGCTGTACGTGAGCCATGCGCACGACGAGGTGGCGCGCCTGGCCTCGCAGCTGGTGCTGCTGCGCGAAGGCCGCGTGCTGGCCAGCGGCCCCATCGCGCAACTGATGGCGCGGCCCGACCTGCCGCTCGCCCACGGCGAGCTGGCCGCCACGCTGGCCGAGGGCGTGGCCGAGCACCACGATGCGGCCGACCAGCTCGCCACGGTGCGTTTGCCGGGCGGCCAGGCCCTGGACCTGGCGGCGGAACGCGCACTGCCGCCCGGCACCCCGGTGCGGCTGCGCGTGCAGGCGCGCGACGTCAGCATCGCGCTGGCGCCGCCGGCCGCCAGCAGCGTGCTCAACGTGCTGCCGGCGCGCGTGGTGGAGCTGCGCGAGGACCGCGCCGGCCAGGTGCTGGTGGTGCTGGATGCCGGCGGCACCCCGCTGCTGGCGCGCATCACGCGCCGCTCGGCCCGCCTGCTGGCGCTGGCACCGGGGCTGGCGGTGCACGCGCAGGTGAAGGGCGTGGCGCTGCTGGGGTGAGCCGGGGCGCGGCTACAGCTGGCACACGTCTGCGAGTCAGCGCAGCAATTGATGCAATTCATATGCAACGACAAATAGTCGATGCGGCCAACGGCTCCACACCGTGTTGGGACTTTTAGAGTGGCTAACACGACTTGCCAAGAGCATGGTCAAGAGCGGTTAGGCTTGCTCGTTCATGTCCAGACGCCCTGTTAGCACAGAGCTGTGGAAACAGCTCCAGCCCCTGATTCCTGTTTTCACGCCTTCAACCAAGGGCGGCCCACGCCGCCTCAAGGTCAGTGACGAAGCTGCTCTCAACGGCATCTTGTTCGTGCTGCACACAGGCATCCCGTGGGAAGACCTTCCGCAATCTCTGGGCTGGGGCAGCGGCATGACCTGTTGGCGACGGCTGAGGGATTGGAATGCTGCAGGCGTGTGGGACAAACTGCACCAAGCCATGCTGGTGCGTCTACGTGAGCACGACCAAATCGATTGGAGCCGAGCCAGCATCGACGGCTCATCGGTGCCAAGCCCCCGGGGGGCCAGGAAACAGGCCCCAACCCCACGGACCGGGGCAAGCTCGGAAGCAAACGGCACATCGTTGTAGATGCCCGAGGCATTCCACTGGTGGTACTGGTCAGTGGAGCTAACCGGCACGACTCCATCATGTTCGAGAGGTGCATCGATGCACTCCCGGCAGTCAAAGGGTTGAGCGGCAGGCCGCGCCGCTGGCCATCGAAGCTGCATTCCGACAAGGGCTACGACTACGCGAGATGCAGGGCGCATCTACGCAGCCATGGCATCAAGAGCAGGATTGCCAGGCGGGGCATGGAAAGCAGCCAGCGCCTGGGCAAACACCGCTGGGTGGTGGAGAGGACTCACGCATGGTTTGCTGGCTTCGGCAAACTGCGCGTTCGATTCGAGCGCAGGCTCGACATTCACCGCGCGCTGCTCACGTTGGCTGCCGCAATCATCTGCTCGCGCTTTGTCGAGCGGTCGTGTTAGCCGCTCTTATTTGATAGCAAACTATTGAATGAAACCGGCGGCATGAGGCCGGAATGATCCATGGAATCCGCCCCGGCACGGCTCGACCGTTGCCGGCATCGGCTGACAGACCCGGGCCGCGTCCGTCACCACACTGCCCGGATGCCGCTCTCCCCGCCATCCCCGCCGCCATCCGCTCCATCCCCCCCCCCGGCGGCCGGCTCGCCGCTCTCCCGCGCCTGGCGCGCTGCCGGCAGCAACCTGCAACTCACCGCCTCTGCCGGGCTGATCGCTTCGATCGTGCTCTGGGGGCTGGCCTCGCCGGCCACGCTGGGCACCTTCTTCGGCACGCTGCTGGCCAGCATCACGCGCAATTTCGGATGGCTGTACCTGTGGGTGGTGCTGGGGCTGGTGGGGCTGGCGCTCTTCCTGGCGCTCAGCCGCTACGGCGACCTGAAGCTGGGCGACGAGGACGAGGAGCCCCAGTTCTCCACCGCCACTTGGTTCGCGATGCTGTTCGCGGCGGGCATGGGCATCGGGCTGGTGTTCTGGGGCGTGGCGGAGCCGGTGTCGCACTACGGCCTGCCGCCGCCGGGCGTGGCGGCGCAGACGCCGGAGGCCGCGGGCGCGGCGATGCGCTATGCCTTCTTCCACTGGGGGCTGCACCCCTGGGCGATCTACGGCGTGGTGGGGCTGGCGATCGCGTTCTTCCAGTTCCGCCGGCAGGCCCCGGCGCTGGTCAGCTCGGCCACCGAATCGCTGCCCTGGCGCGGCATGCGCCACCTCTCGCCGCTCGTGAACGTGCTGGCGGTGGTGGCCACGGCCTTCGGCGTGGCGGCCTCGCTGGGCATGGGCGCCGCGCAGATCAACGGCGGCCTGCAGGCCGTCTTCGGCATCCCGGTGGGGCCGTGGCCGCAGGCCGCGATCATCGTGGTCACCACGGCGATGTTCATCACCTCGGCCGTGAGCGGCGTGGACCGCGGCATCAAGTGGCTCTCCAGCGCCAACCTGCTGCTGGCGGCGCTGCTGGCACTGGCGGTGTTCCTGATCGGCCCCACGGTGTCGCTGGTGAACACGTTCACCAACACGCTGGGGTCCTACCTGAGCGAGTTCGTGCGCACCAGCCTGCGCATGTCGCCGTTCCGGGACAGCTCCTGGGTGGGCGACTGGACGATCTTCTACTGGTCGTGGTGGATCGCGTGGTCGCCCTTCGTGGGCCTGTTCATCGCGCGCGTCTCGCGGGGCCGCACGATCCGCGAGTTCGTGCTGGGCACGGTGATCGCGCCCAGCCTCGTGGGCTTCATGTGGTTCTCGATCTTCGGCGGCACCGCGCTGCACCTGGAGATCTTCCAGCAGGTGCCGCTCTCGGCCGCGGCGCAGGCCGACCCGGCCACGGCGATGTTCGCGATGTTCTCGGCCATGCCGCTCGGGATGGCGATGTCCATCGTGGCGACGGTGCTGGTGGTGGTGTTCTTCGTCACCTCGGGCGATTCGGCCACGCTGGTGCTGGGCACCATGAGCACGCGCGGCGACCCGGACCCCTCTGCCCGCGTGAAGATCGCCTGGGGCCTGCTGGTGGCGGGCATCGCGCTGTCGCTGCTGTTCGCGGGCGGGCTGCAGGCGGTGCAGACGGCCACCATCGTGTTCGCCCTGCCCTTCGCGCTGGTGCTCGTGCTGATGGCCGTGGCGCTGCTGCGCGCCGTGCGCGAGGACCACGAGGCCGAGCGCCTGCGCGAGCGCGCACTGCGCCGCCGCATGCGGGAGATGGTGATGCGCGAGTGACCGCCCCTCAGGCCGGCGCCCACGCGGCGCCGTCCTACAGACCCAGTCGCCGCTGCCGCGCGAGCTCGACCGCGGCACGCGTGCGCCAATGGTCCCTTGCCGACGGGGTCGTGCAGGAAGCCGTTGTTCCCCCTTCGCCTTGCTTTCGTCCTTCCACGACCATTTCCAGGATCTCCACCGTGCCGTCCAATGCCTCCCCCCTGCTGACCGCCCACGACGCCTACCTGATGCGCGAAGGCACGCATGCGCGCCTCTACCAGTCCCTGGGCTGCCACCTGCGGGGCGACGGCGGCGCCGCGGCGCAGGACGCGCGCGGCGCGGACTTCGCCGTGTGGGCGCCGAACGCGGCCTCGGTCTCGGTGATCGGCGACTGGAACGGCTGGAACCCCGACGCCGACCGGCTCGCCCGCCGCACCGACGACAGCGGCGTGTGGGAAGGCTATGTTCCGCACGCGGCGCACGGGCAGGCCTACAAGTACCGCATCGTCTCCAACCACGGCGGCCGCGTGCTGGAGAAGGCCGACCCCTTCGCCACCTGCGCGGAGCTGCCCCCGGCCACGGCGTCGCGCGTGTGGGCGCTGGACGGCTACGCATGGCAGGACGCCGAGTGGATGGCCTCGCGCGGGCCGCGCAACGCGCTGGATGCGCCGATGTCGATCTACGAGGTGCATGCCGGTTCCTGGCGCCGCAAGGACGGCCGGTTCATGAACTACCGCGAGCTGGCCCATGCGCTCGCCGACTACGTGCACTCCATGGGCTTCACGCACGTGGAGCTGATGCCCATCACCGAGCACCCGTTTTACGGCTCGTGGGGCTACCAGACCACGGGCTACTTCGCGCCCACGTCGCGCTACGGCACGCCGCAGGATTTCATGTACTTCGTGGACCACCTGCACCAGCGCGGCATCGGCGTGCTGCTGGACTGGGTGCCCTCGCACTTTCCGGTCGATGGCCACGGGCTGGCCGAATTCGACGGCACGCACCTCTTCGAGCACTCCGACCCGCGCCAGGGGTTCCACCCCGAGTGGAGTTCGGCCATCTTCAACTACGGCCGGCACGAGGTGCGCAGCTTCCTGATCTCGTCGGGGCTGTTCTGGCTCGACAAGTACCACCTGGACGGCCTGCGCGTGGATGCGGTGGCCTCGATGCTCTACCTCGATTACGCGCGCAAGCACGGCGAATGGATCCCCAACCGCCACGGCGGGCGCGAGAACCTGGAGGCGATCGACTTCCTGCGGCTGCTCAACCGTGCCGTCTACCGCGACCACCCGGACACGGTGAGCATCGCGGAAGAGTCCACGGCCTGGCCGATGGTCTCGCGGCCCGTGGAGATGAACGGCCTGGGCTTCGGCATGAAATGGAACATGGGCTGGATGAACGACACGCTGTCGTACCTGAAGGAAGACCCCATCAACCGCCGCCACCACCACCACAAGCTCACGTTCTCGCTGATGTATGCGTTCAACGAGAACTTCGTGCTGCCGCTCTCGCACGACGAGGTGGTGTACGGCAAGGGATCGCTCGTCAACAAGATGCCGGGCGACGAGTGGCAGCAGTTCGCCAACCTGCGCGCGCTGTTCGGCCTCATGTGGGCCCACCCCGGCAAGAAGCTGCTCTTCATGGGCGGTGAGTTCGGCCAGCGCCGCGAGTGGACGCACGAGGGCGAGCTCGAATGGTGGGTCTGCGACGGCCCGCTGCACGGCGGCGTGCAGCGCCTGGTGCGCGAATTGAACCGCGTGCTGCGCAGCGAGCCCGCGCTGCACGACATCGATTTCTCGGCCGACGGCTTCCAGTGGGTCGAGGCCGACGATGCCGGCCAGAGCGTGATCGCCTTCCTGCGCCAGCCCGCCGAACGCTCGCGGCAGCAGGGCGCCACGCCCGTGCTGGTGGTCTGCAACATGACGCCGGTGCCGCGCGAGAACTACCTCGTCGGCGTGCCCGGCGACGGCTACTGGCGCGAGGTGATCAACACCGACGCGCGCGAATTCGGCGGTGCCGGCTGGGGCAACCTGGGGGGCGTGGAAGCCGCCCCCGTGCGCTCGCACCACTGGGCGCAGTCGATCTGCCTCACGCTGCCGCCGCTCTCCACCCTCATCCTTCGACAGGAGCCTGCACGCCATGCCTTCACCGCCTGACTCCGCGCCTTCGGCCCGCGGTGCGCCGCCTTCGCCGGCCACCGCTTCCTCTGCCCCGGCTTCGCCTGCGCAGGCTCCGGCGGCCTCCGCCGCCGGCCGGCAGTTTCCCGTGGCCACCGCACCGCGCACGGAAGGTGCCGCGCCCGCCGCGCGCCCCGGGCCTGCCTGCGCGATGCCGTCCGGCGACGCGGGCCGCGCGCGCGCCATGATCGATGCCGTGCTGCCCGCCGTGGACGGCGGCCGCTTCGCGGTCAAGCGCGTCGCGGGCGAGCCCGTGCGCATCACCGCGCACTGCTACACCGACGGGCACGACGTGCCGCGCGCGATGCTGCAGTGGTGGCGGGACGAAGGCGACGCGGCCGCGCCCGCCGGGCCTGCAGCGCCCGCCGAGGTGCCCATGCACCCCGAGCCGAACGACGAATGGTGGGCCGAGTTCACGCCGCCCGAGCCGGGCCTCTACCGCTACACCGTGGTGGCCTGGGTGGACGGCTTCGAGTCGTGGCGCCGCGACATGGAGCGCCGCGTGGACGCGGCCGACATCCGCGTGGCGGCCCGCGTGGGCGCGGCCGAGGCACGGGCGGCCGCCCTGCGCGCCGCCGCCCGCTCCGCGCCCGCCGATGCGCGCCTGCTGGAAGGCTGGGCCGAGACCCTCGAACGCGAGGCGCTGGGCCAGGACAACGCGCAGCCGCTCAAGGCCCTCGCGCTGCAGGAGGCCGCGGCCGAGGCCATGCGCCGCCACCCGGACCGCAGCCTGGAGACGCGCCACGCCACCGCGCTGCCGCTGCGCGCGGACCGCGAGCGCGCGCGCTACAGCACCTGGTACGAGCTCTTCCCGCGCTCCACGGCGCCGGTGGCCGGCATGCACGGCACGCTGCGCGACGTGGAATCGCGCCTGCCCGCCATCGCGGAGATGGGCTTCGACGTGCTGTACTTCCCGCCCATCCACCCGATCGGGCGCGTGCAGCGCAAGGGCCGCAACAACACGCTCACGCCGGAGCCCGGCGACGTGGGCAGCCCCTGGGCCATCGGCGCCGACGAGGGCGGGCACCAATCGATCCTGCCGGAGCTGGGCACGGCCGAGGACTTCCGCCACCTGGTGGCCCGCGCGCGCGAGCACGGCATCGAGATCGCGCTGGACATCGCCTTCCAGTGCGCGCCCGACCACCCCTACGTGCGCGAGCACCCCGACTGGTTCCGCTGGCGGCCCGACGGCACCGTGCAGTACGCCGAGAACCCGCCCAAGAAATACCAGGACATCTACCCCTTCCACTTCGAGACCGGGGACTGGCAGGCCCTGTGGCAGGAGCTGCGCAGCGTGTTCGCGCACTGGATCGGCGAGGGCGTGCGCATCTTCCGCGTGGACAACCCGCACACGAAGTCCTTCGCCTTCTGGGAATGGGTGATCGCGGACATCCAGCGCGAACACCCCGACACCATCTTCCTGGCCGAGGCCTTCACGCGGCCCAAGGTGATGCACGGCCTGGCCAAGCGCGGCTTCACGCAGTCGTACACCTACTTCACCTGGCGCAACGGCAAGCAGGAACTGGCCGACTACTTCACCGAGCTGAACACCGCGCCGGGGCGCGACTACTTCCGCCCCAACGCCTGGCCCAACACGCCGGACATCCTGCACGAGCAGCTGCAGGGCGGCCAGCCCGCGATGTTCGCGCTGCGCTTCGTGCTGGCGGCCACGCTCTCGGCCAACTACGGCATCTACGGCCCGGCCTACGAGCTGCTGGAGCACGTGCCGCGCGAGCCCGGCAGCGAGGAATACCGAGACTCCGAGAAGTACCAGCTTCGCCACTGGGACCTGGACCGCCCCGGCCACCTGCGCCCGCTCATCGCGCGCGTGAACCGCATCCGCCGCGAGCACCCGGCGCTGCAGGCCGACCACAGCCTGCGCATCCTGCCGGTGGACAACGACATGCTGCTGGCCTACCTCAAGCGCTCGCCCGACGGGCGCGACGTGGTGGTGACGGTGGTGAACCTCGACCCGCACCACGCGCAGTCGGGCTGGATGCGCCTCACGC
This sequence comes from Acidovorax sp. NCPPB 4044, assembly GCF_028069655.1. Classification (NCBI taxonomy): domain Bacteria; kingdom Pseudomonadati; phylum Pseudomonadota; class Betaproteobacteria; order Burkholderiales; family Comamonadaceae; genus Acidovorax; species Acidovorax sp. NCPPB 4044. Next base: position 2,958,389 of record NZ_JAMCOS010000001.1, read on the forward strand.
CGGCCGACATCGCCATCGCCGCCGGCGACCCGCCCGCCGCCGACTGGCTGATGCACGACCTGCTGAGCCAGCAGCGCTTCGTCTGGCAGGGCGAGCGCCACTACATCCTGCTGGACCCGCACCGCGCGCCCGCGCACATCTTCGCCGTGCGGCGCCGCGTCGCGGGCGCCGGCGACTCCGATCCCTTCCAGTGAGCGAAGAAGCCCTCCATGACTGCCCCCCTGCTCCACCAGACCCCGCCCGCCGCGCCCGCCCTGGCGCAGGCGCAGGCGCATGACCCCGCCCTGCCCGAGCCCGGCCCGGCCGTGATGCCCGAGACGCCGGAGATCGACACCCAGGGCGACCCGCAGTGGTACCGCGACGCGGTTATCTACCAGCTGAACGTGAAGGCGTTCTTCGACAGCAACAACGACGGCTACGGCGACTTCAAGGGCGTGACGGCCAAGCTCGACTACGTGAAGGACCTGGGCGTCAACACGATCTGGCTGATGCCGTTCTACCCCTCGCCGCTGCGCGACGACGGCTACGACATCTCCGACTACGAGAACGTGCACCCGCAGTACGGCACGCTGGCGGACTTCAAGGAGATGCTGGACGCTGCCCACGAGCGCGGCCTGCGCGTGATCACCGAGCTGGTCATCAACCACACGTCGGCCGAGCACCCGTGGTTCCAGCGCGCGCGCCGCGCGCCGCCGGGCTCGCCCGAGCGCGACTTCTACGTCTGGAGCGACACCGACCAGATCTACCAGGGCACGCGCATCATCTTCACGGACACCGAGACCTCCAACTGGGCGTGGGATCCGATCGCCAAGGCCTACTACTGGCACCGGTTCTTCAGCCACCAGCCGGACCTGAACTTCGACAACCCGCTGGTGATGGAGACCGTGCTCAAGACCATGCGCTTCTGGCTGGACATGGGCGTGGACGGCTTCCGGCTCGACGCCATCCCCTACCTCATCGAGCGCGATGGCACCAGCAACGAGAACCTGCCCGAGACGCACGCCGTCATCAAGCGGCTGCGCGCGGCCATCGACGCCGAATACAGGAACCGCTTCCTGCTGGCCGAGGCCAACATGTGGCCGGAGGACGTGCGCGAATACTTCGGCGACGGCGACGAGTGCCACATGGCCTACCACTTCCCGCTGATGCCGCGCATGTACATGGCCATCGCCCAGGAAGACCGCCACCCCATCGTCGAGATCCTGCAGCAGACGCCCGACATCCCCGACGGCTGCCAGTGGGCGATCTTCCTGCGCAACCACGACGAGCTCACGCTGGAGATGGTCACCAGCAAGGAACGCGACTACATGTACAGCATGTACGCGGCCGACATGCGCGCGCGCATCAACCTGGGCATCCGCCGGCGGCTCTCGCCGCTCATGGAGAACGACGTGGACCGCGTCAAGCTCATGAACGGCATGCTGCTGTCGATGCCGGGCTCGCCCATCATCTACTACGGCGACGAGATCGGCATGGGCGACAACGTGTTCGTGGGCGACCGCAACGGCGTGCGCACGCCCATGCAGTGGAGCCCCGACCGCAATGCCGGCTTCTCGCGCGCGGACCCGCAGCGGCTCTACCTGCAGCCCATCATGGACGCGGTGTACGGCTACGAGGCGCTGAACGTCGAGGCGCAGTCCGGCGACCAGAGCTCGCTGCTGCACTGGACGCGCCGCATGCTGGCCGTGCGCAAGACCAGCCGCGCCTTCGGCCGCGGGCGCCGCACCTTCCTGAAACCCGGCAACCGCAAGATCCTGGCCTATGTGAGCGAGTACGAGGACGACGTGATCCTCACCGTGTTCAACCTCTCGCGCGCGGCCCAGCCCGTGGAGCTGGACCTCTCGGCCCACCGCGGCCGCACGCCCATCGAGATGCTCGGGCGCGTCACCTTCCCGCCCATCGGCGACCTGCCCTACCTGCTCACGCTGCACTCCTTCGGCTTCTACTGGTTCCGCCTCTCCAACGAGGCGCCCGTGCCGTCCTGGCACCAGGAGGGGCTCGATCTGCAGGAGCGGCCCGTGCTGGTGCTGTTCGACGGCTGGACGAGCTTCTTCCGCGACCAGGTCATGCCCTGGCGCATCGGCATGGCCGAGCGCATGCGCGCGCAGCTCGAATCCGACACGCTGCCGCGCTTCATCGAGCTGCAGCGCTGGTACGCGGGCAAGGGCACGGCCATCGACGGCGCGCGCATCCTCGACCACACGGTGTGGACCTTCGGCGGCGACTGCGAATGGATGCTGCCGCTGCTGGGCGTGGAGGCGGGCGGCGCGCCGGCCGCCCCGTATTTCGTGCCGCTGGCGCTGGCCTGGGAAGAAGGCAGCGAGGAGCGCATGCGCCGCATCTCCCCCGCGGGCGTGGCGCGCGTGCGGCAGCAGGCGCAGGTGGGCGTGATGGGCGATGCCTTCCACGACGAATCGTTCTGCCGCGCCGTGGTGCGCGCCATGGCGGCCGGCACCGAGCTGGCCACGGCGCGCGGCGGCACGGTGCGCTTCCGGCGCACCACGGCCTTCGATGCGATGGTGCCCGAGCTGGACGGCCTGCCCGTGGCGCGCCCCGGCGCGCAGAGCAGCAACACCGTGGTGGCCCTGGGCGAGGCGCTGTTCCTCAAGGGCTACCGGCGGCTGCGCGCAGGCGTGAACCCCGAGCTGGAGGTGGGCCGCTTCCTCACGGAGGTGGCGCGCTTCCCGCACTGCGTGCCCGTGGGCGGCGCGGTGGAATACACCGGCCCGGACGGCGCCACCATGACGCTCGCGCTGGTGCAGGCCTACGTCTCCAACCAGGGCGACGGCTGGGACTACACGCTGGGCTACCTGGAGCGCTTCCTGGAAGACGCGCGCATGGCGCAGGGCGTGCCCCTGCCCGATGCGCATGGCGGCTTCCTCGCGCTGGCGGCCACGCTGGGACAGCGCACGGCGGAGCTGCACCAGGCGCTCTCGCTGCGCACCGGCAACCCGGCATTCGACCCCGAGCCCGTCACCGCCGCCGACGTGTCGGCCTTCCACGAGCGGGCCCGCGCCGAGGCCGAGGACACCATGGCCCTGCTGGAGCAGCGCCTGCACGACCTGCCCCCGGCCGCCCAGACCGATGCGCAGGCCGTGCTCGCGCGGCGCGGCGCCATCCTGGAGCGGCTGGCCGCCAGCGGCGCCGGCACGCCCACGGGGCACAAGATCCGCTACCACGGCGACTACCACCTGGGCCAGGTGCTGGTGACCGGCAACGACTTCGTCATCATCGACTTCGAGGGCGAGCCCGGCCGCAGCTTCGAGCAGCGCCGCGCCAAGAGTTCGCCGCTGCGCGACGTGGCCGGCATGCTGCGCTCGTTCAACTACGCGCGCTGGGCCGCCCTCAAGCACATGACGCAGTCCACCGAGGAAATGCTGCGCCTGGACGAGGCCGCCCGCGACTGGGAGCACCAGTGCCGCGACGCCTTCCTGGGCGCCTACGCCGCGGCGGGCACCAGCCCACCGGACCTGCAGCTCGTGGCGCTCTTCGAGCTGGAGAAGGCGCTCTACGAACTGCGCTACGAACTGGGCAACCGCGTGGACTGGGCCCAGGTGCCGCTGCAGGGCATCCTCGCGCTGATCGGCGCGGCGGCCGCGCCCACGCCCACCCCGGCGATCCCGGCCCATCCGCCTTCGGGCGCCACGCCCCCGGAGGCGCCATGACGGCGCCCCGGCCCGCGGCCGCCCCGCACCCGCAGCCCGCCCGCGGGCCCCACCCCACACGAGGAGGTTTCACCCCATGGACAACTTAGCCATCCACCTGGAGCCGGCGCGCGCCATGCTGTTCCAGCTCGGCGCCTACCTGCCGCGCATCCTGGTCGCCCTGCTCGTCATCGCCGGCGGCTGGCTGGTCGCCAAGGCGGCGCGCTTCGCCGTCACGCGCGGCCTGCGGGCCATCAACTTCCAGGTGCTCACCGAGCGCGCGGGCCTGGACGGCTTCCTGCGCCAGGCCGGCGCGCGCGGCGACACCACGGCCCTCTTCGGCCTGCTGGCCTATGGCCTGGTGCTGCTGGCCGCGCTGCTGATCGCCTTCAACGGGCTGGGCCTGTCCTACGTGACCGCGCTGCTGAGCCGCGTGCTCTGGTTCATCCCCAACCTGTTCATCGCGCTGCTGATCCTGGCGCTGGGCACGTATTTCGCGCGCTTCGTGGGCGACATGGTGTCCGCCTACTGCCGGCGCGCCGGCATGGCCGACACGGTGCTGCTGGGCAAGGCGGCGCAGTACGCCATCGTGCTGTTCTCGGTGCTGATCGCGCTCGACCAGCTGCGCATCGGCGGCGACATCGTGCGCCAGAGCTTCCTGATCGTGCTGGGCGGCATCGTGTTCGCGCTGGCCCTGGCCTTCGGCCTGGGCGGGCGCGACCGGGCGGCCGAATGCATCGAGGAATGGTGGCCGCGCAAGCGCCCGGCCACACCGCCACCGCACACGCCACCGCACACGCCCCCGCACACGCCACCGGCCCACCCTCCCGGGGCGGCGACGCACACGCCGCCGGCCGGCGGCCACCGGCCGCCACCGCGCCATCCCCTGCCGTAGGGCGGAATCTCCGCAGGGGCCGGCGGCCCCCACGCCCTGCCGCCGCCCCTGCGCACGGGAAAACCCCACCCCCGTGCGTCAGCCTTTTCTCAGCCCAGGCGCCGTACGATCCGCTTTAATCCCGGGCGGACGCGGCGCCATGGTTTTCTGCCGCGCGCTCCCCACGAACGACAGGAGACAGCAAGCGTGACAGGACTCCTCCAACTGGCCAGCGGCATGGACTGGATTTCCACCAAGCTCAGCAAGGTCGCGGGCTGGGCCGTATTGGCCGCCGCATTGATTTCCGCAGGCAACGCGCTCACGCGCTACGGGCTGGACCTCAGCTCCAACGCGTGGCTCGAGATCCAGTGGTACCTCTTCGGCACCACCGTGATGCTGGGCGCCCCGCTGGTGCTCAAGCTCAACGAGCACGTGCGCGTGGACATCATCTACGGCAAGCTGCGCGGCCGCGGCCCGGTCTTCGTGGACCTGTTCGGCCTCATCTTCTTCCTGCTGCCCGTGATGGGCCTGCTCACCTGGCTCACCTGGCCCTTCTTCTGGAACATGTTCGTGACCAAGGAGATGTCGGGCAACATCGGCGGCCTGATCCGCTGGCCCGCGGCGCTGCTGCTGCCCGTGGGCTTCGGCGCGGTCTTCCTGCAGGGCGTGGCCGAGATCATCAAGCGCGTGGCCTACCTCACGGGGCACATCACGACCAGCCCCCATTACGAGAAGCCGGTGCAATAAGGGCGCGCAGCGCCCGAGCCCACCGCCCGCCTCCCCGACTTCTCCAGGAAGACACCCCCCATGCACATGGAAAACTTCGCCCCGATCATGTTCGCGGGGCTGATCGTGATCATGCTGATCGGCTTTCCGGTCGCGTTCTCGCTCTCGGCCCTGGGCCTGTTCTGCGGCTTCTTCGCCATCGAGATGGGCTGGTTCCCGGCCAACTTCATGGCCAACCTGCCGATCAACATGTTCGGCATCCTCTCCAACGACCTGCTGCTGGCCATCCCGTTCTTCACGCTGATGGGCGCGGTGCTCGAGAAATGCGGCCTCGCCGAGGACATGCTCGACTCCATGGGCCAGCTCTTCGGCCCCGTGCGCGGCGGCCTGGGCTACTCGGTCATCATCGTGGGCTTCATCCTGGGCGCCATCACCGGCACCGTGGCCGGCCAGGTGATCGCCATGGCCATGATCTCGCTGCCGGTGATGATGCGCTACGGCTACAACATGCGCTACTCGACCGGCGTGCTGGCGGCCTCGGGCACCATCACGCAGCTCGTGCCGCCCTCGCTGGTGCTGATCGTCATGGCCGACCAGCTCGGCCGCTCGGTGGGCGACATGTACAAGGGCGCCTGGGGCCCGGCCATCCTGCAGGTGCTGATCTTCGCGGTCTACACCTTCCTGCTCGGCCGCTTCCGCCCCGAATACGTGCCCGGCCTGCCCCGGACGGCGCGCACGCTGCACGGCTGGGCGCTCTGGGGCAAGTGCCTGCGCGGCATCATCCCCTCGGCCATCCTGATCTTCGCGGTGCTGGGCTCCATGGGCGGCCTGCCCTTCATGGACCACGCCATCGCCACGCCCACCGAAGCGGGCGCCATGGGCGCCGTGGGCTCGCTGATCCTGGCCGCCATCCACAAGCGCCTGACCTGGGCGCTCATCAAGGAAGCCATGGACGGCACCATGCGCCTCACGGCCATGGTGGTGTTCATCCTGATCGGCTCGCGCGTGTTCTCGCTGGTGTTCCAGGGCGTCGATGGCGCGATCTGGATCGAGCACCTGCTGTCCGACCTGCCGGGCGGCCAGGTCGGCTTCCTGATCGTGGTGAACATCTTCATCTTCTTCCTGGCGTTCTTCCTCGACTTCTTCGAGATCGCCTTCATCATCCTGCCGCTGCTGGGCCCCGTGGCGCACAAGCTGGGCATCGACCTCGTGTGGTTCGGCGTGCTGCTGTGCGTGAACATGCAGACCAGCTTCATGCACCCGCCCTTCGGCTTCGCGCTCTTCTACCTGCGCGGCATCTCCGACACGCTCTTCAAGGAAAAACGCATCGACCGGCCCGTCAAATCGAGCGACATCTACATGGGCTCGATCCCCTGGGTGGTGATGCAGCTGATCCTGGTGGCGATCGTGATCTTCTTCCCGCAGACGGTGACCGTCTTCCTGGACAAGGAGCAGGTGGTCGACGTCGACAAGGTGCAGCTCGAAATGCCGGCCGACCCCTCTGCCTCCGAGCCCAGCATCAACATGGACGACCCCTTCGGCACCGGTGAGAAACCCGCCGAGGGCAGCAGCGGCACCAGCCCCGCACCGGGCGCCGAACCCGCCATGCCGGTCCCCGAGGCCGCGCCCATGCCCGAGCCCATGCCTTCCACGCCCGCCGAAGGCGCGGCCAGCACCCCGCCATGACGGCGGCCCCGGGCGACCACGGCGGCGGCAGCCAGGGCGACAACGGCGGCGCCGGAGCCGAAGCCGAAGCCGCTTTTGCCCCCGCTCCGGCGCTCGAAAGCGCCGCCTTCCCGCCCCTGGTGCGCGCGCTCGCCGTGGTGATCGTCGCCGGCCTGGCGGCCTTCGCGCTCTGGTCCCTGCCCGCGCTGCAGGGCGCGCAGTGGACCTTCGCCAGCCTGGCCACCTTCGGCCTTGCCGGCGTGCTCATCGCCTGGGTGGGGTGGTGGATGGTGTTCAGCCGCACGCGGTTCATCGCGGACGACGGGCTGCTGGTGCAGACCTGGCTGTGGGACAAGCGCGTGCGGGCGGCGGACGTGGCCAGCTTCAAGATCGTGCACTGGCCGTGGCTCTCGGGCGTGATCGCGCCGCGGATCCTGCTGCGCCGGCGCGGCGGGGGGATCACTTGGGTGCATGCGGCGGATGCGGGGTTGTTGGTGGGGTTTGGGGAGTGTGTGGTGAGGCAGGGGGCGGGGGTGGCTCCGGGTGCGCCGCGTGGGTGATTTTGGAACCCTGGGGGCTTCATGCCGTCGGATTCATTGAATAGTTTGCTATTGTTTTTGTAGTTGATTTTTGGTTACGTTGGGCTCTGCGGCTCTGCGCCGTGGCGGGGTTTTGTTTTTGGTTTTTTTCCCGGGGCCGGGTCTCGGCCCGGCGGCCGAGGCACTTTTCTTTGCTTCGCCAAAGAAAAGTGCCCAAAAGAAAGGCGACCCTGCTGGCTGCGTCCCCCTTCGCCCGATGGGCGAAGGGGGCAACCTGCGGTGCTCGGTCACGGGGCGCGGCTGCGAAACTCGCTACGCGCTGGCGCGCTGCGCTCGGACATCGCAGCCAGTCAGTTCACGAAGCGTGCGTGTCCTTCGGCACGCCCGCGCGCCCCGCGCCCTGTGCTCCTCGGCGCATCCAGAAGGGAAGCTGCCGCACACGGGCCATCGCTGCGCTCGGCCTGGAGTGCGCGAGTGCTTCGCACCGCGCACCCATTTTCTTCGGAGGAAGCGGCGCTCTGCCGGGCCGAGCGCAGCGACGGCCCCCCAGGCCGAGCAAAGCAATGGCCCGAGGGGCTTGCGCAGGCCGAGCGGAGCGACGGCCCGGAACGCCCCTTCTGGATGCGCCTGGGGCGCGCAGGGCGCGGGGTGGCGGGTGTGCCGCAGGACACACCCGCTTCAACATCTGGCTCGCCGTGGCTGTCCGAGCGGAGCGCGCCAGCGCGCAGCGAGTTCCACGGCGCACCCCGCGACCGAGCACCCCAGGTCGCCCCGCAGCGCAGCGAAGGGGTCGCAGACAGCAGGGTCGCCTTTCTTTTGGGTACTTTTCTTTGGCGAAGCAAAGAAAAGTGCCTCGGCCGCCGGGCCGAGACCCGGCCCCGGGAAACAAACAAAAAACAAATCCCCGCCACTGCGCAGGGCGCAGGGCGCGAGGCGCGAGGCGCGAGGCGCGAGGCGCAACGTAACCACCAATCAACTACAAAAACAATAGCAAACTATTCAATGAACCCGCCGACATGAAGCCCCCAGTACCCAAAAAGAAAAAGGGCGACCGAGGCCGCCCTTGAAGGAAAACGTTGCTTCTTCTTGTGAAGATCAGAGCTTCTGCGCCTGCATGAACCGATCGAACGTCCCTTCCGTGAACCGGAACCAAGCGTTCTGGTCCGCCAGGAACTTGGAATAGTCCGAATACACCTTCTTCCACTCCGGATTGGTGTTGTTCAGGTCCGCATAGATCTGCTGCGCCGACTTGAACGCCGCGTTCATCACGTCCTGCGTGAACGGACGCAGCTTCGTGCCCGAACCCACCAACTGCTTGATCGCCACGGGGTTGCGCGCGTCGTACTTGGCCAGCATGGAGATGTTGGCGTGCGAGGCCGAGGCCTCGACCACGGCCTTGTACTCGGCCGGCAGGCCTTCCCAGGCCTTGGTGTTGATATAAAAGTCGAGCTGCGGGCCGCCTTCCCACCAGCCGGGGTAGTAGTAGAACGGCGCGACCTTGTTGAAGCCCAGCTTCTGGTCGTCGTAGGGGCCGACCCACTCCAGCGCGTCGATGGTGCCCTTCTCCAGCGCGGGGTACAGGTCGGCGCCGGGGATGGATTGCGGGATCACGCCGAAGGGCTCGAGCACCTTGCCCGCGAACGGGTTGGTGCGGAACTTCAGGCCCTTCAGGTCGGCGACGGACTTGATCTCCTTGCGGAACCAGCCGCCCATCTGCGCGCCCGTGTTGCCGCCCGGCAGGTTGATGATGTTGTACTTGGCGTAGAAGTCGCGCATGAGCTTCAGGCCGTTGCCTTCGTACATCCATGCGTTCATCTGCCGCGCGTTCAGGCCGAAGGGCACCGCGCAGCCCAGGCAGAACGTCGGGTCCTTGCCGTAGAAGTAGTAAGGCGCCGTGTGGGCCATCTCGACCGAGGCGTTCTGCACGCCGTCCACCACGCCGAAGGCGGGCATCAGTTCGCCGCCCGCGTGCACCGAGATCTGGAACTTGCCGCCCGTGGCTTCGCTGACCTTCTTGGAGAACACTTCCGCCGTGCCGTAGATGGTGTCCAGCGACTTGGGGAAGCTGGATGCAAGGCGCCAGCGGATGCTGGCCTGGGCGTGCACAGCGGGGGCTGCGCCGGCCGCCAGCACGCCGGCGATGCCTGCGTGCTTGAGGATGGAACGACGATCCATGGACTTATCTCCGGTAATGATTGCTTCGCTCGAGAGCGCTGGTGTGCGAGTGGCCGGTGCCCCGGATCACGGAGCCGGGGCGGCCCGCACGGACTGTTTCAGCCGGAAACGATTGTAGGAACGGCCCCCACGGCGCCGTTGGGGGTTTTCCCGCGAAGGGCCGCCAGGGGCCGCGCGGGATTCAGGCTTCTGCAAGCTTTCCCGCAGGCAGGCAGGCAGGCAGGCATGCAGGCAAGGAGGAACGGCCGATCGGCGTGCGGCGCTCATCCCCCTGCGAGAGGAGAGGGAGGATGGGGGTCGATGGTCGCGGTCACCCGCCCACGGGGCCGAAGCGCGCCGTGATGGACCGCACGAGGCCTTCCGCGTCCAGGCCCTGCAGCGCGAGCAGCTTCGCGGGATCGCCGTGTTCGATGAAGGCATCCGGCAGGCCGAGCTGCAGCAGCGGACGGGACACGCCGGCCGCGTTGAGCGCCTCGCCCACGGCACTGCCCGCGCCGCCCATCACGGCGCCCTCTTCCACCGTCACGATGGCATCGTGCGTGGCCGCGAGTTCCAGCAGCAGGGCCGTGTCGAGCGGCTTGGCCCAGCGCATGTTGGCCACGGTGGCATCCAGCGCCTCGCCGGCCTGCAGGGCCGGGTAGAGCAGCGTGCCGAAGGCCAGGATCGCGATGCGCCGGCCCGTGCGGCGCACTTCGCCCTTGCCGAAGGGCAGGCCCTCGAGGCCGGGCAGCGGGGCCACGCCGGCGCCGCTGCCGCGCGGATAGCGCACGGCGACCGGGTGGTTCTGGGCGAACGCGGTGGACAGCAGCTGGCGGCACTCGCGCTCGTCCGCCGGGCAGGCGATGCTCATGTTCGGGATGCAGCGCACGAACGGGATGTCGTAGGCGCCCGCATGCGTGGCGCCGTCCGCGCCGACGAGGCCCGCCCGGTCGAGCGCGAACACCACCGGCAGGTTCTGCAGCGCCACGTCGTGGATGAGCTGGTCGTAGGCGCGCTGCAGGAAGGTGGAATAGATCGCCACCACGGGCTTCACGCCTTCGCAGGCCATGCCGGCCGCGAAGGTGACGGCATGCTGCTCGGCGATGCCCACGTCGTAGTAGCGGCCGGGAAAGCGCTTTTCGAACTCCACCATGCCCGAGCCCTCGCGCATCGCGGGCGTGATGCCGACGAGGCGCTCGTCCTGCGCGGCCATGTCGCAGAGCCACTGGCCGAAGACGTGGGTGAAGGTCTGCTTCGGGGGCGTGGCGGGCGGCGTGATGCCCACGCTCGGGTCGAACTTGCCGGGGCCGTGGTAGGCCACGGGGTCGGCCTCGGCGAGCTTGTAGCCCTGCCCCTTCTTCGTGACCACGTGCAGGAACTGCGGCCCTTTCAGGCCCTTGATGTTCTCCAGCGTGGGGATGAGCGAATCGAGGTCGTGCCCGTCGATGGGGCCGATGTAGTTGAAGCCGAACTTCTCGAACAGCGTGGCCGGCACCACCATGCCCTTGGCCTGCTGCTCGAAGCGCTTGGCCAGCTCCAGCAGCGGCGGCACGGGTTTGAGCACCGTCTTGCCGACGTTCTTCGCGGCCGCGTAGAAGTGGCCGCTCATGAGCTGCGCGAGATAGCGGTTGAGCGCGCCCACGGGCGGGCTGATGCTCATGTCGTTGTCGTTCAGGACCACGAGCAGGTTGGCATCGGCCACGCCCGCGTTGTTGAGCGCCTCGAAGGCCATGCCGGCCGTCATGGCGCCGTCGCCGATGATGGCCACCGCGTGCCGGTCCTCGCCGCGCTGGCGGGCGGCCAGCGCCATGCCGAGCGCCGCCGAGATGCTGGTGCTGGAATGCGCGGTGCCGAAGGTGTCGTACTCGCTTTCGGTGCGCAGCGGAAAGCCCGAGAGCCCGCCCAGCTGCCGCAGCGTGGGCATGCGCTCGCGCCGGCCCGTGAGGATCTTGTGCGGGTAGGTCTGGTGGCCCACGTCCCACACGAGGCGGTCGCGCGGCGTGTCGAACACCGCGTGCAGCGCCACGGTGAGTTCCACCGTGCCGAGGTTGGAACTCAGGTGCCCCCCCGTCTTGGAGACGCTGTCCAGCACGAACGCGCGCAGTTCCACGGCCAGGTCTTTCAACTGGGCGCGCGACATGCGGCGCAGGTCGGCCGGTTCGTTCACGGTCTGCAGGAGGGGAAAGGGTGTCGTGGGCATATGCTCTGATTCTGATAGCTGCCGAGGTCCATCGGGCGACGGCATGGGGCGGGATCCACCGGATTCCGGCACCCGGGCGGCGGGAAGTCCGGCGCTTCCGCCGGTGGCGCGGACGGGGCGGCGGCGTGGCGCATGGGGGTTCGCATGCGCCGCCACGCCCGCCAGTGTCAGCGCGAGCGGTCGATGACCATGTCGGCCAAGTCCGCCAGCGCACGCGTGCGCGGCAGGCCGCTGCCGCGCAAGGCGGCGTGCGCCTCGTCGCGCAGCGCGGCGGCATGGGCGCGCGCGCGCTCCAGGCCCAGCAGCGAGACGTAGGTGGGCTTGTCGCTGGCCGCGTCCTTGCCGGCCGTCTTGCCGAGCGTGGCGGAATCGGCCACCACGTCGAGCACGTCGTCCACCACCTGGAAGGCCAGCCCCAGCGCCGCGCCGTAGCGCGACAGCGCCTCCCAGGCGGCCGGCGCCACGGGTCCGCAGGCCGCGCCCATCAGCACGCTGGCCTGCAGCAGCGCGCCGGTCTTCAGGCGGTGCATGCGGCGCAGCTCGTCCTCGGTGAGCGCGAGCCCCACGCTCGCGAGGTCGATCGCCTGGCCGCCGGCCATGCCGTCGGCGCCCGCGGCGCGCGCCAGCAGGCGGCACAGCTGTGCCTGCACGGCGTCGGGCACCACGGCTTCGGGGGTGAGCAGTTCGAACGCCAGGGCCTGGAGCGCGTCGCCCGCCAGCAGCGCCTGCGCCTGCCCGAACTGCACGTGCACCGTGGGCTTGCCGCGGCGCAGCACGTCGTTGTCCATGCAGGGCATGTCGTCGTGCACGAGGGAATAGGCATGGATCAGCTCGACCGAGCAGGCGGCGCGCAGCGCGGCCTCTGCGTGGCCGCCCACCGCCTCGGAGGCGGCCAGCACCAGCAGCGGCCGCAGGCGCTTGCCGGCGCCCAGCACGGCGTAGCGCATGGCATCGCCCAGGCCGCCGGGCGCATCGGCGGGCACCCAGGCGCCGAGGGCATCCTCCACGTGCTGCAGCGCCTGGGCGCTCCACGCGGAGAGGTCGAAGCCCGCCTCGTCGGCGGGCGGGGAAAACGAAGCGGTGCCCATCAGTCTTGCGTCCACGGTTGCAGCGTGCCGTTCTCCAGCACCTTGATCTGGTCCTGCACGGCCTCCAGCCGGCCGCGGCAGAACGCCAGCAGCTCCGCGCCGCGCTGGTAGCCGGCCAGCATCTGCTCCAGCGGCAGCTGGCCCGACTCGATGCGGCCCACCAGCTGCTCCAGCTCCTCCAGCGCGGCTTCGTAGCTGGCGGGTTCGGCGGGCTGGGGGGCGGGAGCGGTGGGGGAAGCCTTGGGCATGGAGGGCGGCGCAGGAAAGCGCAGGTAAAACGGGCCATTTTAGGCGCAGCCCCCGATGCCCCCGCAGCGCCCGGCCGCGTCCCATGTCCCGCACGCGGCTGCACCTTCTTGCGCAATACACGCATGCAGGGCGCGGAAATAACCCCATTGGCTACAATCCCATTTCTTTCGTCGAACCGGCTGTGGGTAATTTGCTCGGCCGGTTTCGTTTTTTCCACGTCCCCCGTGCGCCCGCGCACCCTCCCTGTGGGGAGTCTTTAGGTCAGGTCACCCATGTCTGATTTAAGTCTTCAACTGCAGCAGGCCGCAAGCCAACTACCAGTTTCAAGCTATTTCGATGATGCGTTGTTCCAGCGCGAGCTGAGCACCATCTTTCAGCGCGGGCCCCGCTATGTCGGGCACCGGCTGAGCGTGCCCGAGCCGGGCGATTACTACGCGCTGCCGCAGGAAGGACAGGGCCGTGCCCTGGTGCGCAACGCGCAGGGCGGCATCGAACTGGTCTCCAACGTGTGCCGCCACCGGCAGGCCGTGATGCTCCAGGGCAGCGGCAACCTGCAGGCCAGCGGCAAGGGCCATGCGGCGGGCAACATCGTCTGCCCCCTGCACCGCTGGACCTATTCGCCCCAGGGCGAACTGCTGGGCGCGCCGCATTTCTCGCACGACCCGTGCCTGAACCTGAACAACTACGCGCTGCGCGAGTGGAACGGCCTCCTCTTCGAGGACAACGGCCGCGACATCGCCGCCGACCTGGCCGGCATGGGCCCGGTGGCCGAGCTATCGTTCGACGGCTACGTGCGCGACAAGGTCGAACTGCACGAGTGCAACTACAACTGGAAGACCTTCATCGAGGTCTATCTGGAGGACTACCACGTGGGCCCGTTCCACCCGGGGCTGGGCAACTTCGTCACCTGCGACGACCTGCGCTGGGAGTTCCAGAAGCACTACTCCGTGCAGACCGTGGGCGTGGCCTCGACCTTCGGCAAGCCGGGCTCGGATGTCTACCGCAAGTGGCACGAGGTGCTGCTGAACTACCGCGAGGGCCGCATGCCCGAGCGCGGCGCGATCTGGCTCACCTACTACCCCCACATCATGGTGGAGTGGTATCCGCACGTTCTCACGGTGTCCACACTGCACCCGGTCAGCCCGACGAAGACGCTCAACATGGTGGAGTTCTACTACCCCGAGGAAATCGCGGCCTTCGAGCGCGAATTCGTCGAGGCGCAGCAGGCAGCCTACATGGAAACCTGCATCGAGGACGACGAGATTGGCGAGCGCATGGATGCCGGCCGCAAGGCGCTGCTGGAACGCGGCGACAACGAGGTCGGCCCCTACCAGAGCCCCATGGAAGACGGCATGCAGCACTTCCACGAGTGGTACCGCGATGCCATGGGAGACGCCGTTCCGCAGCGCTGAAGCAACGGTTTCGACGCAGGGCCGCGCCGCCCTGCCCCACCATCCTGCCGAGCCGGCCCGGGAGTCCCTCCCCGGCCGGCTTTCTCATGCCCGCCGCATCCCCTCGCCCGCGAGGCCGCCTGCGAGCAGGACGCTTAGCCGGGCACCGCAGGGCATGCAAAAGGTGAATGCGCCATATAGCGGTCGATATTCGATTCCGGCATATATGACGCCGACGCATGGCAGATGCCTATTGGCGCATAACCAAAAATGATGCCATCCCAACGATAAACGGACGCATGGGAAAATCAGGGAAATCACCCATTACCCCACCCTAGAATCGCCGGCAGCAACAAAAGAATATTGCGCGGCGATTATTTTTCACCCGCGTGCACCAGGAGACACCACCCACCATTCCAGGGAAATCCTCGTGCAATTGCAACGCCATATCGGCAGCCGAGAGCTGCTGGCTTTCTATATCTCTTCCGTGGTCGGCGCCGGGGTGCTCATCATCCCCGGCATCGCAGCCCAGATCGCAGGCCCGGCCTCGGTGGTGGCGTGGGGCCTGCTGGCCCTCATCACGGCACCCGTGGCGGTCTGCTTCGCCAAGATGGCCATGCTGGCGCCCGAGAGCGGCGGTGTGCCCGCCTTCATCGAAAAATCCCTCCATCCGCGCCTTGGCAAAACCCTTTCGCTGCTGCTCACCCTCTCGATCGTGGTGAGCGACCCCATCATGGGACTGGCCGCGGCGCATTATCTCCATTCGCTGTTGCATTTCGACCGGCAATGGATCCCCCTGGTGGGTTATATATTTCTGCTGGCCGCATTGGGATTCAATGCCATGGGCATGAAAATCGGCGGAAAAATCCAGTCCGCCGCGGTGTTCATTCTCGTGGCCGGGCTGATCGCGGTCGTCGCCATCGCCCTGCCCCAGGGCAGCGCCCACACCATGACACCCTTCATGCCGCAGGGCTTCGGTTCCATCGGCAGCGCCATGGTGGTGTGCTTCTTCGCCTTCCTGGGGTGGGAGAACGTTTCCTCCATCGCCGGAGAAGTCCGCGACCCCGAGCGCACCTTCCGCCGCGTCATTCCCTGGGCCGTGCTGATCGTGAGCGGCCTCTACGGGCTGATCGCGCTGACCTATGTATCCGTCGTGCCGGCGTCCGAGCGCGCCACGGCGCCCACGGTGCTCACACCCATCCTGCGCATCGCGGTCGGCGAGCAGGCGGCGGCCGTGGGCAGCGTGGTGGCGATCGTGCTGCTGCTGCTGGCGGTCAATTCGTGGGTGATGGGGGCTTCGCGGCAGATCTTCTCGCTGGCCCGCAAGGGCCTGCTGCCGAGCGCGCTGGGCCGCTGGAGCGCACCGCAAGGCGCTCCGCGCAACGCGCTCGCCGTGCTGGCCGTCATCTACGGCGTGTTCACGCTGTGCCTCACGTTCTTCCACATCCCCGAAGAGGGCCTGATCCAGTTCGCCAATGCGAATTTCATCGTGATCTACCTCTTCGCGTTCGGCGCGGCGCTCAAGGTCTTCCGTTCGGCGCGCATGCGCGCCTGCGCCTGGGTCGCCATCCTCGCGAGCGCCGCGCTGGTGCCCCTGCTGGGCACGATGGTGCTGGTCTCCCTCGGCATTGCCGCCGTACTGTTCATCGGGCTGGCATGGCGTGAAAGCCATCTGGCGCGCCGCCCTTCCTCGGCCGACGCCTTGCCGAGGCTGCGCTGAAGCGGGCGGCATGCTCCGGTCGGGAGGGAATTTCTTTGCGGCCTTTCCGAACAACGGCCCGCCCTTGGCCTAACATCGGACGAGGCGCCCTCCGCTCCCTGCCGGTACCGGCACGGCAAGGCCTGCAGGGCGCCGCGCTCCGGCCCTCCGGAGCCCCGCACCGCCGATTCCTTTCTTCTTCTTCCGCATTCGCCCTACGCCCCATGCAAGCTCTCTGGATGGTCCTGGCCGCTTTTCTGTTCGCGACCATGGGGGTGTGCGTGAAGCTCGCTTCGGCCCATTTCAATGCCGCCGAGCTGGTGTGCTACCGGGGCCTCATCGGCATGGCGATCCTCTGGGCGCTGGCACGGCGCCAGGGCGTGGGGCTGGGCACCCGCTACCCCGGCATGCACGCCTGGCGCAGCCTGATCGGCGTGGCATCGCTGGGCGCGTGGTTCTACGCCATCGCCCACCTGCCGCTCGCGACCGCCATGACGCTCAACTACATGAGCAGCGTCTGGATCGCCGCGTTCATCGTGGGCGGCGCGCTGCTGGCGTGGCGGCCCACGGCGGGGGCGGCACGGCCGCCGCTGCAGGCCCCGCTGGTCGTGGCCGTGCTCGCGGGCTTCGTGGGCGTGGTCATGATGCTGCGCCCCAGCCTGGACGCCCACCAGATGTTCGCCGGCCTGATCGGCCTGTTGTCGGGCCTGTCCGCCGCCTTCGCGTACATGCAGGTGATGGCGCTGTCGCGCATCGGCGAGCCGGAGACGCGCACGGTGTTCTATTTCGCCGTGGGCTCGGCCTTGGGGGGAGGTGGGGCCATGGTGCTCACCGGCACCTCGGACTGGCCCGGCTGGCCGGCCCTGTGGCTGCTGCCCATCGGCGTCCTGGCCGCCCTCGGCCAGCTCTGCATGACGCGCGCCTACGCCCGCGCCCTCACGCAGCGCGGCACGCTCGTGGTGGCGAATCTGCAGTATTCGGGCATTGTGTTCGCCGCCCTCTACAGCCTGCTGCTCTTCGGGGACGACATCCCCCCCATCGGCTGGGCCGGCATGGCGCTGATCGTGGGCAGCGGCATCGTGGCGACCGTGCTGCGCGCCCGCGCGGCCCCCGGGGCCCCCGCCGAAGAACACTGAGACCCTGCATGCGGCATGCGCCGACGCCGCAGGCCCGCGCGTGCGCTGCACAATGGCTCCGCCGGCGGCGCCTGGGACCCACAGCCCGCAGCGCGCCCGTCCCTCCGGCTTTCACTTCCTGACCGCACCATGGCCTACACCACCCTCATCTCCGCCCAAGAACTGAAGGCATTGCGCGCGAGCGGCGCTCCCGTGATGGTCTTCGATTGCACCTTCGATCTGTCGCAGCCCTCGCGCGGCGCGCAGCAGTACCTCGAATCACACATCCCCGGCGCGGTGTACGCGCACCTCGACGAGGCGCTGAGCGCCAGGCACGGCGCGCCCGGCGCGGGCGGCGTGCTCGTGGCCACCGAAGGCGACGGCCCCGCCTCGGGCGGGCGCCACCCGCTGCCCAACCGCGAGCGCTTCGCCACGTGGCTCTCGTCCGTCGGT
Organism: Acidovorax sp. NCPPB 4044; assembly: GCF_028069655.1. Classification (NCBI taxonomy): domain Bacteria; kingdom Pseudomonadati; phylum Pseudomonadota; class Betaproteobacteria; order Burkholderiales; family Comamonadaceae; genus Acidovorax; species Acidovorax sp. NCPPB 4044. Next base: position 2,976,186 of record NZ_JAMCOS010000001.1, read on the forward strand.
TTCTCGAACGGCATGCAGGCCGTGGTGTACGACCGCAACGGCGCCAACTACTGCGGCCGCCTCTGGTGGATGCTGCAATGGGCCGGGCATGAAGCCGTGGCCGTGCTGGACGGCGGTCTGCAGGCCTGGGTGGAAGCCGGCGGCGAGGTCGCGACCGGCGAGGAGGCCGCGCACTTCCAGGCCAACTTCGCGGTGGGCGAGCCGCTGCAGCGCCTGGCCACCGCGGCCGACGTGCAGGCCGCCCTCGGCCAGCCCGGCCAGACGGTGGTGGATGCCCGCGCTCCGGCGCGCTACCGCGGCGAGGTCGAGCCCCTCGACCCCGTGGCCGGCCACATCCCCGGCGCGCTCAACCGCCCCTTCACCGAGAACATCGGCCCCGACGGGCGCTTCAAGCCCGCCGCGCAGCTGCGCGCGGAATTCGACGCGCTGCTCGCGGGCCGCGACCCCGCCACCGTGGTGCACCAGTGCGGCAGCGGCGTGAGCGCCGTGCCCAACCTGCTCGCGATGCAGCTCGCGGGCCTGGGCAAGAGCACGCTCTTCGCCGGCAGCTGGAGCGAATGGTGCAGCGACGCTTCGCGCCCGGTGGAGCGCGGCTGAAGCCCCCCACCGCGCCCGGTGCCCCGCTCCGGCGCGGGCCCGGGCAGCCGCCCCTCTCCGATGAAAACGGCATAACCTAGTCCGGAAATCTTCGATCCCACGGGGAAAACCCGTCGCCAGAATGGCTGCAGCACCGCCCGCCCTGCCCCCCGGCAGCACCGCGTGGCGGCACCCGCAGCCCGAGGATCGAACGATGACCGTCCCCCTTTCCCGCCGCCGCCTGATCGCGGCCGCAGCCACCGCCGCTTCACTGGGCGTGGCCTCGCTCTCCCCGGCCTTCGCGGCCGACAAGCTGCGCATCGGCGTGGTGCCCGGCGCCTACGCCGATTCCGTCAACGTGGCCGCCAAGGAGGCGCGCGCGCAGGGCCTGCAGGTCGAGGTGATCGAGTTCACCGACTGGACCACGCCCAACGTCGCGCTGAACGCGGGCGACATCGACATCAATTACTTCCAGCACCAGCCCTTCCTGAGCAACGCGATCAAGAAGCAGGGCTTCAAGCTCGCGAGCGCGGGCACCGGCATCCTCGCCAACGTGGGCCTCTACTCCCTGCGGCACAAGAAGGTCGAGGACGTGCCCACGGGCGGCAAGGTGGGCATCGCCAACGACCCGGTGAACCAGGGCCGCGGGCTGCTGCTCCTGCAGAAGGTGGGGCTCATCCAGCTCAAGCCGGGCGTGGGCTACCTCGGCACGCTGAACGACATCGCCGAGAACCCGAAGAAGCTCACCTTCGTGGAGGTCGAAGGGCCGCAGCTCGTGCGCATCACGCCCGACGTGGACATCGCGCAGGGCTATCCGCATTTCATCGTGGCGGCCAAGGCGTTCGATCCGTCCAGCGGCCTCGCCTACTCGGGCATCGAGGACGCGCAGTTCGCGATCCAGTTCGTGGTGCGGCAGGACCGCGTGAACGACCCGCTGGTGCAGCGCTTCGTGCGCATCTACCAGAACTCGCAGGCCGTGAAGGGCGAGACGCGGCGCGCGTTCTCGAACGATGAGCGCCTCTACACGCTGGCCTGGACGCGTTCATGACAGCGGGCGTTCCAACGATGGCGGCGTCCACCTCGTCCGCACGGCGGCACCTGCTGCGCGGTATCGCGGGCCTCGGGCTGGCCCTGGGCCTTGCGACCGGCGCCCACGCGCAGAGCGTGGTGCGCGTGGCCTCCACGCCCGGCGTGACCTCCGATGCCGTGCAGGCGCTCGTCGAAGAGGGCCGGCGCAACGGGCTGGACATCCGGCTCGTGGAGTTCACCGACTGGACGCTGCCCAACGAAGCGGTGAACCACGGCGATGCCGACCTCAACTTCTTCCAGCACCAGGCCTTCCTGGACAATGCCGTCAAGGAGCGCGGCTACCGGCTGCAGGTCATCGGCCTGGGCCTGCTGCAGAACATCGGCCTCTACTCGGACCGGCACACCACGCTCGATGCGCTGCCGCGCGGGGCGAAGGTGTCCGTTCCCAACGACCCGGTGAACCAGGGCCGCGGGCTGCTGCTCCTGCAGAAGGCGGGGCTCATCCAGCTGCGCCAGGGCGCCGCCGCGGATGCGCGGCTGGACGACGTGGTCGAGAACCCGAAGGGCCTGAAGTTCTTCGAGATCGAAGGGCCGCAGCTGATCCATTCGCTGCGCGACGTGGACCTGGCCGTCGTCTGGCCCAGCTACTTCGTCAACGCCGGGCGCAAGGAGCAGGCGGGCAAGGGGCTGCTGTACTCGGGCATCGACGACACCTTCTACGCCATGGGCTTCGTGGCCCGCACCGACCGGGCGCAGGACCCCGCGCTGCGCAAGTTCGTCGCGCTCTTCCAGCAGTCGGCCGCGGTGCGCCAGACGATCAGCGACCGCTTCGGCGGCAACCCCAACCTCTACACGCTGCCCTGGCAGCGCTGAACCCGGGAGTGCATCGCATGGCCTATTCCTCCGTGCTGCGCCGCAGTCCGGCCTCGTTGCCGCCGGCCCCGGCGGCAGCCCGCAACGCCGCGCCCTCCCGGCCGCAGCCTTCGCCCGGCACCGCGGCGAAGAACCCGCTGCCAGCCGGCGCCGGCTCCGTCGCGCTGCGCGGCGTCGGCAAGGTCTATGCCTCGCCCGCGGGCGAAGTGGCCGCGCTGGACGGCATCGACCTGGACATCCCGGCCGGCAGCATCTTCGGCATCATCGGCCGCAGCGGTGCCGGCAAGTCGAGCCTGCTGCGCACCATCAACCGGCTGGAGAACCCCACCAGCGGGCAGGTGCTGGTGGACGGCGTGGACATCGGCACGCTGGACGAAAACGCGCTGGTGGGCCTGCGCCGGCGCATCGGCATGGTCTTCCAGCACTTCAACCTGTTGTCGGCCAAGACGGTGTTCGACAACATCGCGCTGCCGCTGCGCGTGGCGGGCGTGCGCCCGGCGGAGGTCACGCAGCGGGTGCACGAGCTGCTGGCGCTCGTGGGCCTGGAGGACAAGCACCGCGCGTACCCGGGCCGGCTCTCGGGCGGGCAGAAGCAGCGCGTGGGCATCGCCCGCGCCCTGGCCACGCACCCGGAGATCCTGCTGTGCGACGAGGCCACCTCGGCGCTCGACCCCGAGACCACGCATTCCATCCTGCAGCTGCTGCGCGGCATCAACCGGCGCCTCGGGATCACGGTGATCCTCATCACCCACGAGATGAGCGTGATCCGCGAGATCGCCGACCAGGTGCTGGTGCTGGAGCAGGGCCGCATCGCGGAGCTGGGCCCCGTGTGGCAGGTGTTCGGCGCGCCCCGGCACGATGCCACGCGCGCACTCCTGGCACCGCTGCGCCAGGGCCTGCCCGACGACCTGCGCGCGCGGCTGCACGCGCAGCCGCCCGCGGGGGCGTACGAGCGCATCCTGCAACTGGGCTACAGCGGCGAAGGCGGCCTGGAGCCCGACCTGGCCCGCATCGCCCAGGCGCTGCCGCCCGGCGTGCGGCTGCTGCACGGCGGCGTGGACCGCATCCAGGGCCATGCGCAGGGCCACCTGCTGCTGGCCGTGGGCGGCGACAACCCGCTGCCCGACTTCGCCGCGCTGGTGCACGGCCCCGGCGCCATCGCGCATTCCATCGAGGCGATCGGCTATGCCGCCGCCGAGGCGGCAGTGCCCCCCGCCCTCCCGGACCACGCAACCGTATGAGCCTGTCCCTGTCCATTCCCGCCGAGCGCTACGGCCAGGCCCTGGCCGACACCCTGCTGATGGTAGGCGTCTCCGGCACGGCCGCCTTCCTGGCGGGCATTCCGCTCGCCGTGCTGCTGATCGTGACCGCGCCGGGCGGCTTCCTCGCCTCGCCGCGCGTGCACCGCGTGGCCGGCAGCGTGGTCAACGGCTTCCGGGCCACGCCCTTCATCGTGCTGCTGGTGGCGCTGATCCCGTTCACGCGCATCGTGGCGGGCACCACCATCGGCGTGTGGGCGGCCATCGTGCCGCTGTCCATCAGCGCCACGCCGTTCTTCGCGCGCATCGCCGAGGTCAGCCTGCGCGAGGTGGACAAGGGCCTCATCGAGGCCGCGCAGGCCATGGGCTGCCGCCAATGGCACATCGTGCGGCACGTCTACCTGCCCGAGGCGCTGCCCGGCATCGTGGGCGGCTTCACGATCACGCTGGTGGCGCTGATCGGCGCCTCGGCCATGGCCGGCGCCGTGGGCGCGGGCGGCCTGGGCGACCTGGCCATCCGCTACGGCTACCAGCGCTTCGACACGCAGGTGATGGTGATCGTCATCGCGGTGCTGATCGCGCTGGTCACGGTGGTGCAGTCCACCGGCGACGCCTTCGTGCGCCGGCTGCGCGCACGCTGAAGGGCCGGGCACAGCATGGAACCGCTCCCCTCCGAAGACCTGTCCGCCCACGCACGGCTGCCGCTGCCGCCGCGCCCGCCGCACCGTATCGCCAGCGAGGCCGAGGCGCTCGGCGTGGCCCGCGCGCTGGCCGGCGACTTCCGCCGGGAAGCGGCGCTGCGCGACCGCGAGCGCCGGCTGCCCTGGGACGAGATCGAGCGCCACACCGCCAGCGGCCTGGGTGCCATCAGCGTGCCGCGCGCCTACGGCGGGCTGGGCGCGTCGTTCCGCACGCTCATGGAGGTGTTCGCCATCCTGTGCGCGGCCGACGCCTCGCTCGGACAGATCCCGCAGAACCACTACGCGCTGGTCCGGCACCTGGTGGAGTTCGGCAGCGAATCGCAACGCCGGCGGTTCTTCGCCGACGTGCTGGCCGGCCACCGCCTGGGCAACGCCGGGCCGGAGCGCAAGGCGCGCGCCGCGCTGGTGAACCAGGCCACCGCGCGCGTGGAGCGCGATGCGCAGGGCGTGCTGCGCGCCAGCGGAACGCGCCACTACTCCACCGGCGCGATGTTCGCCCACTGGATGCCGTTCCGCGCCGTGGACGCGCTCGACCGGCCCGTGCAGGTCTGGGTGCGCCGCACGGCACCGGGCGTGCGCGTGATCGACGACTGGGACGCCTTCGGCCAGCGCACCACCGCCAGCGGCAGCGTGGTGCTGGAGAACGTTCCCGTGGGCGACGACGACGTGGTGGCCCTGCACGCGGGGCAGGACCGGCCGACGCTGGCCGGCCCGTTCTCGCAGCTGCTGCAGGCCTCCATCGACCTGGGGATCGCCGAAGGCGCGCTGGAGGATGCCCTGGCCTACGTGCGTGACCAGACCCGCCCCTGGATCGACTCGGGCCTGGAGCATGCCCACGACGACCCGCACATCCTGCACGAGGTGGGCGCGCTGGCCATCGACGTGCACGCCGCGCGCGAAGTGCTGGCCGAGGCCGCGGACCTGCTGGATGCGCTCGCGCAGCGCCCGCTCACGGAGGCGGACAGTGCCGAGGCCTCGGTGGCGGTGGCGCGCGCCAAGGTGCTCACCACCGGGGCCGCGCTGCGCGCCGGGGAGCACCTGCTGGAGCTGGCGGGCACCTCCTCGGTGCGCGCCGCGCACAACCTGGACCGCCACTGGCGCAACGCGCGCGTGCACACGCTGCACGACCCCGTGCGCTGGAAAGTCCACCTGATCGGCCGCTTCGTCCTGAACGGCGAGGCCCCGCGCCGCCACCAGTGGAATTAGCCCCCATGACCGCCAACAGCCCGCAAGAACAGCACTCCCTCCACCAGGCGCATGCGGCCCTGCCGCTGCCCCCGCCGCCCGCGCGGCGCCCGCCCGTGCTGGCCACGCCCGAAGCGGCGCTGGCCGCCGCCCGCGCCCTGGCAGACGCCTGGGCGCCGCAGGCGCTGGCCCGCGACCGCGAGCGCCGTCTGCCCTGGGCCGAGATCGAGGACTACAGCGCCAGCGGCCTCTGGGGCATCACCGTACCGCCGGCCCACGGCGGGCCGGGCGCGGACGCCTGGACGCTGGCCCGGGCCATCGCCACCGTCTCCGCGGCCGACGGCTCGCTGGGCCACATCCCGCAGAACCATTTCTATGCGCTCGAAGTGCTGCGCGTGGGCGGCAGCGCCGCGCAGCAGCGCTTCTTCTACGGGCGCGTGCTGGAGGGCGAACGCTTCGGCAACGCGCTCTCCGAGACCGGGCACCGCGACTACCGGCGCCGCACCCGCCTTGAACGCGCGGGCGGCGGCTGGGTGCTAGAGGGGCGCAAGTTCTATTGCACCGGCGCGCTCTTCGCGCACTGGATTCCCACGCAGGCCATGCAGCAGCGGGACGACGGCAGCGAGGCGAGCGTGATCGTCTTCGTGCCGCGCGGCGCGCCCGGCGTGGCCGTGGAGGACGACTGGGACGGCATGGGCCAGCGCGTGACCGGCAGCGGATCGGTGCGGCTGGAGGGCGTGCGCGTGGAGCCCGAGTGGATCGTGCCGTTCCAGGCCAGCTTCGACCGGCCCACCCCCATCGGCCCGTTCGCGCAGATCATGCACGCGGCCATCGACCTGGGGATCGGCGAGGGCGCGCTGCAGGCCACGCTGCCCTTCCTGCGCACCCGCGCGCGCCCCTGGATCGACGCGCAGGTGGAGCGCGCCACCGACGACCCGCTCACGCTGCATGCCGTGGGCGACGTGGACGTGCGCCTGCACGCGGCCCGCGCGCTGCTGCGGCGCGCGGCCCGCTTCGTCGATGCCGCGCAGCAGGCGCCCGGCGAAGACACCGTGGCCGCCGCCTCGGTGGCCGTGGCCGAGGCGCGCGCCCTCGCGCACCGCGCCGGCCTGCTGGCGGCCAACAAGCTGCTGGAGCTGGGCGGCACATCGGCCACCACGGCCGAGCACGGGTTCGACCGCTACTGGCGCAACGTGCGCACCCATACCCTGCACGACCCCGTGCGCTGGAAGTACCACGCGGTGGGCAACTACGTGCTGAACGGCACCCGCCCGCCGCGGCATGGAGCGCTGTGATGGGCCGCCCGCCACGCACCCGGCCCATCGTCCTCAACGCGTTCAACATGAACTCGGTGGGGCACATCAACCATGGCCTGTGGACGCACCCGCGCGACCGGTCGAGCGAATACCACACGCTGGAGTACTGGACCGACCTCGCGCGCGAGCTGGAGCGCGGCCTGTTCGACGGCCTCTTCATCGCCGACATCGTGGGCGTGTACGACACCTACCGGCAGTCGGCCGACGTGACCCTGCGCGAATCGGTGCAGCTGCCGATCAACGACCCGCTGCTGGTGGTGCCCGCCATGGCCGCCGTGACGCGGCACCTGGGCTTCGGCGTCACCGTCAACCTGAGCTACGAGCAGCCCTACCTGCTGGCGCGGCGCTTCTCCACGCTGGACCACCTCACGCGCGGGCGCGTGGGCTGGAACATCGTCACCGGCTACCTCGACTCGGCCGCGCGGGCCATGGGCGCCCCGCAGCAGCTCGCGCACGACGAGCGCTACGACCGCGCCGACGAGTTCATGGAGGTGCTCTACCAACTCTGGGAAGGCAGCTGGGAGGACGGCGCCGTGCTGCGCGACCGGGCGCGGCGCATCTACGCCGACCCGGCCCGCGTGCACCCGGTGCGCCACCACGGCCGCCACTACCGGGTCGAGGGCTACCACCTCGCCGAGCCTTCGCCGCAGCGCACGCCCGTGCTCTTCCAGGCCGGCAGCTCCGGGCGCGGGCTGCGCTTCGCCGCGCGCCATGCCGAATGCGTGTTCATGTCCACCCAGGACAAGGCCGAGACGCGGGCCCTGGTGCGGGCGCTGCGGGAGGAGGTGGTGCGCGCCGGCCGCCAGCCGCACGACGTGCAGGTGCTGGTCGGCCTCACCGCCGTGGCCGGCGCCACGCGCCGCGAGGCCGGGGAGAAATACCGGGACTACTGCCGCCATGCCAGCCCCGAGGCGGCCCTCGCGCACCTGTCGGCCGGCTCGGGGATCGACTTCTCCACCTACCGGCCGGACACCCCGCTGATCGGGCAGCACAAGAGCAACGGCATGGAGAACAGCCTGCGGCGCCTGACCAACGGCCGCCCGCACTACACGCTGGGCGACCTCGTCGAAGAGCTGGCCCTGGGCGGCCGCTACGCGACCGTGGTCGGCACGCCGCAGGACATCGCGGACGAGATGCAGTCGTGGGTGGACGAGGCGGGCGTGGACGGCTTCAACCTCGCGCGCACCGTGGTGCCCGAGAGCTACACCGACTTCATCGACCTCGTCGTGCCCGAACTGCAGGAGCGCGGCCTGCACAAGACCGCCTACGCCGATGGCACGCTGCGCCACAAGCTGGCCGGCCGCGGCGACCGGCTCGCCGGGCCCCACCCCGGGGCCGGCTTCCGCCGTGCCGCCCCGCAGACGGCCGCGGCACGGGCCGCCTGAGGCCCCGGGGGCTGGAAAAAACCGGTTCAGCCCGTCCCGCACCGAAGATTCCACTTCTGCCGCCAGCACCCGGCCGTCCACGGCCGCGTTGCCTGGCCCCTCCCCGCGCAGCAGGGACCGCTGGGGAAGAGAGCCGCCCGCCTCTGGCGCGCTTGTAAGGCAAATTCCTACAAACGCGGCGTGCCGGCGAGACACGACGCACATCCAAACCCCGACTTAATTTCCGATTGGACCGAATTCACAATCCATTTCAACGGATCACGACACACCGGCAGAACGCCAGGGGCCTCGGGATCTGGTAATGGAAAAGGATTGCACCATGACCTCCGAACAACTTCTCGCCGAAATCCGCGAAGCCAACCTCACCTACCTGATGCTGGCCCAAACCCTGATCCGTCAGGACAAGGCCGAAGCCGTGTTCCGTCTGGGCATCAACGAAGACGCCGCCGACATCCTCGCGTCCCTCTCGGCCGCGCAGGTGCTCAAGCTGGCCTCCCGCAACACCCTGCTGTGCAGCTTCCGCGTGGACGACAACCTCGTCTGGAGCCTGCTCACCAACCACAACACCCCAAAGAAGGTCGGCAACGAAGCCACCAACACGCTGCACGCCAACATCCTGATGGCCAGCCGCGTCTCCGAAGTGCTCTGAGCGGCCGCCCGCCGCTCCCGCTTCCCGCCTTCGCCCTCCCGTCCACCTGCCCCGAAAGACCGCCATGACCGCAGCCGCCGCCCCCGCCAAGAGCGTCCTCAACGAGTCCAAGCAGATCGAACGCGCCGCCATGCTGATCCAGATGGGCGCCCGCATGCAGGTGCTGGAATCGGAGACGACCCTCTCGTACGAGCGCCTGATCCGGCTCTACAAGGAAATCGCAGGCAAGTCGCCGTCCAAGGGACAGTTGCCCTTCTCGACCGACTGGTTCCTGACGTGGCAGGAAAACATCCACAGCTCGCTGTTCCTGAACATCTACGAATACCTCTCCAAGGGCGTGAGCCTGGATTCGGTGGAACTGCTGACCAAGGCCTACCGACTCTACAGCGAACAGGTGGCCACCGCCGAGATCGAGCCGCTGCTGTCCTTCACGCGCGCCTGGCGCCTGATCAAGTTCGTGGACGCCGGCATGCTCACGCGCACCGAATGCTCCACCTGCGGCGGCCGCTTCGTGACCGAGCTGTACGAGAACGCCCGCAACTACACCTGCGGCCTGTGCAACCCGCCCGCCCGCGCCGGCAAGAGCAAGTCGGCCGGCGCCCTCATGCTGCACTGAGCCCGATTCGGCATCGGATTGCCTCCATGCCGCCGTAAACATTGAATTATTTGCTATACATTCAATAGCAAAAGGTATCCCCCTTGCCCGGCCCCGTGCCGGGTCTTTTTTTGCCCGCTGCACGCCGGCATGCCTCTGCGCTCAGCGCATCGACAGCAGGATGCGCACGTTGTCGTCCACCGGCAGTACGTAGTCGTGCGCGGCGATCACGGCATTGCCCTCGGGCGCCACGAGCTTCAGGCCCACGAACACCGACTGCGCCGTGGCGGCATACGTGCCCACGACCACGGCCTGCGCCGACTGCGCGCGGCTCGCCTCGCGCACCTCGCGCGTCAGCAGCAGCTCGCCCTGGCCCGGCACCATCGCCAGGCTCTGGCGCATCTTGAGCTCGGTCACGCGCACGCCGCGCTGCACCAGCCGCCCGGCGATCTGCTCGGAGCACAGCCGGCCCAGGCGCGACGATTCCTCCAGCCGGTCGATGTGCACCAGGGTGCCCACCAGCACGGGCTGGCGCGGGTCGAGCTGCGGCGCCTGCTGCAGCAGCGCATCGGTGGCCGCGTAGTTGGCTTCCAGCAAGGCCTGCGCGGGCGAGCTGCCCTGGCCCAGCGCGGCCAGCGCGCCGCTACCGCCGCCGGCCGGCGCGGCGGCCTGCCCGTAGTAGTAGCGCGCGCAGCCCGGCAGCAGCACGGCCGCCGCGCCGGCCAGGCCCGCGCGCAGCCAGGTGCGGCGGGGCGACGAAAGGCGTGCAGCGCCCATCGGATTCGGGCCGCTCATGGGGACACCACCTGCCAGGTCTTCACCGCCACGGGCGGCGGGCCCACGGGGGCGGCCGGCGCGGGCAGGTAGAGCGCGGCGTCGGCCTGGTCGATGAAATACACGTCGCTCGTGCGGGCCAGGTAGCGGTCCTCGCTCTCCAGCGAGGTCGTGACCAGGATCTCGGTGCGGGCGGGCCCGCGGGCAAGCGCCTGCCGGCCCGGCACGGGGCGCATGGCCTCGGCCGGGCTGGTGGCCGAGGCAGCCGGCGCCCACGCATAGTCGCCGTTTTCCATCGACGCGTTGCGCGCCACGCTCACGCCCTCGCCCAGCAGCACGGGGCGGGCCCCGTCGCCGGGCGGCGCCACGTGCTGCACCACCTGCACGCCCACGGCCAGCCGCACGCCCGAGGGCTGGGTGGACAGCGTCAGGCCGCGCTCCACCAAGTGGGTGACCAGCAGCGTGCGGAAACCGGTGCCGAAGCCGCCGTCCTCGCCCGCGCCCGCGGCCGGCACGACATGGATCGGGTGCGACCCCGCGGGCCACTCGCGCAGCCTGGCGGCCGTGCGGGCCGCCACGTCGGCGGCGAGCACGTCCCAGTGGTGAACGGCGCGCGCGGTCTTCTGCTCCGACGGGGCATGCGCCCGGGGCTGGGGCAGGTCCGGGGGCGCGGCGCAGCCCGCGAGCGCGGCGGCGCACAGCAGCGCGGCCGCCAGGGCCGGCCGGGGCCGGTGGACAGCAGGGGACGGCGGGGGTCCCGCATCGGTGGTCATGCGCGCGTGCCTTTCCTCGGATTGCATGGCCTGCATGCTAGCGGCCGGGCGCCGGCGGCATGGCCCGAACAGCGGCGGGTTTCCCGCCCTACTCGTGCGGCCCGCCCGGCGACAGCGCCGCGCCGATGCGCGCGCCGGGTGCCCGCCTACGCCGACAAGGGCACGCGCCGCGCCACAATCCGCGCATGCAGACTTCCGCCCCCCTCCCGGTCCCGCTCCCTCCCGCCTCCGCCGCACCGCCGGCGGCGGAGGCCCCACCGCCCCCCGCCGGCGATCCGCCGCCCGAGCCCGTCCCGGCCGGCGACCCGCCGCCCCCGGCCGAGCCGCCGGTGCGCGAGCCGCCCGCGCCGGCCCCCGGGCCGGCCGCCCCCCCGCCCCCGCCGATGGAGGCGGCCGACATCCCGCGCGTGATCCTCCACATGCCGGTGGACGTGCGCAACGTCTCCCTCGCCCTGCTCGCCCTCTTCGCCGCCCTGGCGCTGCTGCACTGGGCGAGCGCGGTGTTCATTCCCCTCATGCTCAGCGTGCTGCTCACCATCGCCCTGCAGCCGCTCGTGACGGCGCTGCGGCGCTGGTACATCCCGCGCTGGCTCGGCGCCGGCGTGCTGCTGATGGGCATCGTCGGGGGCCTGGGCGGCGCGGCCTGGTCGCTCTCGGACGGCGCGGCCGAACTGGTCGATTCCCTGCCCGTGGCCGCGCGCAAGGTGCGCGACGCCATGCGCCTCAATGCCCTCGGCCCCAGCCCCCTGGACACCATGCAGAAGGCCGCCAGCCAGATCGAGCAGGCCGCCACCGAGAGCATTCCCCCGCAGACGCGGCGCGGCGTGCAGCGCGTGGTGATCGAGCGGCCCCCGTTCAACATCCGCGACTACGTGTGGACCGGCACCGTGGGCCTGGTCTCCGCCGCCGGGCAGCTCACCGTGGTCGTCTTCCTCACCTTCTTCTCGCTCGCCTCGGGCAACCTGTTCCGACGCAAGCTCGTGCGCATCGCCGGCCAGAGCCTGGAGCGCCGCAAGATCACCATGGAAGTGCTGGACGACATCACCGCCCAGATCCAGCGCTACATGCTCGTGCAGGCCGGCACCAGCGTGCTCGTGGGCGTCGGCACCGGCATCGCCTACGCGATGCTCGGGCTGGAGAACGCCATCGTCTGGGGCGTGGTGGCGGGCGTGCTCAACCTCGCGCCCTACATCGGCTCCATCGTCGTCACGGGCGCTTCGGCGCTCGTGGCGTTCCTGCAGTTCGGCACCGTGGACATGGCGCTCGCCATCGGCGGCGCGTCGCTGCTGATCCACACCCTCGTGGGCAACCTGCTCACGCCCTGGCTCACGAGCCGCACGAGCCGCATGAGCCCGGTGGCGGTGTTCGTGAGCGTGCTGGCGTGGGGGTGGCTCTGGGGGTTGTGGGGGGTGTTGCTGGGGATTCCCGTGATGATGGTGGTGAAGGCGGTGTGCGATCGGGTGGAGGATTTGAGGCCGATCGGGGAGTTGATGGGGGATTGATTTCGAGGGTTGTCTTTTTTTTGCGCTGTCGGTGGTTGGCTGCTGATGGCTTTGGCGGGGATTTGTTTTTTGTTTGTTTCCCGGGGCCGGGTCTCGGCCCGGCGGCCGAGGTACTTTTCTTTGCTTCGCCAAAGAAAAGTACCCAAAAGAAAGGCGACCCTGCTGGCTGCGTCCCCCTTCGCCCGGGGGGCGAAGGGGGCAACCTGCGGTGCTCGGTCGCGGGGCGCGGCTGCGAAACTCGCTACGCGCTGGCGCGCTGCGCTCGGACATCGCAGCCAGTCAGTTCACGAAGCGTGCGTGTCCTTCGGCACGCCCGCGCGCCCCGCGCCCTGTGCTCCTCGGCGCATCCAGAAGGGAAGCTGCCGCACACGGGCCATCGCTGCGCTCGGCCTGGGGTGCGCGAGTGCTTCGCACCGCGCACCCATTTTCTTCGGAGGAAGCGGCGCCCTGCCGGGCCGAGCGCAGCGACGGCCCCCCCAGGCCGAGCGAAGCAAAGGCCCGGAACGCCCCTTCTGGATGCGCCTGGGGCGCGCAGGGCGCGGGGTGGCGGGTGTGCCGCAGGACACACCCGCTTCAACATCTGGCTCGCCGTGGCTGTCCGAGCGGAGCGCGCCAGCGCGCAGCGAGTTCCACGGCGCACCCCGCGACCGAGCACCCCAGGTCGCCCCGCAGCGCAGCGAAGGGGTCGCAGACAGCAGGGTCGCCTTTCTTTTGGGTACTTTTCTTTGGCGAAGCAAAGAAAAGTACCTCGGCCGCCGGGCCGAGACCCGGCCCCGGGAAACAAACAAAAAACAAATCCCCGCCACGGCGCAGGGCGCAGGGCGCAGGGCGCAGGGCGCAGGGCGCAGGGCGCAGGGCGCAGGGCGCAGGGCGCAGGGCGCAGGGCGCAGGGCGCAGGGCGCAGGGCGCAGGGCGCAACGTAACCACCAATAAACTACAAAAACAATAGCAAACTATCCAATGAATCCGCCGGCATGAGGCCAAAAACCGGGATTGCTAAATAGGTATTTGAACCGGTTCATCCCACAAACGTGTGCTCTCAATGCAGCCCACCTGGGTCTGCAGCACAGCGCCGAACTTGCGCCGCCAGATAAACAGCAGCGCATCCCTGAGCGCCTGTGCGCTCTTGCTGTACGCATGGGTCTTTCTGCGCAGGCGTGCCAAATAACAGCGCAGCTTGTTGTTCAGGCTCTCAATGTGATGGGTATGGGCTTTGCCCACCGTATGGCGCCTGCCCGCGAGGACCGCAAGATAGGGCCTGTGGTGGTCGGTGCAGTATTCAATGTGGGCTGCACTCGCAGAGGGCGGCAATTGCTGCTGCAGTACCCGGGCGGTGGCAGCTCCTCTATCGCCCAGGGCCCAGCCCACGATGCGGTGCGTGCTGCGCTCTATGGCCCACCAGAGCCAGATGGGTCTTTTTTGGAACCCGCGTAGCTCCACATCTCGTCGATCTCCACGACCTGCTGGGTCGCAGGTGGTATCGGCTGCAGGGCTTGGTCTGCCACCTCCTTGCGCACCCAGTTCAGCACGGAGTTGTGGCTCACCCCCACGATGCGCTCGATCGCCCTTGCAGACATGCCTTCGGCATACAGCGCCAGTGCCCGCTCCCGGGTCTGGCTGTCGATCAGACGGTAGTTCTTGTCGCCGAAGGTTCGCCCGCAGGCTTTGCACGCCCAGCGTCGGTGACCATGTCGGCTCGTGCCGGCGTTGCGGACTTCTTGGTGCTGGCAGTCGGGGCATTGGAGGGTCATGTGGGCGAGCATGCCTCCGATTGCGTCTTTGGTCCACTACCTGGTTAGCAATCCCCAAAAACCCATAACACTCCCAGAATCCCCCCTCACCCCACCCTCACCCCCCACTCCCCCACCACCCCCTCAATCACCCCCACCTGCCGACACACCAACCCCACCTGCGTCTGCAACGTCCTCACCGTCTCCGCACGCGCCGCGCCCCCTCCCTCGGCACCATCCCCTTCCCCCCACGGCCCCATCGCATCCGCCGCCTGCTCCAGCGCCACCGCCCACCCCTCGGCGCGCACGGCATCGCCGGTGAGCACCCCGTGGCCCCGCGCCCGGAGCGCCGCCGCCACCGCCTCCAGCCGCCCGGCCGCATACGCCCCCGCCTCCTGCGCCAGGTCGGCCGCGGGCCCCGCAGGCCCGGCCCGGTGCGCGCCCAGCGCCGAGAGGTAGTTCAGCAGCGTGTGCGATGCCACCAGCATGCGCATGCCCGCCAGCGAGTGCGAGCGCACGTGGCGCGGCTCCTGCAGCAGGTGCGACAGCGTGGTGGAGAGCGCCGCATCGGCGTTGTGCGCGTTGCGCCGCGCGAGGCGGTAGTCCAGGTCGTCCACCTTGCCGGTGGCGTACTGCGAGAGGATCTCGCGCAGGTACTGCGCATGCGCGGCGAGCGCCTGGGCGGCCACCGCCGCGAGCCGCCGGCCCTGCCAGTCGGGCAGCACCCAGAACATGGCCACGGCCGCGATGGCGCTGCCGATCAGGGTGTCCAGCAGGCGCGGCAGGATCAGCGCGTGCGCCTCGCCCGTGGCCTGGTTGAAGCACATGAGCACCAGCAGCGTGATGGCCGCCGTGGCCGTGAGGTAGCGCGTGGTGCGCGTCACGAAGAACAGCACGCCGGCCGCCACGGCGAAGAGCGCCTGCAGCGGCAGGCTCGGGAACAGCCGCAGCAGCGCCCAGCCCACCACCAGCCCCACCGCGGTGCCCGCGATGCGCTGCGCCACGCGGGCCAGCGTGGCGCCGTAGGTGGGCTGGCACACGAACAGCGTGGCCAGCGGAATCCAGTAGCCGTGCACCGGGTCGATGAGCTGCATGGAGCCGTGGCCGGCCGCGAGCGCCAGCGACAGCCGCACGGCGTGCCGGAAGAGCGGCGCGCCGGGTCGCAGCTGCGCGCGCACGCGCTCCCAGGCATCGGCCAGCGAGCGCGGCGAGCGGTCCAGCAGGCTGCTGTCGCCGCCGCGCTCGCCGCCCTCGGGGTGGGCCGCGGCGTCGAGCTGGCCGTCCAGCGTGGCGAGGTTGCGCGCCAGCGCCCGCAGGCTGCGCAGCGGGCGCTGCCATTCGGCGCGGCGCTGGGCCTCCAGGTAGGCGATGGCGCCGAGCAGGTCGTCCATGGCGCGCGCCACGGAACCGTCGCGCAAGAACGGCTGGTGCATCTGCAGCGCCTGCGCGATCCGCGCGCATTCGACGCCCTGCAGCCGCAGCACGCGCTGGCAGCGGTAGAGCACGTCGCTGTGGAAGAGCACGTCGGCCCACGCGTTGTAGTGGTGGTGCGAGGAACTCGCGCGCTCGTGGATGTCCTGCGCGAGGAAATAGAGGTTCAGGTGGCGCAGCATGCGGCCCGTGGGCAGTGCGCGCGTTCCGCCGCCCCCGCCCGTGCTCCAGCGGCTGAAGATGCTCTCCTTGGTGGCGTTGAGGGCCGCCACCACGCGGCCGTTGGTCTGCGCGAGCGCGAGGCGGCGGCGCTCCACGTCCACGCCGCGCACGGGCTCGAACAGGCTGGCCTTGAGCCGCAGGTAGGCGCCCAGTTGGTCGTAGAGCTGCGCGAGGTTCTGCCGCACCGGCTGGTGCGGGAACAGCGCGCACCAGAGCAGCGACAGCAGCGCATACCAGGCCGCGCCGGCCAGCAGCAGCAGCGGCACCTGCCAGGCCCCGGCCGCGCCGCCGACGGGCGCATGCGACGACGCGCCCGAAGCGCTGATCGCCGCGTAGAGCGCCAGGATCACCGTGGCCGAGGCGATGGCGCGGTAGCGCTCGCCGATCGCGCCCAGCATGGTGAAGCCGAAGGTGGACAGCGCCAGCCCCGCCACGAACCATGCGGGCCGCGGCAGCAGGATCTGCACGGAAAAAGCCGCCAGCGCGAAGCACCCGAGCATCACCAGCACGGCGCGCAGCCGGCCGCGCCAGCTGTCGTCTGTCTCGGCCAGCGCGCTCGCGATGATGCCGAGGAAGAGCGGCGTCACCAGCGCCACCTGGTCGCGCCACCAGCACACCGCCATGGCGCCGCTGAGCGCGATGAACACGCGCAGGCTGTAGACGAAGGCGTCCTGCGCCCAGAGCCGGCGCAGCCAGCCGGGGCCCTCCGGGCCCGGCAGCGCGGGGCCGTCGGCCGTCGCCGCTGGGGTGGTCGTCGTCTTCGCCGTGTACGTTGCCGTTTCCGTTGCCTTTTCCATCACCACGCTTTCAGGGCCGTTCGCTCCGCAGGCGGCGCACAGAGGCCGCCCGGCGTGGCCTGCAAGAAGCGGACCCGCCCTGCATCCGGCCCGCCCCGGGCGCGCTCATCCGGTGTTGCGCAGGCCCGCCGCGATGCCGTTGATGCAGATGTGGATACCGGTCTGCACGCGCTCGCTGCCCTCGCCCGCGCGCCAGCGGCGCACCAGCTCGACCTGCAGGTGGTGCAGTGGATCGATGTAGGGGAAGCGGTGGCGGATGGAGCGCGCCAGCGCCGTGTTGTGGGCCAGGCGCTGCCGGTCGCCGGTGATGCGCGCGAGCGCGTCCACCGTGCGCTGCCATTCGGCCTCGATCGCGCCGAACACCTTGCGGCGCAGGCGCGCGTCGGCCACGAGTTCGCTGTAGCGCGAGGCGAGCGCCAGGTCGCTCTTGGCCAGCACCATGTCCATGTTGGAGAGCAGCGTGCGGAAGAACGGCCACTGGCGGTACATCTTCTGCAGCAGCGCCATGCGGGCCTTGGGGCTTTCGCCGGGCGCCTTCACGAAGGCTTCCACCGCGGCGCCGAAGCCGTACCAGCCCGGCAGCGTGAGCCGGCACTGGCCCCAGCTGAAGCCCCAGGGGATGGCGCGCAGGTCCTCGATCTTCTGGCTGGGCTTGCGCGACGCGGGGCGCGAGCCGATGTTCAGCTCGGCGATCTCGCGGATCGGCGTGGCGTTGAAGAAATAGTCGGCGAAGCCCGGCGTCTCGTAGACCAGCGCGCGGTACGCCGCCATGCTCGCCTCCGAGAGTTCGGCCGCGGCGTCGTGGAAGGCCGGCGTGGCCGACTTGGTGGGCTGCAGCAGCGTGGCCTCCAGCGTGGCGGCCACCAGCGTCTCCAGGTTGCGCCGCCCGATCTCGGGGTTGGCGTATTTGGAGGCGATCACCTCGCCCTGCTCGGTGAGGCGGATCTGCCCGCGCACGGTGCCCGGGGGCTGCGCGAGGATGGCCTGGTAGCTCGGGCCGCCGCCGCGCCCCACCGTGCCGCCGCGGCCGTGGAAGAGGCGCAGCCGGATGCGGTGGCGCGATTCGAGCGTGTCGAACAGTTCCACCAGCGCGATCTCGGCGCGGTACAGCTCCCAGTTGCTCGTAAAGATGCCGCCGTCCTTGTTGCTGTCGGAGTAGCCGAGCATGATGTCCTGCTCGGCGCCGCTGCGCTGCACCAGGGCCGCGAAGCCCGGCACCTCGTAGAGCGCACGCATGATCGGCTGCGCGTTGCGCAGGTCGCCGATGGTCTCGAAGAGCGGCACCACGATCAGGTCGGCGCGCGCGTCGGGCGCATCGAGCGTGCCGTGCATCAGGCCCACTTCCTTTTGCAGCAGCAGCACCTCCAGCAGGTCGCTCACGGTTTCGGTGTGGCTGATGATGTAGTGGCGGATGGCCTGCGCGCCGTAGCGCTCGCGCATGCTGCGCGCGGTCTCGAAGATCGCGATCTCGCCGCGCGCGTGCTCGGAATATTCGGCGCCCACCACGCGCAGCGGCCGCGCATCGCACAGCAGGCGCACCAGCAGGGCCTCGCGCTCGGGCTCGGGCAGGGCCGCGTAGTCCTCCTCGAGCCGCGCCGTGGCCAGCAGCTCGGCCACCACGCGCTCGTGCTGGTCGGAGCTCTGCCGCAGGTCCACCGTGGCGAGGTGGAAGCCGAACACCTCCACCGCGCGCACCAGCGGGTGCAGCCGCTGCAGCGAGAGCGCCGTGCCGCCGTGCGAGCGCAGCGACGCCTCGATCACGCGCAGATCGGCCAGGAACTCCTCGGACACCGCATAGGGGTTCTGCGGCGCCACCGCGTGGCGCGCGGCCTCGCCGCCGGTCAATTCGCGCAGCGTGGCCGCCAGGCGCGCATAGATGCCCGTGAGCGCGCGCCGGTAGGGCTCGTCCTGGCGGTGCTCGCTGGTGTCGGGCGAGCGCTCGGCCAGCTGCTGCATCTCGGGCGACACCTCCACGAGGCGCGCCGACAGCGACAGCTCGCCGCCCAGGTAGTGCACCTCGGTCAGGTAGTGGCGCAGCGCCACCTCGGCCTGCCGCCGCAGCGCGAGCGAGAGCGTCTGCGCGCTCACGTTGGGGTTGCCGTCGCGGTCGCCGCCGATCCACTGGCCCATGCGCAGGAAGCTGGCCACGGGCTGGCTGCCCAGCGCGCGCTCCAGGTCCTCGTACAGCTTGGGGATCTCGCGCAGGAAGGTCGATTCGTAGTAGGAGAGCGCGTTCTCGATCTCGTCGGCCACGGTGAGCTTGGAATAGCGCAGCAGCCGCGTCTGCCAGAGCTGGGCCACGCGGGCGCGCAGGCGGGCCTCGTTGGCGGCCAGCTCGCGCGGCGAGAGCGCATCGCGCGCGGCCTTGTAGAGCTGCGCGCGCGCCTGGATTTCGTCGCGCTCGGCCAGCAGCTCGGCGATGTCGCGCTCGGCATCCAGGATGCTCTTGCGCTGCACTTCGGTGGGGTGGGCGGTGAGCACCGGCGCCACGTAGCTGCGCGCCAGCGTCTGCGCCACCGCGCGCGGCGCGATGCCGGCCCAGCGCAGCCGCGCCAGCGCCACCTCGATGCTGCCCTCCTGGGCGCTGCCGGCGCGCTCGTGCACGGTGCGGCGGCGGATGTGGTGCCGGTCCTCGGCCAGGTTGGCCAGGTGGCTGAAATACGTGAACGCGCGGATCACGCTCACCGTCTGGTCGCCCGAGAGGCCCTTGAGCCGCTTCTTGAGCGCCTTGTCGGCCTCCTGGTCGGCATCGCGGCGGAAGGCCACCGAGAGCTTGCGCACCTGCTCGACGAGGTCGTAGGCCGCCACGCCCTCCTGCTCGCGGATCACGTCGCCCAGGATGCGCCCGAGCAGGCGGATGTCCTGGATCAGCGGCTGGTCCTTGTCGGTGCGGCGCCCGGCGGGCTGGGCGGGCGCGGCCTCGGGCGGCGCGGGTTCGGTCGTCTTGCGGGATGGCGTCGCATTCATGCGGAAGGGTCTCCTGGAGCGCTCGCGGACGAGGGGTGGGTGCTGCGGCGCAGCATGCTAGCATCCCCGCCAGGGCCGCAGAGCCTCTGCCCGGCCGGCCGCCAACACCGCGATGCAACCACCCGTCCCCCCCTCCCTTTCCCCCGCTTCTCCCGCCCTTCCCCCCATCGTCATCGCCACGCGCGAGAGCCGCCTGGCGCTCTGGCAGGCCGAGCACGTGCAGGCCCTGCTGCGCGCACGCGGCCACGACGTCGCCCTGCTGGGCATGACCACGCGCGGCGACCAGATCCTCGACCGCACGCTCTCCAAGGTGGGCGGCAAGGGCCTGTTCGTGAAGGAGCTGGAAGTCGCCCTGCAGGAAGGCCGTGCGCACATCGCCGTCCACTCATTGAAAGACGTGCCGATGGAGCTGCCCGAGGGCTTCGCGCTGGCCTGCGTGATGGAGCGCGAAGACCCGCGCGATGCCTTCGTCTCGCCCCGCTACGCGCGCCTGGCCGACCTGCCGCACGGCGCGGTGGTGGGCACCTCCAGCCTGCGCCGCCAGGTGCTGCTGCAGGCCGAGCGCCCCGACCTCTCCATCCAGCCGCTGCGCGGCAACCTCGACACCCGGCTGCGCAAGCTGGACGAAGGCCAGTACGACGCCATCGTGCTCGCGGCCGCGGGCCTCAAGCGCCTGGGGATGCAGGACCGCATCCGCGCGCTCTTCGCGCCGGACGAGATGCTGCCCGCCGCCGGCCAGGGCGCGCTGGGCCTGGAAGTGCGCACCGAGCGGCGCGACCTGATCGAGGCACTCGCGCCCCTCGCCCACCTGCCCACGTGGCTCACCGTGGCCGCCGAGCGCGCCGTGAGCCGCGCCTTGGGCGGCAGCTGCTCGGTGCCGCTGGCCGCCCACGGCCGCTGGACCGACGCCGCCACGCTGGCCCTCGACGGCGCCTGGGGCGACCCGGAAGGCCGCCTGCCGCTGGTGCGCGTGCGCGTCGCGGCCCCCGTCTCCACCCTGGCCGAGGCCGAGGCCCTGGGCACCGCCGTGGCCGCGCAGTTGCGCGCCGCCGGTGCGCAGGTGCCGGCCTGAAAGCCCCGCCCCCCGCCGTGCTCCCCATCGATCCGGACCCCGCCACGCCGCGCCGCGCCATCGTCACCCGGCCCGAGCGCGACGCCATGCAGTGGGTGGTCCACCTGCATGCGCGCGGCATCGACGCCGAGGCCCTGCCGCTCATCGCGATCCGCGCCTGCGCCCACCCCGAGGCCCGCGCGGCCCTGCAGGCCGCGCGCGACGGCTGGCGCCAATGGCGCGCGGTGATGTTCGTCAGCAGCAATGCCGTGCACCACTTCTTCGAGCCCCAGGGGCCCGATGCCGCCGTATTCATTGAAGAGTCTGCTATCAAAACGAGAGTATGGGCACCCGGCCCCGGCACGGCCCAGGCGCTGCGGCAGGCCGGCGTGCCCGCCGGGCTGATCGACCGGCCGGCGGCCGATGCCACCCAGTTCGACTCCGAGTCGCTCTGGGAGCAGGTGGCGCCGCAGGTGCGCCCGGGCGACCGCATCCTGATCGTGCGCGGCGCCCAGGCCGAGAGCGACGGCACGGCCGGCTCGGGCCGCGAATGGCTTGCGCAGCAGATCGCCGCCGCCGGCGGGCACACCGACTTCGTCGCCGCCTATGAGCGCGGCGCGCCGCAGCTCACGCCCGCGCAGGAAGCCCTGGCGCGCACCGCCGCCGCCGACGGCTCGCTGTGGCTGTTCAGCAGCTCCGAAGCCGTGGCCCACCTGCAGCAGGCGCTGCCGGACCAGGACTGGGCGCAAGCGCGGGCACTCGCCACCCACCCCCGCATCGCGCAGGCCGCGCAGGACGCGGGTTTCGGGGCCGTGCGGCAGTGCCGGCCCGCCCTGAGCGACGTGGTCGCATCGATAGAATCCCACCCATGAGTTCCGAGCCTTCCCTCGCACCCTCCGCGCCCTCCGCCGCCCCCGCTTCCGGGGCCACCGGCGTGCAGCGCGCCGCGATGCTCCTGCTGGGCGTGGTCGCCGTGGCGGGCCTCGCCACCAGCATCCTTTTGTGGCAGCGCCTGGGCAGCATCCAGGAGCAGCTGGCGCGCCAGTCGGCCGATGCCGGCGCGCAGTCCATCGAGGCGCGCACGCTGGCCAACCAGGCCCTCGACATGTCGCGCGACGTGTCCGCCCGCATCGCCGTGAACGAGACCCGCGTGAGCGAAGTCGCGCTGCAGCGCAGCCAGCTCGAGGAACTGATGCAGAGCCTCTCGCGCTCGCGCGACGAGAACCTCGTGGTCGACATCGAATCCGCCCTGCGCCTCGCGCAGCAGCAGGCCCAGCTCACCGGCAGCCTGGAGCCCGTGGTGGCCGCCCTCAAGAGCGCCAACCAGCGCATCGAGCGCGCCGCCCAGCCGCGCCTCGCGCCCGTGGCGCGCGCCATCGGCCGCGACATCGACCGCGTGGGCGCGGCGCAGGTCACCGACACCGCCGGCCTGCTGGCCCGCCTGGACGACCTCATGCGCCAGGTGGACGAGCTGCCGCTGCAGAACGCCGTGGCCCAGGCCGCCGCCACGCGCCGCATGAACGCCGCCGGCAGCCGCGCGCCCGAAGGCGCCGCCGCCGACACCGCGCCGCTGCCCTGGTGGCAGGCGACGCTGCAGCGGGGCTGGGAAGTGGTGCGCGACGAGGCGCGGCAGCTGCTGCGCGTGACCCGCATCGACCGGCCCGAGGCGATCCTCATCGCGCCCGACCAGGCCTTCTTCCTGCGCGAGAACCTCAAGCTCCAGCTCATGAACGCGCGCCTGGCCATCCTGGCGCGCCAATACGAATCGGCGCGCGCCGACCTGGCCTCCGCGAGCCATGCGCTGGGCCGGTATTTCGACCCCGCCGCGCGCCGCACCCAGTCGGCCGCCACCGTGCTCCAGCAGGCGCAGATGCACCTGAAGGGCGCCGCGCTGCCCACGCTGGACGAAACCTTCGCCGCGCTGGCCACCGCCGCGGCGGGCCGCTGAGACCGCGCAGGAGGCACCCCGACCCATGCGCGCAGCACTCTGGTTCCTGGCACTTTTCGGCGTCGCCGTCGCGGCGGCGCTTTTCGCGGGCAACAACCAGGGCACCGTGACCCTGTTCTGGCCGCCCTACCGCGTCGATCTTTCGCTCAACTTCGTGCTGCTGCTGCTCATCGGCGGCTTCGCCACGGTCTATGCCGCCCTGCGCGCACTCTCGGCGCTGCTCGAGCTGCCGGGGCAGGCCCGCCGCTGGCGCGTGCAGCAGAAGGAGCGCGCCATGCACGCCGCGCTGCTCGATGCGCTCTCGCAACTGCTGGCCGGGCGCTTCCTGCGCTCGCGCAAGGCCGCCATGGCCGCGCTCGCCCAGGAAACCGCGCTGGAAGCCGCGGGCGAGGCCGTGCCGCACGGCCGCCAGCTGCGCACGCTCTCGCACCTCGTGGCGGCCGAAAGCTCGCACGCGCTGCAGGACCGCGCCACGCGCGAAGCCCACCTGCGCGATGCCCTGGACAACATCCCCGCGCGCGCACCGGTGAGCGAGCTGGAACTGCGCGAAGGCGCCCAGCTGCGCGCCGCGCGCTGGTCGCTCGACGAGCGCGACGCCGCCACCGCGCTGGAACACCTCGCCGCGCTGCCGCAGGGCGCCGCCCGCCGCACGCTGGCGCTGCGCGCGCGGCTCAAGGCCACGCGCCTGTCGCACCAGACGCAGGAGGCGCTGGAGACCGCGCGCCTGCTCGGCAAGCACCGCGCGTTCTCGCCCGCCGCGGCGCAGAGCATCGTGCGGGGCCTGGCCATCGAGCTGCTGAACGGCGCGCACGACCCGGTGCAACTGCAGCAGGCGTGGATGTCGCTGGAGCCGGCCGAGCGGGCCATGCCCGAGCTGGCCATCCACGCGGCGCAGCGCCTCACGGCCCTCGGCGGCGACCACGGCCAGGTGCGCACCTGGCTGCTGCCGGCCTGGGAACGCATGGTGGGCGGCACCGAGCCGCTCTCGGACGCCCAGGCGCTCAAGCTGGTGCGGGCGCTGGAGAGCAACCTCGACGCGCTCGACCCCGCCTGGCTGGCCCGCATCGAGGCCGCCCAGCAGGCCAACCCGCGCGATGCGCGGCTGCAGTACCTCTCGGGCATGGCCTGCCTGCGCCGCCAGCTCTGGGGCAAGGCCCAGCAACTCTTCACCCAGTCCACCCTGCAGCTGGACGACGCCACGCTGCGCTGCCGCGCCTGGCGCCACCTCGCCGAGCTGGCCGAGCAGCGCGGCGATGCCGAGGCCGCCGCCACGGCCTGGAAACACGCCGCGCTGGCTTCCTGAGGGCCGCGGCCCTCTCCCGCCCACCGCGCCATGCCCGTCACGGCGGCAGCGCGGCCGCCAGATCCCATCGCGCTCCATCGCTGGTCCAGGCCACCTGCGGCGCCAGCGCCTGCAGGAAGGCCGGGTCGTGCGACACCACGGCCAGCGCGCCCGTGAACGACGCCAGTGCCTCCTGCAGCGCCTGCACGGCCGCCGCATCGAGGTGGTTGGTCGGCTCGTCCAGCAGCAGCATCTGCGCGGGCGCGCCGCCCCAGAGCGCGCAGGCCAGCGCGGCCTTGATGCGCTCGCCGCCGCTCAGGCCACCGGATGGACGGTGCACGCACGCCGCATCCAGGCCGAGCTGGGCCAGGCGCGTGCGCAGGGCCGCCGGGGCCAGTGGCGAGCCGGTCTGGGCCAGCCGCTCCAGCACGCTCAGCGCGGGCGGCAGCAGCTCCCGGCAGTCCTGGTCGAGCCATGCCGTGCGCACGGCACAGTGCACCCGCCCTGCCGACGGCGCCAGTTGCCCGGCCAGCAGGCGCAGCAGCGTGCTCTTGCCGCTGCCGTTCGGGCCGCTGACGGCAATGCGCACCGGGCCGCTCCACACACCGTCCAGCGCCTGCCGCGGGCCCCACGGCGGCACCACGCCTTCCAGGCGCAGCACCGGCTTGCCGGCCGGGATCGCACTCGCCGGCAGCGGCAGCGCGAGGGTCCGGGGCGGCGGCGCCCGCTCGAACGCCTCGCGCACTGTGGCGTCCAGCTGCTGCCGCACCAGCCCGCGGCGCACGCTTTCGCGGCCGGCATGGGCCTCGGCCTGCTCCTTCTTGCGGTCCAGCACCAGCGCGGACTGGTTGGCCCCCTCGCGGGCCGCGTTGCCGCGCGCGGTCCGCCGGCCCTGAGCGTCCTGCTGCTGGCGCAGCGCGCGCAGCGTGCCGGACCGCTCCGCGCGCGCATGGCGCAGGGCCTCCTGGGCGGCGCCGGCCTCGGCGTCCCGCTGCGCCGCAAAAGCGGTCCCGTTGCCGCCATAGAGGCGCAGGCCACGCGGCGAGATCTCCGCGATCCGGTCCGCCGCATCCAGCAGCGCCCGGTCGTGGCTGGCCACCAGCACCGCGCCCGGCCAGACCGGAAGCGCCTGCATGAGCCATTCCCGCGCGGGTGCATCGAGGTGGTTGGTGGGCTCGTCGAGCAGCAGCACCTCGGCCCCCGACAGGAAGGCACCGGCCAGCGCGATGCGCGCACGCTCGCCGCCGCTCAGGCATGCGGCATCCCGGCGCGCCGACAGGTGGCCCAGCCCGATGCCCTGGAGGATGCGCTGCCAGCGGACCGGCCAGTCCCAGCGCCCCTCGGCCCGCAGCAGATCGGCGGCATCGCCGTGGCCAGCCTCCAGGCGCTGCAGCGCCTCCAGCACGTCGCCGATGCCCGCGACGGCAGCCACCGTGGGGCCGGGGCGGTGCTGGTCCACGAAATGCAGGCGGCCGGCCCGCTCCACCACGCCGCAGGCGGGTAACGCCGCGCCGGCTGCCAGCGAGAGCAGCATGCTCTTGCCGCTGCCGTTGTCCCCCACCAAGCCGGTGACGCCGGGCGCCAGGGTGAAATCCAGCGGCGCGGCCCAGAGCGGATCGCCCCCGGGCCGCAACCATTGCACCTGCCGCAGGCGCAGCGCGAAAGCCCCGGTGTCCGGGGGCGGAAAAGCGGAAAGAGAGAAAAAAGCGGCAGCGGCGGATGCGCTGCGGGGCGGACGGCTGTCCGCATTGGATGTCGCCATGGTCGAGCCGGCTCCTTGCCATCGTGATCGGCCGCGCTGCCCCGGGGCTTGTCTCGGGCAGGTGCGGAACGGACGGGAGGGGGCTCAGTGGCGCAAGGGTGAAGAATCTCCGGAGGGGATTGGCGACGGGTGCGGGCGGGCAAGCCCGTGGCGGCCCCGACTATAGACCGCCGGGGCGGACGCGTGCAAATCTCCCTAAAAGAAATCGATTACGGATAGTACAATTTTCAGAACCATCCGAAGGAGACTTTCATGCATGTCCTTTCCGCGCCGGAACACGCCGCCCTGCCCCAGCCCGCCGCCGTGCAGCAACTGCACCACTACGCCTACCGCGCGCGGGACGCCGAGGAAACCCGGCACTTCTACGAAGACATCCTGGGCCTGCCGCTCTACCACATCATCCAGAGCGACTACGTGCCCAGCACGGGCGAGTACTGCCCCTACACGCACTTCTTCTTCCGGCTGCAGGACGGCTCCTTCATCGCCTTCTTCGACCTGGGCGACGACGTGAAGGCCGAGCCCTCGCCCAACACGCCGGCCTGGGTGAACCACATCGCCTTCCGCGTGAACACGGTGGAAGAGCTCGCCAACACCAAGGCCCGCCTGGAGGCGCACGGCATCGAGGTGCTCGGCGTCACCGACCACCACATCTTCAAGAGCATCTATTTCTTCGACCCCAACGGCATCCGCCTCGAACTCGCCGCGCAGCTCGCCGATGAAGAACACATGGCCCGCGACAGCCAGGTGGCCCACGAGCGCCTCGCGCAATGGACGGCGCGCAAGGAGCAGTGGCGCCGCGAGCGCGCCGAAGGCAAGGGCGCCGCGCCGCTCAAGCCCCAGGCCAACGACCGGCCGGAGTACGTGCCCGGCACGCGCGGCTGAGCCTGCGCCTCGGTCCGGTACTGCCTGCGGGGCGCAGGCAATGCCGTGGCGAGGTGGGTGCGCCGCAGGGCCCGCGCCCGGGGCGTTCGGGCCTGCGCGGGCCGGGCCCGCATGGCCCCGTAGAATCGGGCCATCCCCCTTTTACTGCGACAGCGCCCCTGCAGGGCGCGGCACCTTCCTTTGTCCACGCCCATGAGCTCGCCCCTGTCCCAGCCCGGCCTTGAAAGCCTGTCCAAGTCCTTCGAACCCTCCGCCCTGGAAGCCCACTGGGGCCCCGAATGGGAACGCCGGGGCTATGGCGTGGCGGGCTTCCGCGGCACCTCGGCGCCCGATGCGGGCGCCGCCGCCCGGCAAGAGAACTTCTCGATCCAGCTGCCGCCGCCCAACGTGACGGGCACGCTGCACATGGGCCATGCGTTCAACCAGACGATCATGGACAGCCTCACCCGCTACCACCGCATGCGGGGCTACAACACGGCCTGGATCCCGGGCACCGACCACGCCGGCATCGCCACGCAGATCGTGGTGGAGCGCCAGCTGCAGGACCAGGGCGTGAGCCGCCACGACCTGGGCCGCGAGAACTTCGTGAAGAAGGTCTGGGAGTGGAAGGAAAAGAGCGGCAGCACCATCACCACGCAGATGCGCCGCATGGGCGCCAGCGTGGACTGGTCGCGCGAATACTTCACCATGGACGACAAGCTCTCGAAGGTGGTCACCGACACCTTCGTGCGCCTCTTCGAGCAGGGCCTGATCTACCGCGGCAAGCGCCTGGTCAACTGGGACCCGGTGCTGCAGTCCGCCGTGTCCGACCTGGAGGTCGAGAACGAGGAGAAGGACGGCTCGCTCTGGCACATCGCCTACCCGCTGACCGACGGCTCCGGCCACCTCACGGTGGCCACCACGCGCCCCGAGACCATGCTGGGCGACGTGGCGGTGATGGTGCACCCCGAGGACGAGCGCTACACCCACCTGATCGGCAAGACGGTGACGCTGCCCCTGGTGGGCCGCGAGATCCCGATCATCGCCGACGACTACGTGGACAAGGCATTCGGCACCGGCGTGGTCAAGGTCACGCCCGCGCACGACCCCAACGACTACCAGGTGGGCCAGCGCCATGGCCTGCCGATGATCGTGGTGCTGACGCTGGCGGCCACCATCAACGACAACGCGCCGGAAAAGTACCGGGGCCTGGACCGCTTCGTCGCCCGCAAGGCCGTCGTGGCCGACCTGGAGGCCGCCGGCGCCCTGGTCGAGACCAAGAAGCACAAGCTCATGGTCCCCATCTGCACACGCACGGGCCAGGTGGTCGAGCCCATGCTCACCGACCAGTGGTTCGTCGCGATGACGAAAGTGAGCGAGCAGGACCCCACGGGCAAGAGCATCGCGCAGAAGGCCATCGACGCCGTGGCCTCGGGCCAGGTGGAGTTCGTGCCCGAGAACTGGGTCAACACCTACAACCAGTGGATGAACAACATCCAGGACTGGTGCATCAGCCGCCAGCTCTGGTGGGGCCACCAGATCCCCGCGTGGTACGACGAGGCCGGCAACGTGTACGTGGCCCGCGACGAAGCCGAAGCGCAGGCGAAGGCCGGTTCCGGCGCGAAGCTCACGCGCGATGCGGACGTGCTCGATACCTGGTATTCCGCGGCCCTCGTGCCGTTCTCGTCGCTCGGCTGGCCCGAAAGTGCGGAGGCCCCCACGCTCGGCACTGGCGTGTCCTCGCTGCCCCCCGCCCCCAAGGACTACGACCTCTACCTGCCTTCCTCGGTGCTGGTGACGGGCTACGACATCATCTTTTTCTGGGTCGCCCGGATGATCATGATGGGCACGCACTTCACGGGCCGAGTGCCGTTCAGGCACGTGTACATCCACGGCCTCGTGCGCGACGCGCAGGGCAAGAAGATGAGCAAGTCCGAGGGCAACGTGCTCGACCCGGTCGACCTCATCGACGGCATCGCGCTCGAACCGCTGCTGGACAAGCGCTCCACCGGCCTGCGCCGCCCAGAGACCGCGCCGCAGGTGCGCAAGAACACGCAGAAGGAATTTCCCGAAGGCATTCCCGCCTACGGCGCCGATGCGCTGCGCTTCACCTTCGCGGCGCTCGCGAGCCTGGGCCGCAGCATCAACTTCGACTCCAAGCGCTGCGAGGGCTACCGCAACTTCTGCAACAAGCTCTGGAACGCCAGCCGCTTCGTGCTGATGAACTGCGAGGGGCACGACTGCGGCCTCTCCGACCACACGCAGGCCGACTGCGACGGCGGCACCCTCGCCTTCAGCCAGCCCGACCGCTGGATCGTCTCGGTGCTGCAGCAGGTCGAGGCCGAGGTGGCCAGGGGCTTCGCCGAGTTCCGCCTCGACCACGTGGCGCAGGCCCTCTATGAATTCGTCTGGAACGAGTTCTGCGACTGGTACCTGGAAATCGCCAAGGTGCAGATCCAGACCGGCACCGAGGCGCAGCAGCGCGCCACGCGCCGCACGCTGATCCGCACGCTGGAGACCATCCTGCGCCTGGCCCACCCGCTGATCCCGTTCATCACCGAAGCGCTGTGGCAGAAGGTCGCGCCCGTGGCCGGCCGCGAGGGTGCGTCGGTCAGCATCGCGCCCTACCCGCAGGCCCAGCCCGAGCGCATCGACGAAGCCGCCATCGCCCACGTGGGCCGCCTGAAGGCCGTGGTCGATGCCTGCCGCACGCTGCGCGGCGAGATAAACGTCTCGCCCGCCACGCGCCTGCCGCTCTATGCCGTGGGCGACGCCGATTTCCTGCGCACCGCCGCGCCGGCGCTGCAGGCGCTGGCCAAGCTCAGCGAGGTCAAGGTGTTCGACGACGAGGCCGCCTGGGCCGCTGCCGCGCAGGCCGCGCCCGTGGCCGTGGTGGGCGATGCCCGCCTGTGCCTGCACATGGAGATCGACGTGGCGGCCGAGAAGGCCCGTCTGGCCAAGGAGATCGCCCGCATCGAGGGCGAGATCGCCAAGGCGCGCGGCAAGCTCGGCAACGAGGCCTTCGTCGCCAAGGCCCCCGCCGCCGTCATCGAGCAGGAGCAAAAGCGCGTGGCGGATTTCGGCAGCACGATCGAGCGCCTGCGCGACCAGTTGGCCCGGCTCGGCTGAGGCCGTAGGACGGCGGCGCACCTGTGTGTAAGCAGGTGCACTTCCGGTTGAATGCCCGCGCCCGCGCCCCCACCATGCTCCGATAACGATCAACTCCTCCGAGGAACTTCATGAGCGATAACTCCGCGATCCGCAAAGCCGTCTTCCCCGTGGCCGGTCTGGGAACCCGATTCCTGCCCGCCACGAAAGCATCCCCCAAGGAGATGCTGCCGGTCGTGGACAAGCCGCTGATCCAGTACGCCGTCGAGGAGGCCTACTCGGCCGGCATCCGCCACATGATCTTCGTCACGGGCCGCAGCAAGCGCGCCATTGAAGACCATTTCGACACCGCCTACGAGCTCGAGAACGAGCTGGAAGCCGCGGGCAAGAATGAATTGCTGCAACTCGTGCGCTCGGTCGCCCCGAACGACATGGACTGCGCCTTCGTGCGCCAGCCGCGCTCGCTGGGCCTGGGCCACGCCGTGCTGTGCGCCGAGCCGCTCGTGGGCCGCGAGCCCTTCGCCGTCCTGCTGGCCGACGACCTCATGGTCGGCGCGCCTGGCGGCCTGCCCGTCATGGCGCAGATGGCGGCCGCCTTCCGCAAGCAGGGACGTTCGCTGCTGGCCGTGCAGGAAGTCCCGCAGGACCAGGTCCGGCGCTACGGCATCGTGGCGGGCGAGCCCGCCGGCGGCCCGCTGATCCGCATCGACCGCATCGTGGAGAAGCCCGCGCCCGAAGACGCGCCCTCGCGCATGGGCGTGGCCGGCCGCTACATCCTCACGCCGGGCGTGTTCGACGAGATCCGCAACCAGCCCCAGGGCGTGGGCGGCGAGATCCAGCTCACCGACGCGATCGCCCGGCTCATGGGCCGCGAGGCCGTCTACGCCTTCCGCTACGAAGGCAAGCGCTACGACTGCGGCAGCAAGGAAGGCTTCCTGGAAGCCACGGTGGAACTAGCGCTGCAGCATCCGCAGGTCGGCACCGCATTCCGCGAGTACCTCAAGACCGTCGAGATCTGAGCCTGGCTCCGGCCCTCCGTGCCCACTGGGGCCGGCCGCTCCTGAACGACAAAGGCGCCCTATGGGCGCCTTTGTCATGGGGGGTCTCCGTGCGTTGGCCCGCCGGCTGGGTGTCAGCGGCGCCGCAGCACGTGGATGAATTCGTTGCCTTCGGTCGCCTGCTCCAGCAGCTCGTTGCCGGTCTGCTTGGCGAACGCCTGGAAGTCGCGCAGCGAGCCGTTGTCGGTGGACACCACCTTCAGCACCTCTCCGCTGGCCATCGCAGACAGCGCCTTCTTGGCTTTGAGGATGGGCAGCGGGCAGTTCAGACCGCGGGTGTCGATTTCCTGGTGGATGTGCATCGTCGTCGGCTTCTGGGGCGAAGAGGAGGATTCTACGCAGCGGGCGCTGCGCTGCGGCCCGGCCATTCCGCGAACGTGGGCTCGATGCCGCGCCCGCGCAGCCAGTCGGCCAGCGCCTGGCCCGTGCCCGACGGCCAGCACCGCACCGCCTCCGGCACGATGAGCCGGTAGTCCACCAGCTCGGGCGAGAGCCGCACCTCGCCCTGCGCCACCGCGTGGTACGCCACGATCACCTGGTTCATGCGCTGGAAGTCATAGACGCCGATCAGCGAAAGCGCGCTCACCGCCAGGTTCGTCTCCTCCCGGATCTCGCGCACGATGCCGTCCTGCGGCGTTTCGCCGGCCTCCATGAAGCCCGTGATGAGCGCGAAGGCCTTGTGTTCCCATGCGGCGTTGCGCGCCAGGAGCACGCGGCCGTCCAGCTCCACCACCGCGGCCAGGACGGGCGTGGGATTGTTCCAGTGCGTCCAGCCGCAGGCCGGGCAGCGCAGCCGCCGGCGCTCTCCGCCATCCTCCAGCGCGGTCACCCACGCCAGGACATCGGCACACTGCGGACAGAAGCGGGGTTCGGGTGGCATGCAATCGCCTCGCTATGTTTTTTATAGCAAATAATCCAATGAATCCGGCGGCATGGAGCACATTTGGCATCCAACCCGATGCCGCATGCCGTCAGGCAGGGAACACGCCGGTGGACAGGTAGCGGTCGCCACGGTCGCAGACGACGAAGACGATGGTCGCGTCGCGCTCGCGGCGTGCGATCTCCTGGGCGGCCCAGCAGGCGCCCGCAGCGGAGATGCCGGCGAAGATGCCCTCCTCGCGCGCGAGGCGGCGGCACATGTCCTCGGCGTCGTCCTGGCCCACGTTGACCGTCTCGTCCACGGCGCGCGGATCGTAGATCTTGGGCAGGTATTCCTGCGGCCACTTGCGGATGCCCGGAATGCGCGAGCCGTCCTTCGGCTGCGCGCCCACGATCTGGATCGCGGGGTTCTTCTCCTTGAGGAAGCGCGACACGCCGGTGATCGTGCCCGTGGTGCCCATGGCGCTCACGAAGTGCGTGATGCGCCCGCCCGTCTGCTCCCAGAGCTCGGGGCCCGTGGTCTCGTAGTGGATGCGGGGGTTGTCGGGATTGGCGAACTGGTCGAGCACCACGCCCTTGCCCTGCTTGACCATGTTCTCGGCCAGATCGCGGGCATATTCCATTCCGCCGCTCTTGGGCGTGAGGATCAGTTCGGCCCCGAAGGCCTTCATGGTCTGGGCGCGCTCCACGGACAGATCCTCGGGCATCACCAGCACCATGCGGTAGCCCTTGATCGCCGCCGCCATCGCCAGGGCGATGCCGGTGTTGCCGGACGTGGCTTCGATGAGCGTGTCGCCCGGGCGGATCTCGCCGCGCTCCTCGGCGCGCCGGATCATCGACAGCGCGGGCCGGTCCTTCACGGAGCCGGCCGGGTTGTTGCCCTCCAGCTTGCCCAGCACGACGTTGCCGTTGGCGGTGTTTTCCTGGGCGCCGATGCGCTGCAGTGCGACCAGGGGCGTGCGGCCGATGGCGTCTTCGATGGTGGGGTAGGTCGTCGTAGGCATAGCGCGCTACTGTGCCATAATCCGCGACTTCCTTCTTTGCGTCGCCCGGGTGGTGAAATTGGTAGACGCAGGGGACTCAAAATCCCCCGCCGCAAGGCGTGCCGGTTCGATTCCGGCCCCGGGCACCAGCGCTGCAGCCACTGCGGTGCTTGCAACCTCCGGACCCTCGCCCGCCACGGGCGCAGACCGATCCGGCTGGGTTCTTCCCCTCCCCAAACCGTTTCTCGCACACACCGTCGTGCTTTCGGCCGGTCCCGAAGGCCAGCCAGCGTTCGCGCGAGAAGAAAAAGATCCGGGTGAAGTTCAGGGGTTCAGCGCGACCATTTGCGGTCGGGCTTGGGCTCGACGGTGATGTCCACGTGCTTCTGGACTTCCGGGCGGCCGGTGTGCGGGTTCGTGTCCACCACGTCTTCCAGAGAGATCTTGCTGACCTCGCTCTGGGTCTCCGACTCCAGTTGCTCCAGGACCTCGCCGACGCGCTTTTCGGCGGCGTCCACCTGTTTCTGCGACGGGGCGGCGGGGGGGCGGTTCAGCATGATCGGGAGGTCCTTTTCTTCGGATGGTCTGCCCGCCGCACGCTGGATGCCTGCGATGGGGTCTCAGGCGACGCGGTCAATACGGCGGAGCGTCCGCCGGCTCGGGCGGAGGTGCGGGCACATCGGGTTCGACCGGCTGGTCGCCCTTGTCTGCGGGGGTGCGGTTGATGCAACGCATGTAGGAGGCCCAGGGTCCGGACGCGTGCCCGGTCAGAAGCCGCTCATCATCGAGGCGGCAAAGTAGGCAATGCCGAGGCTGGAAAACAGCACGAAGCCGGCGACGACAGTCAGTGTTTCTTTCATGTTCATCCCTCAATCGGAAAGGACCATCGGAAGCAGGCAGTGAAGGAATCGGCCAGTGCCCAGGACAGCAAAAGGATCGGGAGGTATTGGGGCGGAAGCTGCTCGGCCCGGCGCGGAACATCGGAGAACATGCCGTCGGCCTGGAAGGAGAGACTCCGACGCCGGAGTGTCTGCAGCCGCTGCGGGATGCTCCCCGGGGTCCGCAGGCTCTGCTGCTCCCTGGGGCGGCCTGGGTCGAGGAGGGGAACAATTCCCGTCTCTTGCGAGGCACAGCGGGCAGTTTAGAAAAGAGGGAGATTCCGCGGTGTAGGACGATGGCGGTAACGCTGTCGGACGGGACTGGCCGGCTCGCGGTCGGGTTGGCCGGCCTCCCCCTGCCCGCCACGCCCGCGCGCCTGGCGGCCTGGCAGGCAGAGTGAACCGCGTCAGGCGTCCTGGCGGCGGATGACCGCCCGGCCGCTGTCGGTGATGGCCAGGTCGCCGGAGGCGTTCTTGGCGACGTAGCCGCGTTCATAGAGCCTGCCGGAGAGGTGGTGCCGCAGGGCCTCGGGCACGCTGATGGCCCGGCCGATCTCCAGTTGCTTGAGGGTTTCGAGTTCATCGACCGTGGGGTCGAAGTAAGGGGCGTGGTACGTGCCGCTCGTGTTGTTGTTCATGGTGCCGGTACTCCTTGTGACGATAGGCAGAAAGAAGGCGCAAACGCCTGCTGCGAAGGGGCTCGGGGCGGCCCGGGCTCTACAGCAGGTGGTTACAGCCTAGCCCGCGCACCCGGCAGGCGCAACCGGACAGGGCGCCGAGCGGCTCAAGTCGCGGCCATGTCCTGCAACCACGCCGCGAAGGCCGCGACGACGGGCGGCTGCGGCTGGGCAGGCGTGACCAGGTAGTAGCCCCGCCCGCCCCGCGGTGGCCGGTCGCAGGCCGGCACCAGCTCGCCGCGCTGGCGCTCGGGTTCGATGAGCATCAGGGGCACCAGCGCCACGCCCAGGCCGTGGGCGGCCGCCACGGCCGACATCGAGAACAGCTCGTAGCGGGGCCCGTCCAGCGCATGCTGCGGGGCATGCACGCCCATGGCCTCGAACCATTGGCGCCAGGCCAGCGGCCGCGTCGTCTGCTGCAGCAGGGGCAGCGCCGCCAATGCGTCGGGGGCCAGGGGCCGACCGCCGGGCAGCAGCGCGGGGCTGCAGACGGGCACCACGTCCTCCTGCAGCAGCCACTGGGACTGCGTGCCCGGCCAGTTGCCCACCTGCTCGGGCGTGCCGGCATAGAGCGCCGCGTCGAAGCCCTCGTCCGCGAACAGGAACGGGCGCACGCGCGTCTCGATGTGCACGACGATGTCGGGGTGCCTTTCGGCCAGCCGCGGCAGGCGCGGGATCAGCCAGCGCGTGGCGAAGGTGGGCACGGCCGCGAGGTGGATGGAGCCGCCCTGCCCCTGGTGGGCCATCACGTCGAGCGTGTCGCGCTCCAGGCCTTCGAGCCACCGGCCGACCTGCCGCGCATAGTGCGTGCCGGCCGGCGTCAGGGCCACGCCGTGGCGCGTGCGGCGGAACAGCGCCACGCCCAGGAATTCCTCCAGCGCCATGATCTGCCGGGACACCGCGCTCTGCGTGAGGAACAGTTCCTGGGCGGCGCGCGTGTAGCTTTCGTGGCGGGCAGCGGCCTCGAAGCAGGCCAGGGCTTGGGTGGACGGCAGGGTGCGGCGCATGGGGCAATGCTACCCAGGTATTCCAAGGATTCATTTCTGGATGCCACATCCTCGCTTGCCACCCATCGCAGGGGCGGCATAGCATGCATGCCACCACTGCATGAAATGCAGTTACGGCAAAACACCTTCACCGCGACTTTCAGGAGACCCACCATGGCCCGCCCTGCCGTCTTCCACTGGGACGACCCGTTCCTGCTCGACCAGCAACTGACCGACGACGAGCGCATGGTGCGCGACGCCGCCGCGGCCTACTGCCAG
Source organism: Acidovorax sp. NCPPB 4044 (assembly GCF_028069655.1). Classification (NCBI taxonomy): domain Bacteria; kingdom Pseudomonadati; phylum Pseudomonadota; class Betaproteobacteria; order Burkholderiales; family Comamonadaceae; genus Acidovorax; species Acidovorax sp. NCPPB 4044. The sequence goes on from NZ_JAMCOS010000001.1 coordinate 3,011,702, forward strand.
GACCGGCTGGCGCCGCGCGTGCTGGAGCAGTTCCGCCACGAGAAGACCGACCTGTCCATCTTCCGCGAGATGGGCGAACTGGGCCTGCTGGGCCCCACCATCCCCGAGCAGTACGGCGGCCCGGGCCTCAACTACGTGGCCTACGGTCTCATCGCCCGCGAGATCGAGCGCGTGGATTCCGGCTACCGCTCCATGGCCAGCGTGCAGAGCTCGCTCGTGATGGTGCCGATCTTCGAATTCGGGACCGAGGCACAGAAGCAGAAGTACCTGCCCAGGCTGGCCAGCGGCGAGTGGATCGGCTGCTTCGGCCTGACCGAGCCCGACCACGGCTCCGATCCCGGCAGCATGGCGACGCGCGCCCACAAGACCGCCGGCGGCTACCGGCTCAAGGGCAGCAAGATGTGGATCACCAACAGCCCCGTGGCCGACGTGTTCGTCGTCTGGGCCAAGGAAGTGACCGAGGCGGGCGCCGTGGGCCCCATCCGCGGCTTCGTGCTCGAGAAGGGCATGCAGGGCCTGACGGCACCGGCCATCCACGGCAAAGTGGGCCTGCGCGCCTCCATCACGGGCGAGATCGTGATGGACGACGTGTTCGTGCCCGAAGAAAACGCCTTCCCCGAGGTGCAGGGCCTGAAGGGCCCCTTCACCTGCCTCAACAGCGCGCGCTACGGCATCGCCTGGGGCGCCCTGGGCGCGGCCGAGTTCTGCTGGCACACGGCGCGCCAGTACACGCTGGACCGCAAGCAGTTCGGCCGCCCGCTGGCCGCGAACCAGCTCATCCAGAAGAAGCTCGCCGACATGCAGACCGAGATCGCCATCGGCCTGCAGGCCTGCCTGCGCCTGGGGCGCATGAAGGACGAAGGCACGGCCGCCGTCGAGGCCACCTCGATCATCAAGCGCAACAGCTGCGGCAAGGCGCTGGACATCGCCCGCATGGCGCGGGACATGATGGGCGGCAACGGCATCAGCGACGAATTCGGGGTGGCGCGGCACCTCGTGAACCTCGAAGTGGTCAACACCTACGAAGGCACGCACGACGTGCACGCGCTGATCCTGGGCCGCGCACAGACGGGCATCGCCGCCTTCGCCAACTGAAGGAAAGAAGGCGCAGCGGCCGGGGAGGCGGTTTTCCGCCCTTCCCGCCCTTATGGGATGCTTCAAGGGTGTTTTCAGCCCCATGCCGCCGATTCCATTGGCTAGTTAGCTATTAATTCGATAGCAATCAAATCCATGCCAGCCTCCCCTCCTCCCTCCGCGCCCGGCGGCGCCCTCGCGGGCATCCGGGTGCTCGATCTCTCGCGCGTGCTGGCCGGCCCCTGGTGCACGCAGGTGCTGGCCGACCTGGGCGCGGACGTGGTCAAGGTCGAGCGCCCCGGCGCGGGCGACGACACGCGCCACTGGGGCCCGCCTTTCCTGAAAGACGCCGAGGGCCGGGACACCGACCAGGCGGCCTACTTCACGGCCTGCAACCGCAACAAGCGCTCCGTCACCATCGACATGGCCCACCCGGAGGGCCAGGCGCTGATCCGCGCGCTGGCCGCACAGGCCGACGTGGTGGTGGAGAACTTCAAGGTGGGCGGGCTGCGGCAGTACGGGCTGGACCACGAGAGCCTGCGCGCGCTGCACCCGCGGCTCATCTACTGCTCGGTGACGGGCTTCGGGCAGGACGGTCCGTACGCCCCCCGCGCGGGCTACGACCTCATGGTGCAGGCGATGACCGGGCTCATGGACATCACCGGCCGCGCCGACGGCGAGCCCGGCGGCGGCCCGCTGCGCGTGGGCGTGGCGGTGATCGACCTCTTCACCGGCCTCTACGCCAGCAATGCCATCCTGGCCGCGCTGCACGTGCGCGAGCGGACGGGGGAAGGCCAGCACATCGACATGGCGCTGCTGGACGTGGGCATGGCCGTGCTGGCCAACCAGGCGGCCGGCTTCCTTGCCACGGGCGCCGCGCCGCAGCGCCAAGGCAACAGCCATCCGAGCCTCGTGCCCTACCAGGACTTCCCCACGGCCGACGGCGCCATGCTGCTGGCCATCGGCAACGACGGGCAGTTCGCCCGCTTCTGCGCGGCGGCCGGCCATCCCGAATGGGCGCAGGATGCGCGCTTTGCCACCAACACGCTGCGCGTGCAGCACCGCGCCGCCCTGGTGCCACTGATGGAGGCCGTCACCCGCACGCGCACCACCGCGGACTGGGGGACGCTGCTGGAGGACAAGGCCGTGCCCTGCGGCCCCATCAACACGGTCGCCCAGGCCTTCGACGACCCGCAGGTGCGCGCGCGCGGCCTGGCCGTCGAGCTGCCGCGCTGGCCCGGTGGCCAGGCCGGCCCCGACGGCATCGCCACCGTGCGCGGCGTGGCCAGCCCCCTGCGCCTCTCGGCCACGCCACCCGTGCTGCGGAATGCCCCTCCGGCGCTCGGGCAGCACACCGGCGAGGTGCTGGCGGAACTGGGCGTGGGCGCCGAGGACGTGGCGCGCCTGCGGGCGGCGGGCGTGGTCTAGGGCCGGGGCCCGCGCGAGCGCAGTCAGGGTGCGATCCGACACCCGCTCCCTGCGCAGGTCAACCAAAATGGGGGCCGACGCGTCACACCACCGTCATCCTGCCCGTTCACCGCCATGCGCTGCGGGCACCCCATTCACCGCGGCCCACCGGCCCTTCGCCGGTGCCGCCCCAGCAGCGAGACCCGATCCGCATGCCTCCACTCCTCCTGAAACTCATGGCCGTCGCCACCCTCGGGGCCATGGCGACAGGCTGCGCCACGGTGCCGGGCGATCCGTACTACGACTACGGCTCGGGCTACCCGTCGGGCCCGGTCTATTCCAGCCCGTCCTATCCTTCCGGGGTGTACCCGAGCCCGGGCTATTCCTCGGGCGGCTCGGTCACCGTCTATGAGCAGCCGACCTATGTCGTTCCACGGCCGGCCTACCCGGTCGTGGTGCCCCCGCCGCCTGCCTACGGCTACGGCTACCGGCCCGACCCGCGCGACGACTGGCGACAGCGCCGCGAGCGCGAGGACCGCGACCGCGCCTGGCGCGAGCGGCGCGACCGAGAAGCCTGGGAAGCGGGCCGCCGCCAGGAGCGGGAGCGGGAGCGGGAGCGCGAGCGCGAAAGGGATCGCGACCGGGACAGGGACCGCGATCGCGCGATCCGCGAACAGCAGGACCGCGACCGGGCCGTTCGCGAGCAGCGCGACCGCGCCAACCAGGACCGCATCCGCCGCGAGATCGAGGCGCAGAACCGGGACGCGCAGAACCGCAATCCGCGCCAGGAAGCGCCGAACCGCGGCTTCCCCAACCCGCTGTTCCAGAATCAGAATCCGAACCGCCAGTGACGGCGCGAAGGAGCCTCTCCATGCCCCCCTCCCTTTCCCCGGTATCCCACGGCCCGTCCCGGGCCGCCGCCGCGCTGTGCCGGGGCGGCCTGGCCGTGGCACTGTGGCTTGGCTGCATGGCGGGCCATGCCCAGGTGCTGCGCTGCACCGACCCCGCCACGGGCAAGACCACCTACACCGACGGCCATTGCGACCGGGGCACGGCGGCGCGCGAGGTCGAACCGCGCAAGACCGCCGACGAAATCGCCGAAGAGCGCGAACAGGCGCGCGCAGCCCTCGCCCTCAAGCAGCAACGGCTGCAGGCCGAGGCCCTGGCCGATCAGCAGCAGGCCCGGCGCGAGGCGCAGGAATCGCGCGCCCGGGCGGGCCGCGAGGTCTCCACCGACCCGTCGCGCTCGGCCGAGTGCGCACGCTCGCGCCGCCAACTCGACCGCGTGGCGGCCGAGCCCGGCCAGGGCAGCTACGAGGCGCAGGCCCGGCTGTCGGCCGCACAGCAACAGGTGGAAATCGACTGCCTGGGCTCCGCAGGCTACGCGCAGGCGCAGCGCGCGCGCGGCGGCAATGGCGGCACCTACGGCACGCAGGAGGTCTACACGCCACCGCTGGTCGTGGTGCCGCAACGGCCCGTGGTCGTGCAGCCGGCCGTGCCGGTCACCAAACCGGCGGGCACGCAGTGCAACGTCTTCCGCTGCTACGACCGCAACGGCAACATCTATCCGCGGTGATGGGGCTCCCCCCTGAGTCGCCTTCGGCGCCTTCCCCCCAGGGGGACGACGCCTGCGGCCCGGCGGAGCCGGTTCCGCGGCGTCTGCTGGCGTGGCCTGCTCCGCGGCCATCGGAACGGTGAGGCCGCGCCCCATCAAGGATCGGCAGCCTTAAAGGGCAGGGTCGCCTGAGCGCGACATTCGGCAGGTAGAACTGCGACTGTGCCTGGTCGCCAGGTCGCCCGGCCCCTGCCCGCTACACGCTGGCGCTCCGCAGTCCTTCGGCCACGGTGGGGTAGCGCAGCCGCACGCGCAGCTCGTTCGCCAGGCGCGTGGCATCGAGCCGGCGGGATTCGCCCATGAAGCTCAGCAGCATCGGCGGGAGTTCTTCCCGTGCCTGCGCACGCGCGATGCGGCGCGGGCGCGGCAGGCCGTACAGGTCGGCGGCCAGATCGACGTAGTCGCCCATCTTCAGCTCGCTGGCATCGCTCACGTGGTAGACGCGCTGCGGTCGGCCGCGCCACAGTGCCGCGACGCACGCGCGGGCGAGGTCGTCGGCATGGATGTGGTTGGTGTAGACGTCGTCCTCGGCCACCAGCACGGGCGTGCCGCGGCGCAGGCGCGCCTCGGGCGTGCCGCCTTCGCGGTCCGGCGCGTAGATGCCCGGAATGCGCAGCACGCTGGCGCGCACCCCGGCGCGTCCGAGATGGCGCACGGCGCGCTCCGCATGCACGCGCCGCTGCGCGCGCGCCGTGGCGGGGGCCACGGGGCGGCTCTCGGCCACGCGCGCTCCGCCGCAGTCGCCGTAGACCCCGCTGGTGGACCCGTATACCAGCGCGCATGGCAGGCTGCGCCGGCGCAGCACCCGCACCAGCGCGGCCGTGCGCGGATCGGTCGAGGCGCCGGCCGATTCGCGCTCGCCCGGAGGGGGCGCGAGGTGCAGCACGCGTGTGGCCAGGCCCGAGAGGCGGCGCAGCGTGCGTTCGTTGTCCAGGTTGCCCACGAGCGGCACGGCTCCCAGGGCCCGGAGCGCGGGCACGCGCTGCGGCGACGAGGTCAGCGCCAGCACGCGAGGATGCGGCGCGCCCTGCCCGGCGCCGAGGGCGCGCAGCGCGCGCTGGCCGACATCGCCGCAGCCGACGATCAGCACACGTTCGCGGCGGAAACGCGCCGGCAGCGCGCCAAGGGGTGTGAGGTTTGAAGGCAAAATCCAGGGTCCGTCGACGATGAGACACACAAGGATAACGACCCCATGACCACCGCAGAGACGGCCGCAGCCCTCCACCAGATCACCGTGCAGCCCAGCGGCCGCGCCTATGCCGCTCAGGCCGGCGAAACCCTGCTGGCCGCCGCGATCCGCAGCGGCGTGGGCCTGCCCTACGGCTGCAAGGACGGCGCCTGCGGCTCGTGCAAGTGCAGGAAGCTGAGCGGCTCCGTGGTGCACGGAGAGCACCAGGCCAAGGCCCTCAGCGCCGAGGAGGCCGATGCGGGCTTTGTGCTCACCTGCTGCGCGCAGCCGCTCACCGACGTGGTGCTGGAATCGCGCCAGGTCACCGACGAAAGCGCCTACCCGATCAAGAAGATGCCGGTGCGCGTCTCCACGCTCACGCGTGCGTCGCACGACGTGATGGTGGTGCGGCTGCAGCTGCCCGCGGCCGACACCTTCCGCTACCACGCGGGCCAGTACATCGAATTCATCCTGAAGGACGGCGCGCGCCGCGCCTATTCGATGGCCAATGCGCCGCACACGCAGGAAGGCGCGCCGGGCATCGAGCTGCACATCCGCCACATGGCGGGCGGGCGCTTCACCGACCACGTCTTCGGCGCCATGAAGGAAAAGGAAATCCTGCGCGTGGAAGGCCCGTTCGGCAGCTTCTTCCTGCGCGAGGAAAGCCCCAAGCCCATCATCCTGCTGGCCTCGGGCACCGGGTTCGCACCGGTGAAGGCGCTCATCGAGCACCTGCGGTTCAAGGGCATCGACCGGCCCGCCACGCTCTATTGGGGCGGCCGGCGGCCGGGCGATCTCTACATGGATGCGTGGGTGCGCGAACAACTGGCGGCCCTGCCCCGGCTGACCTATGTGCCCGTGGTGTCGCACGCGCTGCCGGAAGACGGCTGGACCGGCCGCACCGGCTTCGTGCACCAGGCGGTCATGGACGACCATGCCGACCTGTCGGGCCACCAGGTCTATGCCTGCGGCGCGCCCATCGTGGTGGAATCGGCGCGCACCGCCTATAGCGCCGAACGCGGCCTGCCGCCGGAAGAGTTCTACGCGGACGCGTTCACGTCCGAGGCCGACAAGCACGGAGCCACGGTAGGCGCCTGAAGAGCCGCCCCGAAGCGCTGCGCCACGACAGGGCGGGCGCCGGGGTCAATGGGCCATCGCGCGGCAGAGTTCCGCGCAGCGGCGGCACCGCGCCGCACAGGCCTGGCAATGCGCCATGTCGTGGCGGCTGCACTCGTTGGCACAGCTGTCGCAGAGCCTGGCGCACAGCGCGCAGATCTCGTAGGCATGCGCGCTTTCGCGGGCCATGGCGCCCGCGGCCATCCGGCAGATGGCGGCGCAGTCCATGTCGAGCGCAATGCACTGCACCATGTGGCGCGGCTCCGGCTCGCGCAGGCACGAGGCCGCGCAGGTGTCGCACGCATCCGCGCACTCGTTGCATGCGCGGATGCAGTCCGCATAGCGTGACGGAACGGTCGCGTCGGGAAAATGCTGCATAAAAGAAGTTCCTGGCAAGAAGCTGGCAGGCGGAACGCACCGCCGCGCAGGCCGGCAAAACGCCCCTGCGCACGCGCAACGGCCCGCACGGCCACCACAGGTTCTTTATAGAAATCATGGCGGAGTGACGCTGTAGGACATCGCAGCGACACACCCGTCATCGGTGGCGGCCCGTTTTTTTGCACAATGGCGGCATGACGCACCGCAGACACTTCCTACTCTCCGCCGCCGCTGGCGCAGCGGCCCTGGCCTCTCCCCTCGCGCAGGCGCAGGACACCCCCATCCGCCTCATCGTGCCGTATGCACCGGGCGGCCCGCTGGATGTGACCTCGCGGGCCCTGGCCGAGCGGGTGCGCGACGCGCTCGGCACCGTGATCATCGACAACAAGGCCGGCGCAGGCGGCAACATCGGCGCCGATGCGATCGCCAAGTCCGCGCCCGACGGCCTCACCATCGGCCTGGCCGCCACGGCCACCCACGCGGTCAATCCATGGCTCTACAGCCGCATGCCCTACGACGCGGCCAAGGATTTCGTGGGCATCACGCAGATGGTGCGCGTGCCCAACGTGCTGGTGATCAACGCCGCCAAGGCCGAACAGCTCAAGATCCACACGGTGGCCGACCTCATCGCCTACGCCAAGGCCAACCCGGCCAAGCTGAACTACGGCAGCGGCGGCAACGGCAGCGCGGGCCATCTGGCGGGCGAGATGTTCAAGCAGCGCGCGGGCATCTTCGCGCTGCACATCCCCTACCGCGGCGCGAGCCCGGCGCAACTGGCGCTGCTGGCCGGCGAGGTGGACTTCAACATCGACAACCTCGCGGCCGCCGCGCCGAACATCCGCGCGGGCAAGGTGAAGGCGCTGGCCGTCACCTCGCTGCAGGCCAGCCCGATGCTGCCGGGCGTGCCCCCGCTGTCGGACACGTTCAAGGGCTTCTCGATCGATACCTGGTGGGGCCTGGTGGCGCCGGCCGGCACGCCCAAGCCGGTGATCGCCAAGCTCAACAAGGCCTTCGTCGCCGCCTTGAACGCGCCGGAAACCAAGACCCGTTTCGCCACGCTGATGGCCGAGCCCGTGCCCACCACGCCCGAGCAGTTCGATGCCTTCATGGCCTCTGAACGCGCCAAGTACCAGCAGGTGGTGAAGGCGTCGGGCGCCAAGGTGGACTGACACCGCGCGCTCGGCGCGGCAAGGCCTGCGGTGCGGGGCCTTCAGCCCGCCGTGGCCCAGCCCGGGCCTGCGATGGCCTGCACGCGCTGGTCGGCCACGCACTGCAGGTCGGCCCCGTCCACGCGCCCCGGGGCCACTTCGGCCAGGGGCTGCATCACGAAGGCGCGCACGCGCACGCGCGGATGCGGCACCTGCAGGCGCGGCGAATCGATGGTTCCGTCGCCGTAGAACAGCAAGTCCAGGTCCAGCGTGCGCGGCGCATTGCGATAGGGGCGCTCGCGGCCGGCCGCCCGTTCGATGCCTTGCAGCGCATCCAGCAGGGCCGGGGCCGCCAGCCCCGTGCACAGCAACGCCACGGCGTTCAGGAAATCCGGCCCCTGGGCGTCCACCGGGGCGCTGGCATACAGCGAGGAAACGGCCTCCACCCGCGTGTGCGGCAGCGCGCCCAGGGCCGCGATGGCGGCGCCCAGGGTGCCGCGCGCGTCGCCCAGGTTCGCACCCAGCCCGATGCAGGCGCGTACCGGCGTGCGGCCGGCCACCGCAGCGCCCACCTCAGGCGTCCGGCGCGGGGGAGCCCCCTTCGCCACCACCGCCCGCGGGCTTGCGGCGACGGCGGCGGCGCTTCTTGGGCGCACCGGCGTCCGACTCGGGGCCGTCGGCGGCACCGTCCGGCACATCGTCGGCACCCGGGGCCTCGCCCCCGGCAGCCGGCGCGGCCGGCTTGGGCACCCGGCGCACCACGGGCTGGTTCTTGCGCTGGCGCTGCTTCTGCTCTTCGCGCACCTGGTCGATCATGTCCTCGCGGCGCGCCTCGTCGGCGAGCTGGAACTCCTGCCACCAGTCGGCCAGCGCTTCGTCCACCTCGCCCACGTCGGCCCGCAGCCGCAGGAAGTCGAAGCCCGCGCGGAAGCGCAGGTGCGTGACCATGCTGAACGGCGTGGTGCCCACGCGCTTTTCGAAGCGCGGCTGCATGACCCAGATCTCGCGCATGTCGGCGGCCAGCTTGCCGCGGCCCGAGACGTCACCGATGCGCTGGTCGAACACATCGTCGATCGCGCTCTGCAGAGCGGGGAACGGGTGCTCGCGCTGCGCGAGGCGGCGGTCCCACTGGGTCTTCACGTCCTGCCAGAGCACGCAGGCCAGCAGGAAGCTGGGCGCAACCGGCTTGCCCTCGCCCACGCGGCGGTCGGTGTCGGCGAGCGATGCGCTCACGAACGAGGTGCCCGCGCGCTCCACCACCACGTCCAGCAGCGGGTAGATGCCCGAGGCCAGGCCGAGCTTCTTGAGCTGCTCGATGGTCGCGATCGCGTGGCCGGTCTGCAGCAGCTTGAGCATCTCGTCGAACATGCGGCTCTGCGGCACGTCGGCCAGCAGCGCCTGCGACTGCACCAGCGGCGCGGCCGTCTTGGGCTCGATCGTGAAGCCCACGCCCGAGAGCTTGGCCGCGAAGCGCACGGCGCGGATGATGCGCACCGGATCCTCGCGGTAGCGCGTGGCCGGGTCGCCGATCATGCGGATCACCTTCTTGCGCGCGTCCTGGATGCCCTTGTGGTAATCGACCACGACCTGCGTGCCGGGGTCGTAGTACATGGCGTTGATGGTGAAGTCGCGGCGCGTGGCGTCTTCGTCCTGCGGGCCCCAGACGTTGTCGCGCAGCACGCGGCCGCTGGCGTCCACGGCATGCTGCATGCCCGCCAGCGCGGCCTTGGAGGTCTTCTCGTTGCCGCTCACCTGCTCGGCGGCGGTGTTGTCGAGGTAGGCGCGGAAGGTCGAGACCTCGATCACTTCGTGTTCGCGCCCGCGGCCGTGCACCACGTGCACGATGCGGAAGCGCTTGCCGATGATGAAGGCGCGGCGGAACAGGCCCTTGACCTGCTCGGGCGTGGCGTTGGTGGCCACGTCGAAATCCTTGGGTTTGAGGCCCAGCAGCAGGTCGCGCACGGCACCGCCCACGATGTAGGCCTCGTAGCCCGCCTGCTGCAGGGTGCGCACGACCTCGGCCGCGCGGCGGTCCACGAGTTCGGGGTCGATGCCGTGCTCGGAAGCCGGTACATCCTCGCGCTTGCCGAAGCGGTGCTTTCCACGGCCCGTGCCCGGCGCGGTCTTGCCGAGCAGTTTGTCGATGAACTTCTTGATCATGGTGTTGGCGTAGGAAACAGGTCCAGGATGCGCCAGCCGCGCTGCTGCGCGAGCGCGCGCAGGCGGGTGTCTGGGTTGGTGGCGACAGGATGGTCGACCTTCTCGAGCAGGGGCACGTCGTTCATGGAATCGCTGTAGAAAGTGCTCTCCACATCGCTCCAGGCCCAGCCCCGCGCGGCCAGCCATTGTTCCATGCGCAGCACCTTGCCCTCGCGCATGGAGGGCACGCCCCGCACGCCGCCCGTGATCCAGCCCTGCGCGTCGCGCTCCAGCTCCACGGCCAGCAGCTGCTCCACGCCCAGCGCCTGCGCGATGGGGCGGGTGACGAATTCGTTGGTGGCCGTGACGATGACGACCTCATCGCCCGCATCGCGGTGGCTGCGCAGCAACCCGACCGCCTCGGCGCGGATGGCCGGATGGATCACGTCGCGCATGAACTGCGCATGCGCGGTCGCGGACGCCTCGGGGCCGGCGCGGCGCACCGCGTCCACGGCGAACCGCACGTAGTCGTGCACATCCAGGGTGCCGGCCACGTAGTGGTCGTAGAACTCCTGGTTGCGGCGGCCGAACTCGGCGCGGTCGGTCCAGCCGATGCGGATGGTGAACTCGCCCCATTCGAAATCGGAGTCGAGCGGAAGCAGCGTGTGGTCCAGGTCGAACAGCGCGAGCCGGGGACGGGAGGCCGGGGTGTCGGGGGTCATGCGGGGGGCGATCGGTGCGGTGTGGGAGGGGCGTCGGGGGGCGGCGGCATCGGGCGGGCGCCCCCCGCTACCCGGACTCCAGCATGGTCTTGAGCAGGGGAATGGTGATGGCGCGCTGCGTCTGCAGCGCGAAGCTGTCGAGCTGGTCGAGCAGCTGCATGAGGCTGCCCAGGTCGCGCGAGAAGCGGCCGAGCATGTAGTTCATCACGTCGTCGCCGAGGGCGATGCCCCGCGCGCCGGCCTCCTGGCGCAGTACCGCGCGGCGTTGCGGCTCGTCCAGCAGGTGCAGCTGGAAGATATGCCCCCAGCCCAGGCGCGTGCGCAGGTCGTCGCGCAGCGGCAGGTCGGCGGGCGGCAGGTCGCCCGCGGCCAGCACCCAGCGCGGCGCGCCGACGGCCGGGCTGATGGCATTGACGAACCAATTGAACGCCGCGGCCTGCTGCGCCGTGGAATAGAGATGCACCTCGTCGAGCAGCACGGCCGTCCAGCGTTCGTCGAAGGCGGTGGGTCGCACCACCGAGGCATCGAGCCAGCCCACCGTGCAGCCCTGCTCGCGCAGCGCCTCGCGCACGGCTTCGAGCAGGTGCGTCTTGCCGCTGCCCGATTCGCCCCAGAGGTAGGTGGGCACCGGCGAGCGCGCGGCCGGCGCACCGGAGGCCGCATCGGCATCGCCCACGGCGATGCGCAGGTGCTGCAGTGCCTCGGTATTGGGGCCCGGGAAGAAGCGCGCGAGCGTGGGCCCGGTGGCCAGGCCGATGTCGAGCGCCAGTTGCTTCACGCGCCGGCTCCCGGCGCACGCGGGCCGGCAGGCGCAGCGGGCTGCGGTTCGGCATGGCGGAGCGGTGGAGGAAGCGGCAGCATGGAAGCGGGCAAGGGAGGCAAGGACAGCGGGGGCAACAGCAGCAAACAGAAACCGGAGACCGGCATCGCGAACGGGCAAAGAGGCCGCCGGGGGCGGCGCACCGCGAGGGGCATCCGGACTGGCGCGGCACGTGCGGCCGCGGGCGCCGCCAAGGGTCCGCCGGAGGGCGTTCCCTGTGCAGCCGGCGATTTTAGTCTGCTGCGGCGGCCCGGCGGACGACGGCCCGGGCGGGGCGGCTGCGGCCGCCGGAAGGGGGCATTGGCCGGCCCGCCGGGCGCGGCCTTTAGAATCCGCGCGTTCCGGCCCGCCACGCGGGTCCCGCACCACACCCATCCAGCCCATGAGTTCCTCCGCCTCCTCCACCCCCATTTCCTACAAAGACGCCGGTGTCGACATCGATGCGGGCGACGCGCTGGTCGAGCGCATCAAGCCGCTGGCCAAGAAGACGATGCGCGAAGGCGTGCTGGCCGGCATCGGCGGCTTCGGCGCCCTCTTCGAGGTGCCCAAGCGCTACAAGGAACCGGTGCTCGTGTCGGGCACGGACGGCGTGGGCACCAAGCTGAAGCTGGCCTTCGAGTGGAACATGCACGACACCGTCGGCATCGACCTCGTCGCCATGAGCGTGAACGACGTGCTCGTGCAGGGCGCCGAGCCCCTGTTCTTCCTGGATTACTTCGCGTGCGGCAAGCTCGACGTGGACACGGCCGCGGCCGTGGTGGGCGGCATCGCCCGGGGCTGCGAGCTGTCCGGCTGCGCGCTGATCGGCGGCGAGACCGCCGAGATGCCCGGCATGTACCCGGCCGGCGAATACGACCTGGCCGGCTTCGCGGTGGGCGCGGTGGAGAAGTCGAAGATCCTCACCGGCCGCGAAGTGGCCGTGGGCGACGTGGTGCTGGGCCTGGCCTCGGCCGGCGTGCATTCCAACGGCTTCAGCCTGGTGCGCAAGTGCATCGAGCGCGCCGGCGATTCCGCCCCCGCCACGCTGGACGGCCAGCCGTTCCGCCAGGCCGTCATGGCCCCCACCCGCCTCTACGTGAAGAGCGTGCTGGCGGCGCTCGCGCAGCACCCGGCCGATGCCGGCGGCATCAAGGCGCTGGCCCACATCACGGGCGGCGGCCTGCTGGAGAACATTCCGCGCGTGCTGCCCGAAGGCCTGGCCGCCCACCTGCAAGCCGGCAGCTGGCCGCAGACCGAACTCTTCGCCTGGCTGCAGAAGACGGCCGGCATCGACGACATCGAGATGAACCGCACCTTCAACAACGGCATCGGCATGGTGGTGGTGGTGTCCGCCGCCCAGGCAGACGCCGTGGCCGCCACGCTGCGCGCCCAGGGGGAGACCGTGCACACCCTGGGGGCCATCGCCGAGCGCGGCCAGGGCGCCGCCGTCGTGGTGGCCTGACCCCACCCGCCGCAGCGCCCCCTGCCCATGCCGCCCCTGGAGCCCCCGCCGCCCGCGCCACCGCCGGCGGCTCCCGCTGCCGCCATCGCCCTGCCCGGGCCGGCGCGGGGCGTGCGCACCGCCAGCTACCTGCTCATGGGCGGCGCGCTGCTGCTGGTGATGTGGCAGGGCCTGCTGCCCGGGCTGATCTGCGCCTGCCTGGGCTTCCTGCTCACGCGCTGGGCCGCGCCCCGCCTGGCGGGCGCGCTGCCGCGCAACTGGCATGCCACGGGCCGCGCCGCGCGCACCGGCCAGGCAGCGGCGGCCACGCTGGTGGGCATCGCGCCCCTCGTGCTGCTGGCCGTCGCGGCCACGCACTCGCGCACCTACATCGTGGAGGCACCGCAGCAGTACCGCGAACTGCTCGACTTCCTCGCGCGGACCGTGCTGGAACTGCGCCTGAAGCTGCCGGCCGACATCGGCGCGCACCTGCCCGAGGGCGCTGCGGAGATCCAGCGCACCATCGCGGGCTACCTGGGCGCCAAGGCCGGCGCGCTCGCACTGGCCGGGCGCGTGTGGCTGGCAGGCCTGCTGCATGCCTACGTGGGCCTGCTGATCGGCGCGCTGGCCGCCGTGCGGCCGCTGGGCGGGCCGCGCGGGCCGCTGGCCGTGGCGCTGGCCGACCGCATCACCTACCTGGGCGAGGCCTTCCGGCAGATCGTGGCGGCGCAATTCTGGATCGCCACGTTCAACACCATGCTCACGGCCCTCTTCCTGCTGGCGATCCTGCCGCTGTGGGACCTGCGCCTGCCCTATACGCCCGCGCTCATCACCCTCACCTTCCTCGCGGGGCTGGTGCCCATCGTGGGCAACCTGCTGTGCAACGCGGTCATCACCATCGTGGGGCTGTCGGTCTCGCCCACGGCGGCCATCGCCTGCCTGGCGTTCCTGGTGCTGATCCACAAGGCCGAATACGTGATCAACGCGAAGGTGGTGGGCCAGCGCACGCACATGGGCGTGTGGGAGCTGCTGTCGGTGATGTTCGTGGCCGAAGCCGTGTTCGGCCCCGCCGGACTCGTGGCCGCGCCGCTCTTCTACGCCTACCTGAAGAAGGAACTGGAAGCGGTCCGGCTGGTCTGACGGCCGCCCGCAAGGCGGTTGTCCCAAATTGATCGATCCAGGTCTGCCGCCGAGCGGACGGCACCGCGCAGCCCAGGCAACATCACGGCATCCACCACTTCCCCTGCCGGGAGATTGCCATGAAAACCTGTCTGTTAGTGATCGATGTGCAGGAGTCCTTCCGCCACCGCCCGTACTTCGCGGCCCAGGACCTGCCCGCCTACCTCGCTGCGCAGAACGCGCTCATCGAAGGCTGCGCGGTACGCGGCATCCCCGTGGTGCGGGTGCTGCACAGAGACGGCCCCGCCGAGGCATCCAACCCCTTCGCGGCCGAATCCGGCCACGTGCGGCCGCTGGCCGGGCTGGCGCCCTTCGCCGCCGCGGCGGAATTCACCAAGCACCGCCACAGCGCGCTGGTGGGCACGGGCCTCGATGTGTGGCTCACGCGGCAGGGCATCGGCCGGCTGATCGTGAGCGGCATCCGCACCGAGCAGTGCTGCGAGACCACCACCCGCCACGCGAGCGACCTGGGCTGGGAGGTGGATTACGTGACCGAGGCCACGCTGACCTGGGACATGCAGCAGCCCGACGGGCGCTGGCTCCCGGCCGCCGACCTGAAGGCGCGCACGGAGACGGTGCTGGCCGGCCGCTTCGCGACGCCCTGCACGGTGGCCCGCGCGCTGGAGCGGGCCGAAGAAGCCGCCCGCACCCGCGACGCCGCCGGGGTGGTGGCCGCATGACGGTCCGCCCCACCGGCCTGGCCAGGCACACACCCCCCGCCACCTGGCGGGTGGCCATCCTCGCGTTCGACGACGTGGAGGCGCTCGACCTGGCCGGCCCCTACGAAGTCTTCACCACCGCCGCGCGCATGCACGCGCGGCAGGCGCTTTCGTCGTCCCCGCCGCTCTTCGACGTGCGCTGCGTGGCGCGCGACGCCGGCCCGTCCGCGGTGGTGCGCGCCCGCGCCGGGCTGCGCATCGTGCCCGATGCCGCGTTCGCCGATGCGGGCGTGCCGGATGTGCTGATCGTGCCCGGCGGCGTGGTCGACGGCGCCCTGGCCTGCCCCGCCACGCTCGCCTGGATCGCGCGCGCCGCGTCGGACGCCTGGGTGACGGCCTCGGTCTGCACCGGCGCCTTCCTGCTCGCGGCGGCCGGCGTGGTGCAGGACGGGCCCGTCACCACCCATTGGGAGGACGTGGACGACCTGCGCCGCAGCTTCCCGCGGCTGGACGTGCGCACCGGCGTGCGCTGGGTGGACCACGACGGCAACGGCACGCTGTTCTCCTCGGCGGGCATCAGCGCGGGGATCGACCTGTCGCTGCATCTGGTAGAACGCCTCGCCGGCCGCGCGCTCGCCGAACGCACGGCCCGGCAGATGGACACGCCATGGAATCCCGATCCCCGAACCGCACCGCAGCCCTGAGCCTCGCTCCCGCCGACGCGACGGCGGCAGCGGCCGCCTCGGCGGCGGCGCCGGTCCACGCCGCGATCCACGTCATCTTCGCGCTGCTGCCGCACAGCCTCGTGCTCGACTGGGCCGGGCCGGCGGAGGCGCTGCGCATCGCCAACCAGTGCCTGCGCGCGCAGGGGCGGCCGGAGCGCTTCGTGCTGCGCTTCGCCAGCCCCACGCCCCAATCGGTCACCTCGGTGGGCGCCCTGCTGAGCGGCCTGGAGCCGCTGCCCACGGCGTGGCCCGACGCCGCGTGGGTGGTGCTGATCGGCCTGCCCGGCGCGGCCATCGACGTGGCCGGCGACGAGGCGCGCGCCCTGCTGCACTGGCTGCGCGGACTGCGGCCCGAGCGCGGCCGGCTGGAGCTGCTCACCGTGTGCGCCGGCTCGGTGCTGGCAGCGCATGCGGGGCTGCTGGCGGGCCGGCGCGCGACCACGCACCACCAGCACCTGGCGGAACTGCAGCAGGTCGAGCCGCGCTGCGACGTGGTGGCCAACCGCGTCTTCGTGCCCGACGCGCCGCTCTACAGCAGCGCCGGCGTCACCACGGGCGTCGACCTCGTGCTGCACCGCATCGCCGACGAATGCGGCCCGGCCATCGCCGCCCAGGTGGCGCAGACCATGGTGCTGGCCCTGCGGCGCGGCCCGCACGACCCGGAGTTCTCGCCCTTCCTCGCGCACCGCGACCACCTGCACCCCGCATTGCACCGCGTGCAGGACGCCGTCGCGCAGGACCCTGCCAGCGCCTGGACCGTGCCGGCCATGGCCGAGGTGGCGCACGCCTCGCCGCGCCACCTCACGCGGCTCTTTCTCGACCACGCGGGCATCGCCCCGCTCGCCTGGCTGCGCACCATCCGCCTCTCCACGGCCGAGGCCGCGCTGAACGCAGGCCACAGCGTGACCCAGGCGGCCGCGCTGGCGGGCTTCAGCTCCGACACGCAACTGCGCCGCGCATGGCACCGGTTCGGGCGCGGCGGCACGCCCTCGGAGCCCGGGCACGCCTGAGCGCCTGCAGGCAGCAGGCAGGCAGAGGCCGCCCGGCCCATCGCGCAAACGTCGGGGCCTGCACGGCAGGGCGCTGCAGGCCCCTGCATTGCATTGCACTGCCGGATTGCACGTTCCCGCAGCCCAGCGGCCGTGGGCCGCTGCACGCCGCTACCACAGCGCTCCACCAGCGCCAAGCGGTTCGAACATTTCTTCCGCAGAGCGGTACGGAAGGCATATGCAGCCCCGCTGCTGGACATACCCGCCCATAGAATCCCCCCGGCCCAAATTCAGGTGAATGCTTTATTCGATCCCATTCGAATAAGGCAACCATCCATTCAAATCATTCGGGGGGAATCAAAATAATGAAAACTTTATTCAGATATAAATTTCTTTTAACAGCGCTTATGGCGGGATCGTCTGCGCATGCGGGGACGGACAGTGGCAACCCCTTGGGATACCACATGGACGCGTGGGGTTTGGCGAATCCATTCGCCATCCACTCGACAACGCCCCAAGGGGCATGTGGTGCGATGCCCACTCTAGGCTATAGCGGCATTCACAAATACTGCGGGCCCTCTGGTGACGACAGATTCCCCATGACCTGCATCAGTTCAGACTCTGTTTGCGAAGGCAGCAATGGATACGCCATCTGGCCAACCTGCAACCAGCGCACGAACAGCCATCCCCTGCACGCATCCAACCGTACATGGTGGAAGATGAGCATTAGTCGGTTTGACTATGGAGTGGGAGATTACGTCTGCTACTGCGAACCGGACGAATTCGACAACCCCTACATCCGCGACCCCGAAAGCGGCTGGTGCGCCCCCAAGGACCTGATCGATCCCCCACCGCCTCCGCCCCCTCCTCCACCCCCACCGCCCCCGCCGCCGCCGCCACCCCCTCCTCCGCCCGCACCTCCGCCGCCTCCCCCGCCGCCCCCGCCCACGGACCGGATCGTTCCGCTCTCGGTGTTCCCGGGCGGGCAGGACGGCATGTGCATGGGCGATCCGGTCATTCCCGCCACCGGAGAGAACTTCCAGGAGCAGGCCGACTACACGGACCCGCAGGGCGCGGGCCTCGACTTCATCCGCATCTACCGCAGCCACTGGGCGCTGGGCTCCGTGCGGCCCAACCACGGCCTGGGCGACCAGTGGAGCCACAACCACGCGATCGAACTGAAGGTGACGGGCGGCGCCGCGACGCTGGTCTTCGGCGATGGGCAGGAGCGGTCGTTCAGCCAGGGCGCCTCCGGCGGCTGGGTGCCCCGCGAGCCGGGGGATTCGATGGTGCAGGCCAACGGCGGCTGGACCGTCAGGTACGCCAACGACGATTCGCTGCTGGCCTTCGACAGCGCCGGCAAGCTCCTCACGCGGCAGTTCCGCAACGGCTGGCTGCTGTCCTACGGCTACCAGTACGGGCGCCTGGTCACCATCAAGAACCACTTCGGCAACACCCTCACCCTGGAGCGCAACAGCTTCGGCTTCATCAAGAGCCTGACCGACCCGGCGTGGTCCCGCACCTACTACACCTACACCGGCGGCCTGGAGAGCGAAGGCAGCCTGGCATCGGCCAGCCTGGAGAACACCTACACGAAGCGGTTCACCTACGGCGATGCACGGTTCCCGTTGCTGCTCACGGCCATCGCCGACGAGAACGGCCGCACCTTCGCCACCTTCAGCTACGACGCCCTGGGCCGCACCCTCAAGGCGGCCCACGCCGGCGATGCGCTCGCGCACGAGTTCGACTATGCGTCGCTCGCCTCCGGCACGGTCCGCGTCAAGGACGCGCAGGGCCTGCTGCGCGAGTACGGCTTCGGCCACCAGAACGGCGCCCTCGCCATCACCGGCGCATCGGCCGTGCCCGCGCTGGCCTACCGCCCGGTGGCGCGCCGCACGCAAAGCGCCAGCGGCCTCGTCACCGCCGAGCAGGACTTCGCGGGGCGCACCAGCCGCTACACCTGGGACGAGGCCCGCCGGCTGCCCACCGTGGCCGTCCACGCGGCGGGCACGGCCGACGAGCGCTCCGTGCAGACGACATGGCACCCCACGCTGCGCCTGCCCGTCAGGCGGCAGGAAGGCAGCCGCGTCACCGAATACGCCTACGACGCCTTGGGCAACCTCGTGAGCGAACGGGTCTCCGACGCCCGGTCGGGCACCCCGCCCACCACCCGCACCTGGGAATACGGCGCCTGGACGATGCTGTCCTCCACCGACGCGAACGGCTTCAAGACCACCTACGACTATGCCTACCCGCCCCAACCGTGGCCCATGGAGGTGCGCAACCCGCTGGGCCACACCACGATGACGATGCGGCAGACGGACGGCTATCCCTACTACCTGGGCCTGCCCAACGGCGTCGGCTACGACATCGACAACGTGAGCGACCCGCGCCGCTTCGTCACCCAGGTCTCCACCAACGGCCTCGTCTGGACCTACCAGTACGGCGCCACCGGCCAGCTCGCCCGCCAGAGCGAGCCCTCCGGCTACGCCGTGGAGTACACCTACGACGACGCCCACCGCATGACCGGCTGGAAGGACAACCGCGGCGCCACGGCCCGCCTGGCCTACGACGGCTTCGGCAACACCACCCTCACCGAGATCGCCGATGCCGCCGGCGCCATCGTGTGGAAGGAGCACAAGCACTACAACGCGCTCAACCAGCTCGAGTCGGTGCAGACCGGGGACGTGAAGGACACCTTCGCCTACGGCCCCAACGGCGAGCTGGCCGCGCGGACCGACGCCGCCCAGCGCACCACCACCTTCCAGCGCAACGCCTTCGGCCAGCCCACGCGCATCACCGACCCGGCCGGCCAGTCCGCGTCGCTCGCCTACGACGCGCTGGGCGCGCTCCAGACGGCCACCGACACGTGCGCGGCAACCCCACGCGCGAGACCACGCTGGACGCGGGCACCGCCGAGACCCGCTACGACGCCATGGGCCGCCCCGTCCAGTGGACCGACGCCCTGGGCCGCACCACCCAGGCCACGCGCGACGCCCTGGGGCGGCCGACGCTGCTGCGCCTGGCGGACGGCAGGCAGAGCACGCTGCGCTACGACCTCACCGGCACGGCCTACAACGCCGACAACGCCCCGCGCGCCAGCACCGGCGCTTTGAGCGAAGTGCAGGACCCCGGCGTCACCACGCGCTGGCGCTACGACCGGCTGGGCCGGGTCATGACCAAGACACAGATCCCCACCACCGGCGCCACCCGGGCCGTGGGCACCGACTACGTGCCCGGCGGCAACCCCGGCGCCGGCGAGGTGGCCGCCCTCACCTACCCCAGCGGCCGGCGCCTGCAGATGCAGTACGACGCCACGGGCCGCCTCACCGCCCTGCTCTGGAACGGCCAGCCCCTGCTCACCGGCATCGCCTGGAACCCGCTCGGCCAGCCCACCGGCTGGACCTGGGCCGCGCATGGCCAGGCGAAGGAGCTGCGCGTCTACGACACCTCCGGCCAGCTCACCGCCAGCCGCCTGCTGCCGCAACTGGCCTGGGACACCGCCGGCCGCCTCACGCGCATCCAGCAGCGGCACATGCTGCCGGCCGCCAGCGGCACGGTGGCGCAGCAGGCTCTGCTCACCAGCGCCTTCACCTACGACACGGCGGGGCGCCTCACCGCCAGCGCCCACAGCCTGCCGTCAGGTACCACCTTGCCCACCGGCTGGGGCCTGGGCGACACCCTGGGCGCCACGGCCAGCGGCTATGCCTGGGACGCCAACGGCAACCGCACACAGGTCTCGCACACCAGCGCCACGGCCACGGGGCCGGCCAAGCTGGAGCGCGTCTACCAACCCGTCACCGGCAGCAACCGCTTGAAGGGCTTCACCGAGACCTACACGCCCCCAGGCGCCGCCGCGCGCCGCACCGATGTGGTCTATGCGCAGGACGCCACGGGCGCGCTCACCAAGAAAGGCGACACGTACCTGCACTACGGCGCCGATGGGCGCATCGCCAAGGCGGGCGCAAGCAGCGATCCGGCCAACGCCTTGGCCGTCAGCTACACCACCAACGCCCAGGGCCAGCGCGTGCTCAAGAGCGATGCGCGTGTCTCCGGCACCAATGCCGCCAGCGCCATCACCCTGCAGACCGTCTACGCCGAAGACGGCATCGGCAGCACCGTCCTGGGCCAGTACGGCAACCGCCGCAGCAGCAACAGCGCCGCACCCGCCAGCGAGATGGACAGCACCGAAGTGATCTGGCTGCCCACCGCATCCGGCCCGCTGCCCGTGGCCGCGCAGATCAATGGGCGGCTGTACGCCATCGACGCCGATCACTTGAACACGCCAAGGCGTCTGACGAACACCCAGGGCCAAGTCGTGTGGCAGTGGCTCATCACCGGATTCGGTGAGGCCAACCCCACGACCGGCGCCACGGGGTATGCGCAGAGCGGGCAGGCCAGCGGCCGCAGCTACGGCGAGGCCGTGCGCTTCGATCTGCGGTATCCGGGGCAGGTGTGGGATGAAGAGACGGGGTTGAATTACAACCTGCACCGGTATTACGACCCGGCGACCGGGCGGTATATGCAGGCCGATCCGATTGGGTTGGCGGGGGGATGGAATCGGTTCCTTTATGTGGATGGCAATCCGATTCTGGACACCGATGCAGAGGGGCTTCAAAGCTCAAGATCGCGGATCAAACCCGTTGAGCTATTGCCTTTGGAGGGCAATGGTGGCGGTATTGGCGGTGGTGGTGGCATTGGGGGCGGCTATACATCAAGCGCAGCGCGAAGAGACGTTATGGCAAGAGCGGGCATACCAACCAGCCAACAGCCAGTTTCACAATCCAGAAATTCATCCGGTCGTGAATATTCATACGATATTCCTGCGCCTGGCGGTGGCACACAGAGAATGTCTGTCCAACAGCAAACACTAGATCGGAGCCATCCTGGTCAGCCACACTGGGAAGCCGGACGAGTAAAAACCGATAAATTCACAGGGGAAATTCGGTACAACAATTATGGCTGCCCTGCACTAATGAATGGAAAATTTAAGTCGGAGTACTAAGATGCAAAAAGACAAAGACACCCTTCGCAGAAATATTCTGCTCAAAAAACACCTCAAAAATCTATCAACCATTCTTAACAGGGAAGTTAGTTCCAACGAGCTGGAAACATCACCCTCACCAAATGCAGTCCAACTGGCCGCCAAAGAACTCGGACAATTTCAATTCATTCAGGTAAATTTCAAAAAGACTGATGTAGATAAATTAAAAATTACCCTAGAGAAATTGGCTCACCTCAACAAATCCTGCTTTTATCTTTGGCTAGATAACAGTATTGATCTTGGCTTCTTAAAAATCAATTCACTTTCAGATATTGATTACTTTAGCATTTCCGAAAAAATACAGCCATTTACATTTGGACTAATAGCAGAAGATTTTTCAGATTATCTTCTTTGTGATTTGGAATCAGAAGAGGAATCGACAGTCATTACCCTTGAGTACAAAGGGAAAAATTGGAGCAGTGATCTCAAGTCTCTGGCAGGCCCTTGAAATGCTTAATCGTGAAGCAATTGCTACAAAAAAGATAGCAAACTATCCAATGGATCCGGCGGCATGCGCGTTAAAACACTTCAAGAATCCATGCCGGCCCTTCGTCACCTGCCTTCCTCCCCATCGACATGCCCTTGCGCCGATGGAGACTCATTGCGGAAGGACAACCGCGGCGCCACGGCCCGCCTGGCCTACGACGGCTTCGGCAACACCACCCTCACCGAGATCGCCGACGCCGCCGGCGCCATCGTGTGGAAGGAGCAGAAGCACTACAACGCGCTCAACCAGCTCGAGTCGGTGCAGACCGGGGACGTGAAGGACACCTTCGCCTACGGCCCCAACGGCGAGCTGGCCGCGCGGACCGACGCCGCCCAGCGCACCACCACCTTCCAGCGCAACGCCTTCGGCCAGCCCACGCGCATCACCGACCCGGCCGGCCAGTCCGCGTCGCTCGCCTACGACGCGCTGGGCGCGCTCCAGACGGCCACCGACTTCGCCGGCGTCTCCACCACCTACGCCAACGACGTGCGCGGCAACCCCACGCGCGAGACCACGCTGGACGCGGGCACCGCCGAGACCCGCTACGACGCCATGGGCCGCCCCGTCCAGTGGACCGACGCCCTGGGCCGCACCACCCAGGCCACGCGCGACGCCCTGGGGCGGCCGACGCTGCTGCGCCTGGCGGACGGCAGGCAGAGCACGCTGCGCTACGACCTCACCGGCACGGCCTACAACGCCGACAACGCCCCGCGCGCCAGCACCGGCGCTTTGAGCGAAGTGCAGGACCCCGGCGTCACCACGCGCTGGCGCTACGACCGGCTGGGCCGGGTCATGACCAAGACACAGATCCCCACCACCGGCGCCACCCGGGCCGTGGGCACCGACTACGTGCCCGGCGGCAACCCCGGCGCCGGCGAGGTGGCCGCCCTCACCTACCCCAGCGGCCGGCGCCTGCAGATGCAGTACGACGCCACGGGCCGCCTCACCGCCCTGCTCTGGAACGGCCAGCCCCTGCTCACCGGCATCGCCTGGAACCCGCTCGGCCAGCCCACCGGCTGGACCTGGGCCGCGCATGGCCAGGCGAAGGAGCTGCGCGTC
Organism: Acidovorax sp. NCPPB 4044; assembly: GCF_028069655.1. NCBI lineage: Bacteria > Pseudomonadati > Pseudomonadota > Betaproteobacteria > Burkholderiales > Comamonadaceae > Acidovorax > Acidovorax sp. NCPPB 4044. The sequence continues at coordinate 3,034,851 of NZ_JAMCOS010000001.1, forward strand.
TACGACACCTCCGGCCAGCTCACCGCCAGCCGCCTGCTGCCGCAACTGGCCTGGGACACCGCCGGCCGCCTCACGCGCATCCAGCAGCGGCACATGCTGCCGGCCGCCAGCGGCACGGTGGCGCAGCAGGCTCTGCTCACCAGCGCCTTCACCTACGACACGGCGGGGCGCCTCACCGCCAGCGCCCACAGCCTGCCGTCAGGTACCACCTTGCCCACCGGCTGGGGCCTGGGCGACACCCTGGGCGCCACGGCCAGCGGCTATGCCTGGGACGCCAACGGCAACCGCACACAGGTCTCGCACACCAGCGCCACGGCCACGGGGCCGGCCAAGCTGGAGCGCGTCTACCAACCCGTCACCGGCAGCAACCGCTTGAAGGGCTTCACCGAGACCTACACGCCCCCAGGCGCCGCCGCGCGCCGCACCGATGTGGTCTATGCGCAGGACGCCACGGGCGCGCTCACCAAGAAAGGCGACACGTACCTGCACTACGGCGCCGATGGGCGCATCGCCAAGGCGGGCGCAAGCAGCGATCCGGCCAACGCCTTGGCCGTCAGCTACACCACCAACGCCCAGGGCCAGCGCGTGCTCAAGAGCGATGCGCGTGTCTCCGGCACCAATGCCGCCAGCGCCATCACCCAGCAGACCGTCTACGCCGAGGACGGCATCGGCAGTACCGTCCTGGGCCAGTACGGAAACCGGCGCAGCAGCAACAGCGCCGCACCCGCCAGCGAGATGGACAGCACCGAGGTGATCTGGCTGCCCACCGCATCCGGCCCGCTGCCCGTGGCCGCGCAGATCAACGGCAGGCTGTACGCCATCGACGCCGACCACCTGAACACGCCACGGCGCTTGACGAACACCCAGGGCCAAGTCGTGTGGCAGTGGCTCATCACCGGCTTCGGGGAAGCCAACCCCACGACTGGCGCCACGGGCTACGCGCAGAGCGGGCAGGCCAGCGGCCGCAGCTACGGCGAGGCCGTGCGCTTCGATCTGCGGTATCCGGGGCAGGTGTGGGATGAAGAGACGGGGTTGAATTACAACCTGCACCGGTATTACGACCCGGCGACGGGGAGGTATATGCAGGCCGATCCGATCGGGTTGGCGGGGGGATGGAATCGGTTTAGTTATGCAAATACAAATCCATTGTCAAAAACTGACCCCACTGGTCTTTGTCCATGGTGCCTCATCCCTGCATTACCTTACGTCGGTGAAATTGCCGTTATTGGCGGTGCTTGGTGGGCAAGTCAAAACATCTACCAAGACAAAACTCCAAATAGAGGAAAACCAGGAGAATGGCATACCAACCCAGGTAGCGGGCAAGAAAGGCTATATGGACCCGATGGAAGACCTGCCGTGGACATTGACTGGGATCATGATCATGGACAAGGTCGTCCGCATCCACATAACTGGGTTTCCCCTCAAGGACCCAGAGAAGTTCCTGAAAATGGATTTTCACCTTGGCCAAGGGGACGAAAAAATCCCGCTGGCTGCAATTAAAAAGGGCGCCACAATGACCAACACAGTTGCCATTTTAATGAATGGAGAGGTTAAAGCATTAAGAGAAGCTCTAGCTCCTTGCATGCCAGTTTGGATTCCAGATATTTTCAAGGAAGCCATATTGAAAGATGATAATCAGAAGGAAATTCTGACTCATCAGACAACATGGTTTCCTTTAAGAGAAGGAGAAACAAGGAACAGCGCAGCGGCGCGAATCAGCTTCTCTCTGGATGATCATTACAGTGAAGAAAGCCAACCAAATGGCTATCGATGTCTAATGGTATTTGGCGCGGCCTTTGATGAGGAAAATTTTGCAGATTATGAGAAGCTTGGTTTCAGAAAATTTTACAATACAGATTTTGGATTCATAGCCATGAAATGAATTTCCTCGTCCCGGTCTGATAATGGATTATTTGCCGGGCGGCTTCAAACCTGAAGTGCAACAAACTGAGGGCTTGAATTTGTCCAGCAATTGCCATTAAAAATATAGCGAGCTATTCAATCGATCCGGCGGCATGGACATTAAAACACTTCGAAAATCTATACCGGCCCGTTGAGCTATTGCCTTTGGAGGGCAATGGTGGCGGCATAGGAATTGGCGGAGCCAGACCAGCCAGCCAATTTTTCTCCACCAGGCAGTGGACGCCCGGGAGCTTTCAATGAAGCCAAACGCCTTAATGGAGTGCCCACAACTCAACAGTCTTCCGCGGTGCAGAGAAATTACGACAAAAGAGGGGATTTGCAACCTGGACGTGAATATGAATTCAAAATCCGCCTCTCTCCTGGAGAAACCAAAACAGTAAAAATCAGAGGCGATACTGGCGGTCATATTTTCGGACCTAATGACCCTCAAAATAGAGGCGCGCACTTTAACGATCACTGAAATGATTCAAAATTTTGAACAAGCAGGCTGGAACAGTTCAATCCTTTCAAATTTGGAAAAATACGAACTCAAAGGATTAGAATATTCCTCCGTCAATATGGACATGTATGAATCGGCAAATTCGGCATGCAGGTGGATTCGGGGAATGTCCCCGCATAAAGAAGGCTTTGTACTCTATGGAAACGACACTTGGCAACCAAACACAATAATCTCCAATCATAAAAAATTTTGGGGACTCTTTGATCCCAAACACAAACCGACAAATGAATTTTCATGGAGCGAGCAGTCCGAAGATGGGGTGAAATTCTACGGACTTTCCCCCCTAAAGGAAAACGAATGGCTTCTAAGATCCTCCATACTGGAGAGAGAAAATACCTGGATAGTTCTAGGAGAATTCTGCACCGAACTTATTGAGAAATATCTTTCTTTGGGCTGGAGTTGTTCTCCAGGAGAAATTATTCCAACCAATCTTTTAGCCTTCACCAAAGAAACAAATACGTTCTTACTAAGATTTTTCGGCCCCGCAGACGACTTAAAGCAAGGCACAATAATTATCAGCAAGGCATCATCAATCGATGAGCTAAGCATTTACATCAAAGCCAGTCAACGGGTTTAATTAATAAGCGCTCTTGAAGCCATCTCACCATTTGACGCACGGCAGCTTGGACGCTGAGGCACAACCCTGAAGACTTAAGCCCGCCCAACAATTGCTATCAAATAAATAGCAAACTATTCAATGAATCCGGCGGCATGGACGTTAAAACACTTCAAGAATCCATGCTGGCGCACACAACCAAACATGCTCGTCTTTCAGATCTAATGCATGCGTTCAAATTGGCTCTCAAGTTACATATTTCTTACTCAAAACCACATTGAGAATCGCCACCTCCATTAACACCACCAGAGGGACGCCATGAGAGTGCGGGCAATTCTATTTACATTGATCACCACAGGGGCGGCACCAGCATTTGCCTGGACGCCGAACGACCCTTATTTCAAGCCCGTGCCGGTTTCTGACGCAAACCCGGTTGTGCCGCGCAGGCAATGGGGCCTGTCGGTAATGAACTTTGACTGGGCCTGGAACACGACCCGGGGCAACGCTTATGTGGGTGTGCTGGACGCGGGCATGCCTGGCAATCTCAAGGTGCTTGGGATGCGCGAGAACGGCTTGAAAATCGTTTCATTCGAGCCGCATGAGGATCTTGTGGCCAATGTCCGCACACAGTTTTCCAGAACACCCTATGTGCAAAACGTGGATACATCCCGCCCGCTTGCCGAAGACAGGAGTTGGCACGCAACCCACGTGGCAGGAATTATTGGTGCTTCGGCAAACAATGGTATTGGCATAGCCGGTGGATGCCCCACTTGCAGCATTGCTGCATTTCCTATCGCCCATACTGGGGAGGGGCTGTATTTGCAACCCCTGGAAGGTGAATTCGGCGCGTACAGCGAGGCCCTGACCCGCGCAGTCTATTCCGGGATGCAAGTCATTAATTGGAGCGGTGAACTGCCCAATGACGACAACCATACCAATCACCATTGCAATGTGCCTACCGCGAACTTGAGTCCGGTATGCGCCGCAGTTCAGTTGCTGAAAGACAGAGACGTCCTGCTGATTCAGGCAACGGGTAATTTTTCCAAGACACGCCCACCGTTTCCAAGCAACATTCAGGAGAACCAATCCACCATATTGGCAGTCGGGGGCACCTCTTCCAGAGAACCCGGTCCTTCAATGGGCGGCCTCAGCTCAGGCGCGTTGTGGCGGATGAATGCCACCGAAGGATCCAGCTGGGCAGGCTTTGACGGAGTGGTTGCCCCTGCAGATGGGATAGTTTCGACGGTTCCGCGATATCCCGGATCAACCGATGACTATTATCCAGCTTACAAATGCGGTGACTTTGCCAATGACCGGTCTGCCGAAGGAAATGTCTCCAGACTCGGAGACGGCTACGGGTCATGCTCAGGTACCTCCATGGCTGCTCCGCATGTCAGCGCCTTGGCTGGTCTGATTCGTTCTGTCAATCCGCTGCTCTCGGCCCAAACTGTACGAAGCATCATTCAAAATAGCGGAAACAATGCTTCCAACCGGATGGAGCAAATAGGCTATGGGTTGCCCAACGCTGGGCTTGCGCTGGTGAAGGCGTCCACGACAAATCCTTCGAAACTGACACCCCTCTTCTCTTTTTACAGCGCCGAGCGTGTCGATTCCTTTTATACGACTGTCCCGCAGATGGCCAGCGCTGCGTTGACAGGCACATTGGAGCCGCGACAGCATTGCCCTTTGAGCGCTGCACAATGTGATTTGGAAACGACGTTCAAGAGCTATGACTCCGCATACGGCGCTGGAATCACTGATTGGGGTAATTCATACGGGCCTTATACGAAGTTCCCAGGTGCCGGGAATGGCAGCACAAAAGCGCCCCAAGCAGAAGTCTGGGTATTTACCACCCCAACAAATCCCAAATCTGCTGCAATCCCCCTGGCCCCTCTGGTTCGAATGAGTTGGATTTGCCCGAGCGCACAGGCCAATACGGTCTGCCAATCCACCAACGGACACCATACCGATACGACCTACACCACCGATGACGATGGAATTGCGGCCTACACCGGTGTCGGCTACAAGGTTGATGGCATCGAAGGTTACATATACCCGAAGAGCCTGCCCCAGCCCACAGGTACGGTTCGCCTGATGCGGAAGTACAACCCGACCAAAGACGATCACGCGATATTCCCGGAGACCAAGGCTGGCTATATGGCCGGGCTCGGCTATACAGTGGACTCGGGCGCCGAATGGTTGGGTTACGTATACCCGAACAATGGACCTGTTCCCGTGATTCAATAAACGGTAGATTGGATGAATGGCCCGCAACAGCGGGCCTTTCTTTTTATTTCTGCACTCTGAGAATCGGTTGGGTGATCGAAGGGCGCATTTCAAAACCCATCCCACCCTTCGCGGCCAAGAACGCCTCGGCCACACCCAGCCGGGAAGCTCCAAAAACCATCGAATTCGGAAGTTCGATCGCCCTCAGCCGTTGATTTGCCAGGATGCTGAATTGCACAGGGTCGGTGTTCCGAGAGCTTCCCCCGCGCGCAGCCTTACTGGTCCTCGAAAAGATCCCGCACCACCGCCGCCCCGGCCGACCGCCCGGCCGCAGGCGCCGCCCTGGCCTCTTGCTCCGTGAGCAGATTCCCCACGCGCACGCCGAGCAGGCGCAGGCGCTTGTCCAGCGGTACGCGCTTGAGGCACTCCCCAGCCGCGCGGCGGATCGTTGCGGCGTCCTGGGTGAAGGTGGCGATGGTCTGGTCGCGGGTGGCGATCTTGAAGTCGTCGTAGCGCAGCTTGATGCCGATGGTCTTGCCCATATAGCCCTTGCGGCGCAGGTCTTCGGCCACGCGTTCGCACAGGTCGGTGAAGATGCGGCCGAGTTCGGCGCGGTCGCGCACGGCGTGCAGGTCGCGGTCGAAGGTGGTTTCGCGGCTCATGGAGACGGGCTCGCTCTCGGTCACCACGGCGCGGTCGTCGCGGCCCCAGGCGGCCTCGTGCAGCCAGGCGCCGTAGGCCTTGCCGAAGGTGCGCACCAGCCAGTCGCGCGGGCGCGCCGCGAGGTCGCCGATGGTGTGGATGCCGAAGGCCTGCAGCCTGGCGTCGGCCTTGGGGCCGATGCCGTTGATCTTGCGGCAGGCCAGCGGCCAGATGGCGGGCTCCAGGTCCTGGGCATGCACGATGGAGATGCCGTTGGGCTTGTTGAATTCGCTCGCCATTTTGGCGATGAGCTTGTTGGGCGCCACGCCGATCGAGCAGGTGAGGCCCGTGGCGTCGAAGATGCTTTTCTGGATGAGCCGGGCCAGCACGCGGCCGCCTTCGCGCTGGCCGCCGGGCACCTGGGTGAAGTCGATGTACACCTCGTCCACGCCCCGGTCTTCCATGACCGGCGCGATGGTGAGGATCACGTCCTTGAACTGGCGCGAGAAGCGGCGGTACGAGGCGAAATCCACCGGCAGCAGGATGGCCTGCGGGCACAGCCGCGCGGCCTTCATGAGCCCCATGGCCGAGCCCACGCCGAACTGCCGCGCCGCGTAGGTGGCGGTGGTGATGACGCCGCGGCCCGCGTAATCGCGCAGCAGCGGGAAGGCGTCGACGGGGATCTCGGCCTCGCGGCCCGCGTAGGCCTGGGAGAGCGCGTCGTCCTCGTGGCGGCGGCCTCCGCCGATCACCGCGGGCAGGCCCTTGAGCTGCGGGTAGCGCAGCAGCTCGACCGAGGCGTAGAACGCGTCCATGTCCAGGTGCGCGATGCGGCGCGGCGGCAGGTCGCCGGCGGCTGCGGCCGGCGCGGAGAGCGCCGCGGGTTCGGGCGCGGCAGGCACGGAGGACGGTTCGGAGGGAGCGCTCACGCCCCGCATTGTGCCGCGCCGCCCGCGTGCGCACCCTGAGAACAAAAAAGCCCCCATGCCGCCGTATCCATTGAAAAGATTGCTATCCAATTAATAGCAACCATGCCGGAGGGCGCGGGCGCGGCGTTCAGCGCACGGTGATGACGTCGCGGTGCATCGGGGCCAGCAGCGCCAGCAGGCGGCTCTGCTGGGTGAACGGCACGCCTTCGGCATCCATGGCGGCCTGCAGCAGTTCCACCAGGGCGTTGAAATCGCTCTTGCGGATGGTGAGGTCGGCGTGCGCGGCCTTCATGTCCGCGCCCTCGTACACGCAGGGCCCGCCGGCGAGCACGCAGATCTGGTCGGTGAGGCTTTCCTTGAGGGCCTGCGGCTTGGTTTCCTTGAAGATCGGGCCGATGCGGGTGTCGCGGAATGCCGCGTCCACGAGGCGGTCCATGATGCGCGCGATGCCTTCCTTGCGGCCGAGCGCGTCGTACAGGCCCGCAGGGATGCCGCCGGCCGGCACGCTGGCCGAAACGCGCGGGCCGGCAGCCGGTGCCGGCTGGGCCGCCGCCGGAGGCTGCGCGGCGGCCAGCGCCACGAGGGCCCCGGCCACCGCGATGCCGCGCCATGCGCCACCGCCACCGGCCGTGGAAGAAAAGGAGAAGGCGTTGGCCATGGTGCTGCGCTCCGGTGCCGTCATCGTCGTTGTCGTCGCCGCCGCCATCAGTACGCCGCCTGCAGCGACACGTAGGCCCCGCGCTGGCGGCGGAAGGCCGTCACGCCCGGCACGACGCGGCCCAGGTCCACGTAGGCCAGCGTGACCGAGAGGTGCTTGCTGGGCGCCCAGACGATGAAGACGTCGCGCCAGTCGTCCTCGCGCAGGGCATCGCCCAGGCCCGCGGCCCGGCCCAGCGCGCGCAGGTTGTCGGGCTTGAAGCGCCACTCCGCGCCGATCGCGAGGTCGCGGCGCAGCAGGTAGGCGACGGAGAACTCGGGCTGCAGCGAGCGGCCCGACTTGCCCGGCCCGCGCGCGCCGAAGCCCAGCAGGCCGTTCTGGTTGGCGTGGGTGGAGCGCAGCGTGGCATGCACGAGCAGGTTGCGGTCGAGCAGCAGCTTGGTGGCGCTCAGGTAGATGTCGGTGCCTTCGGTGTCGGCGCCCAGGAACTGGATCACGCCGCCGGCCGATGCGGGGTGCAGGCGCTTGTGCTCCACGCCCACGGCGATCTGCGGCAGGGGCGAGTCGCTGTCGAGGATGGCATCGCCGAGCAGCCGCACCTTGGCGCCGATGATGTCCATCTTGAGGTGCAGGGCGGGCTCGACGCCGAAGGGCGCCACGCCGTTGAGCGCCACGGCCGGCGCGGCGTCGAAATCCTGCTTGGCCACGGACAGCTCCACGCGGTCGTAGAGGCCGAGCGCCAGGCCCGAGCTGGTGAGCCCGAAATCCCGCGTGCGCAGCCGCGTGGTGAAGGCGCTGACGCCGATCTCGCCCTCGGTGGCGTTGGTGCCGATCACGGCCCAGGGCGTGAGCCCCCCGCCGGCGGCGCCCGAGATGGAACTCACCCCGCCCGTCAGGGGCAGCTTGCCGGTGTCGGCCACGGCGGATACAGAGAACGCCAGGCCCCAGCAGGCCAGGACCGGCGCGCGGAATGCTCGCTTGGCGAGCCAGCGTCGAAACCTCATGGACCAACCCTCCCGCGGCGCAGTATGCCAGCGCCGGTGCGTTTTTCGACCCGTGGTTTTCCTGGAAACGGGCCACCCAAACGCCCCGGATGGGCGCGCGGTCGGTCAGGTCATGCGTTCGATGAGCGCGCCCTTGAAGAGCACCGGCCCGGTGGGTCCGCGGTCGCCCGGCACGCCGCCCTGGGGCTCCAGGCTGATCGCGAGGGCCGGCACGCCATGCACGGCGCTTTCGGGCGCCGGCAGGGTGAGCACCGTCTGGCCGCCGAGCACGCCGAGCGAGCGCGGGCCGCCGCCGGGCGGCAGCGCCCACAGTTGCAGCGATTTGTCGCTGGCCTCGCGGTAGCCGCCCACGCGCTGCAGCACCAGCGCATTCTTCTGCGCATCGAAGGTCACGAGCATCGAGGGCGCGGCATGGTCGTCGGCCAGCACGGCCACGTAGCGCACCTGGGGCGTGGCTTCCAGCTGGCGGCGCAGCTCGGCGATGTGCGCGCCGCTCTCGGTGCGCAGCCGCTGCTGCAGGCCGGCGCCCACCACCAGGGCGGCCACGGTGGCCACGGCACCTGCCAGCGCCGCGCCGCGCCACAGCGCAAGGCTGCGCAGCCAGCCGCCTTCGGAGGGTGCGGCCGGCGGGCGGGCGGAGCGCTGGGCCCGCACCGCCTCGCGGGCCTTCTCGGCCTCGATGAGGTTCTGGATGCGCAGCCACACGGCCGGCGGCGGGGTCTCGGCCGCCTGCAGTTCGGTCAGGCCGGCCCAGCGGCCCTGCCATACCAGCACGGCCGCGCGCACCGTGGCGTGGTCGCGCGCCAAAGCCTCGAAGCGGCGCCGCGCGCCGCCGCGCAGGGTGCCCAGCGCATAGGCCGCGGCCAGGCGCTCCAGCAATTCAGGGTGGCGATTGAGGTCCATGGCCGTCCTGCCTTCACGCGTAGCGCGCCATGCATTCGCGCAGCTTCTCGAGGCTGCGCCGGATCCAGGTCTTCACCGTGCCCAGGGGCAGGTGCAGCTGCTCGGCGAGTTCGCCGTGGCTCATGTCGCGCAGGTAGGCCAGGCTCACCACCTCGCGCTGCCGGTTCTCCAGGCGGCCCAGGCACTGGTGCAGCGCCGCGGCCTCCTGGCTGGCCTGGGTGATGTCGGCGGGGGTGGGGTCGCCGTCCTTGAGGGTCTGGGCGACCTCGTCGTCGAACTCCTGGGTGAGCTGCGCGCGCTCGGAGCTGCGGCGGCGCAGGTGGTCGAGCGCCCGGCTGCGCACGATCAGGCCCATCCAGGCGAGCGGCGGGCTCAGGGTCTCGCGGTAGGTGCCGGCCACGCGCCAGATGGTGATGAAGGCCTCCTGCAGCACGTCTTCGGCCGCATCGCGCCGGCCCACCACCCGCAGGGCCAGGCCGAACAGCCGCGACGACGTGTGGTCGTAGAGGCGCTTGAGGGCGGTGTCGTCCCTCCGCGCAACGCATTCGATGAGTTCCATCAGTTCCTGGTCCGTGCAAGGCGTGCTCATCCGCCCATTGTGATCGAAGGACCCGGCGTTTCCACCCGGCCCCAGCCCATGCACGGCAATACGGAAACCCCCTGCATGTGGATCCAAAACCCTGGTGCACCCCGGGAAATCCCGCGGTGTGAATCCATCCGCGAGGGAGCACCGTAAAGGGGTCACGGCTCCCATAAAACCAGAACACCAGCGCCAGGGAGCCCGCGCCGGACTTGCCAGCGGCGCGGTCGGATCGGAGGCTCTCCACCGCACGTACTCACCCGTCCTTTTGTCTGATTGTTCTATTCCAACCACCAAGGAGTGTTCCCATGCGAGTCCATCTTCCCCTTGCCATCGCCGCCACCCTGGGCCTGGCCGCCTGCAGCCACATGGGCGGGGCTTCGACGGCATCCTTCTCGCAATCCGGCCTGCCCGCTCCCGTGCAGGTGCCCGCCGGCCACAAGGTGGCCATGGAAACCGTGGGCAAGGGCGACATCACCTACGAATGCCGCGCCAAGAAGGACATGCCGTCCGATTACGAATGGGTGTTCGTCGGCCCCGATGCGCAGCTGTGGGACCGCAAGGGCGCCGCGGTGGGCCGCTACTGGGGCCCGCCCGCCACCTGGGAAAGCAAGGACGGCTCCAAGGTGACCGCCACGCAGGTGGCCGTGGCCCCCGCCGGCACGGGCAACATCCCGCTGCAGCTGGTCAAGGCCAACCCCGCCATGGGCGCGGGCGCCATGCAGGGCGTGACCTACATCCAGCGCGTGGCCACGAAGGGCGGCGTCGCCCCCGCCGCGGCCTGCGCGGCCGGCAATGCGGGCCAGAAGCAGGTGGTGAAATACCAGGCCGACTACATCTTCTACAAGATGGGTTGATGAGCGGGGCCGCCCTCTGAGGCGCCCTGCACCGCGCGGCAACGCGCGGCGCTCGCAGAAAACCGAAAGCCCCGGCGGCGCCAAGCGCTCCCGGGGCTTTTGCCTGGGGCTCGCGCCCGGATGGGGCCGCGTCAGCCGTTGCGGGAGAGGCGGAACATCGCCACGGTTTCCACGAGCTGCTGGGCCTGGGACTTGAGGCTGCTGGCCGCGGCGGCGCTTTCCTCGACCAGCGCGGCGTTCTGCTGCGTGGCGGTGTCCATCTGGCTCACGGCCTCGCCCACCTGGGCCACGCCGGCGCTCTGCTCGGCGGTGGCGGAGCTGATCTCGCCCACGATGCCGCTCACCTTGCGGATGGATTCGACGATCTCGCCCATGGTCGATCCGGCCTGGTCCACCAGCGCCGTGCCATTGGCGACCTGCGACACGCTGGCCGTGATGAGTTCCTTGATCTCCTTGGCGGCGGAGGCGCTGCGCTGCGCGAGGTTGCGCACCTCGCCGGCCACCACCGCGAAGCCGCGGCCCTGCTCGCCGGCACGCGCGGCTTCCACCGCGGCATTGAGCGCCAGGATGTTGGTCTGGAACGCGATGCCGTCGATCACGCCGATGATGTCGCCGATGCGCGAGGAGCTGACGTGGATGCCGCGCATCGTCTCGACCACCTGCTGCACCACGGTGCCGCCCTGCATCGCCACGCCGGCCGCGCTGCGGGCGAGTTCGTCGGCCTGGCGCGCGCTGTCGGCGTTCTGGCGCACGGTCGATCCCAGTTCTTCCATCGACGCCGCGGTTTCCTCCAGCGCGCTGGCCTGGCTCTCCGTGCGCTGGCTCAGGTCGGCATTGCCCTGGGCGATCTGCACGCTGGCGCTGGCCACGCTCTCGGCATTGAGCCGCACGGTGCCCACCACCGCGCTGAGCTTGGCGGTCATCGCGCCCAGCGCATTCAGCAGGCGGGCGACTTCGTCGCGGCCGCGGGCCTGGACATGGGTGGTCAGGTCGCCGTCGGCCACCGCTTCGGCCAGCCGCACGGCTTCATCGATCGATTGCGTGGTGGAGCGGGTGATCATCACCATCACCCACAGCGCCACGGCAGCGAGGCCCGCCAGCACCGCGCCCAGGACCACCATGCCCCGGCGCAGTTGCGCGATCTGCCTGTCGAGGGAGTCCTGCAGCACCTCGAAGGCCGTGCCCACGAGCATGAACTGCGTGTCGATGATCCGGGTCATGCGCGCCACCCACTCGGGCGACGGCATGCTCAGCGCTTCGGCGCGGATGATGTTGTCGTCGGCCAGCTTGAAGCCCTCTTCGGCCGCGGCGAGCGCGGCATCGCGGGCCTTCTCGACCGAGGCCGGGAGGCTGCCGCCGGCCGCCAGCTCCAGCGACTTGCGCGCATCGCCGTGGTACTTGCGCACGCGGTCGGACAGGCTCTCGATGCGCGCCCGCTCCTCGGGTGCCACCTCGCCGCGGGCCAGCACCAGCGCGCCGCGCGCACGCATCTGCCCCAGCGACTCGGTCAGTTGCGGCAGGTAGGCCAGCACGGCCTTCTGCAGGTAATGGGTGCGCATGTCGGTGTCGCGCGCCAGGCCCGAGCTGTTGGCCACGTCGTCGATCAGGCTGAGCAGGCGTTCGATGAGGGCGGCGTGCTGCACGTTGCTGTCGGCGCCGCGGATCGTCTTGCCCGACACGGCAGACGACAGCGTGCGCCAGTCGCCGCGCACGCGCTCCAGCCGCTGCGCCAGCGCATCGTCGTCCAGGCCGGCGAGCGCATCCTTCACGCGCCCCAGCGAGGCATCGACTTCCGCCTGCTTGGCCTGCCGCGGCGCGGAGGCCGTTTCAGCCCCGCCCAGGAAGGACGCCGACAGGCCCCGGTGCTGCTGCGTGAGCTGCAGCAGGAGCAGCATTTCCTTGGCCGGGGCCAGGCCCGCGCGCTCGCGCACGGCCGTGTCCACCTGGGCGAGCGTGCCGCGCATGAGCAGCACGGTGGGCAGCAGGAACATGGCGAAGGCGATGAGCCCGATCAGCACGAACTTGCGTGAGAACTTCAGATTTCCTATCCACGTGGTCATTATTTGCAACTCAAAGTAACGTGATCACAACTTGCCGATATGGCAAAAATGGGTTCACGCGGAGCAGGAAAGCCCCATGAATGTGACAGAACGCCCCACCATGGGGCGCAGATGCACCAATTTTAGGCTGCCACGGCAAAAATCTGATGTAGGTCAACCGCCTGCTACTGGCTACCTGGGGTCAAATAAGATACTTTTTGTTGCTTTTGGGCAAAACGTGCTAGGCCGTCCCACTGCCGGGCTGGGCGTGCCAGCCGGCGATGCCCCGCCCCGCGGCATGGGGCGCATCCTCACTGCGGAAGGGTGCCGGGCAGCAGGATGGACCGGTCCACGCGGTGGATGTCGGTGTGCCCGCAGAAGGCCATGGTGATGTCCAGCTCTTTCTGCAGGATCTGCAGCGCGCGCGTCACGCCGGCCTCGCCGTAGGCGCCCAGCCCGTAGAGGAAGCTGCGCCCGATGAGCGTGCCGCGCGCGCCCAGGGCCCAGGCTTTGAGCACGTCCTGCCCGCCGCGGATGCCGCCGTCCATCCAGACCTCGATGCGGCCGCCCACGGCGTCCACGATGCCGGGCAGCGCGTGGATGGACGACGGAGCGCCATCGAGCTGCCGCCCGCCGTGGTTGCTCACGATGAGGGCGTCCGCACCGCTCGCCACGGCCAGGCGGGCGTCTTCCGCGTCCATGATGCCCTTGAGGATCAGCTTGCCGCCCCAGCGCTTCTTGATCCATTCGATGTCGTGCCAGTTGAGCCGCGGGTCGAACTGCTCGGCAGTCCACGCGGCCAGCGACGACATGTCGCCCACGCCCCGGGCATGGCCCACGATGTTGCCGAAGCTGCGCCGCTTCGTCCCCAGCATGCCGAGGCACCAGCGCGGCCTGGTCGCCAGGTCGAGCAGGTTGGCCAGCGTGGGCCGGGGCGGCGTGGAGAGGCCGTTCTTGATGTCCTTGTGGCGCTGGCCCAGGATCTGCAGGTCCAGCGTGATCTGCAGTGCCGAGACGCCGGCCGCCTTGGCGCGGTCGATCAGCCGCTCGACGAAATCGCGGTCGCGCATCACGTACACCTGGAACCAGAAACCCGGGCCGGCGTGCTGCGCCACGTCCTCGATGGAGCAGATGCTCATGGTGGAGAGCGTGAACGGCACGCCGAAGGCCCGCGCCGCGCGGGCGCCGAGGATCTCGCCGTCGGCATGCTGCATGCCCGTGAGGCCCGTGGGCGCGATCGCCACGGGCATGGCCACCGGCTGCCCGACCATGGTGGTGCGCGTGGTGCGGTTCTCCATGTTCACCGCCACGCGCTGGCGCAGCCGGATCTTCTGGAAGTCTTCCGAGTTGGCGCGGTAGGTGCTCTCGGTGTAGGAGCCGGAGTCGGCGTAGTCGTAGAACATGCGCGGCACGCGGCGTTGCGCGGCGGCGCGCAGGTCTTCGATGCAGGTGATGCGGGAGAGATCGGCCACGGCGGCAACTCCTTGCGGGAACGGTAACGGGCAGCGGGGAAGGCAGCCATCCTAGCCCCGGCGGCGCGGGGGCTGCGTGAAGGATGCTGGCCGGGGATCGGGATTTCCGGCGCGGCCGTCAGCGCCGCGCGAGCGCCACGCCCGCGATGGCCACGGCGAACCCCACGATCTGCAGGGCCGTGAGCGTCTCGCCGAAGATGGCCCAGGCCTGCACGGCCGACAGGGGCGGCACGGCCAGCACCAGGGCCGCCGTGCGCGTGGCCTCGCCATGGCGCATGAGCCAGATGAGCAGCGTCGCGCCGCCGATGGACAGCACCAGCACGGCGTACGCGAGGTAGCCCCACAGCAGCGGCGAGCCGTCCCAGCGCGGCGTGCCGAAGGCCACGGCCAGGGGCACCAGCACCGCGATGGCGCCCAGGTTCTGCACGGCGCTGGCGCTGCGCAGGTCGCCCGCGGCCAGCGGCGATTTCTGCACCATCGATCCCACGGTGAGCGCCAGGATGCTGCCCGCCGCCGCCAGCAGCACGGGCAACGGCAGCGCCGCCGCGCCGGCGCTCACGGCCAGGCGCGGCCACAGCACCATGGCCACCCCGCCGAAACCCAGGGCCAGGCCCGCCCAGGTGGCGGGCTTCAACCGGCCCTGGAGCACCGTCACCGCGATGAGCGCCGTGAACAGCGGCTGCAGCGCCCCGATGAGCGCCATCACGCCGGACGGCAACCCCTGCGACATGGCCCACCAGCTCGGCCCCACGTAGAGGCCGTTCATGAGCGCACCGGCCGCCAGGTGCAGGGCGATGCGCCCAGCCCCGCGCGGCCAGGCCACGCGCGCCCAGAGCGCTGCGGCGCCGAACAGCACGGCCACGCCCACGAAGCGCGCGGCCAGGAACCAGAAGGGATCGGCATGCGCCGATACGCCCCGGCCCACCAGGAAGCCCGTGGACCAGATGACGACGAAGAGCACGGGAGCGATGGCGTTCATGGGATCACCGGCATACCGCGCGCGGGGTTGCGCCGCGCGGCGGACAAAGGACAGGGCACGGCGCGGGGCCGCGCATCCGGGGGACGCGCGTCACCGCTTGAGCCCCGCGCCGCGCACTTCGAAGCGGATGGTGTCGAGCACCTGCCCGGCACCGTCCACGAGTTCGACGCGGTGGCGCCCGGGCCACGGCAGCCAGGCCCACTGCACGCCGCGGCCCTGCACGCGGCCGTCGATGCGCCAGCGCAGGTCGGCGCGCTCGCCGGCCGCCGTGGCCGCGAACTGCAGGCGCTGGTGGGCTGGCGGGATGTCGGGGTCCAGCGCCACGATGGTGCCCGGCGCAGGCGCGAGGATGCGCGGCGCGGGGGCCTGCAGGCCCTCCCCGGCATCCGCCAGGTCATTCGGCCCAGGTTTGGAACGTTTTTGACCGAATGCCGCCGATTCCATTGAATTGTTTGCTATTGAATCTATAGCAAACAATGGCTGCTGCGTGCCTGCGACGAACCACTCCTGCCGGGCGCTCTCCAGCAGGCGCGTGCCCCCCGGCTCGGGGCCGAAGCGCACGGCCGCCTGCACCAGCCCCGGCGGCGGCGCGGGTGCGCGGCTGCGCACACCGGCGCGCCCGGCGCCGGCGCCGTGCAGCCAGCCCATCACCTCGGCCCAGATGGGCGCAGCGCCGCTGGTGCCGCTCACATCGTGCATGGGCGCGCCGCTGGCGTTGCCCACCCACACGCCCACGGTGTAGCGCTGCGACCAGCCCAGCGCCCAGTTGTCGCGCATGTCCTTGCTGGTGCCGGTCTTCACGGCGCTCCAGAAGCGCGTGGCGAGCACGCTGTCGGTGCCGAAGGTGCGGGCACGGGCGTTGCCGTCCGAGAGGATGTCGCCCACGATGAAGGCCGCGCGCGCATCCAGCGCCGGGGCGGCGGCCGGCGTGCGCGCGGCACCGGCACCGGCAGGACGCAGTGCCACCGGGCCGGCGCGGCCGCCGTTGGCGAGCGCGCGGTAGGCGTTGGCGAGGTGCAGCAGCGGCACCTCCGCGCTGCCCAGGGCGAGGCTGAAGCCGTAGTAGTCGCCCGTCTCGCGCAGCGGCAGGCCCAGCGCGCGCAACTGGCGGAAGAACGCATCGGGCGTGACCATGGTCAGGGTGCGCACCGCCGGCACGTTGAGCGAGGCGGCCAGCGCCGTGCGCGCGGACACCCAGCCCTTGAACTGCCGGTCGTAGTTCTGCGGGATGTAGAGGCCCGAGGCGGTGGGGATGTGGGCGGGCGAGTCCTCGATCAGCGAGGCCGCGGTGAGGCGGCGCTGCGCGATCGCCTGCGCATAGAGGAACGGCTTGAGCGTGGAGCCCGGCTGGCGCGCGGCCAGCACGCCGTCCACCTCGCCCGCCTGGCTGAGCAGGCCCGAGGACCCCACCCAGGCCAGCACCTCGCCGGTGGCGTTGTCCAGCACCACCACGGCGCCGTCCTCGACGTTGCGGCCGGACAGCTCCCGCAGGTGCTGGTGCAGCGATTGCACGGCCACGCGCTGCAGCGGCGCGCTGACGCTGGAGCGCACCGTGGACGGCACGGGCCCCTCCTGCCGCGCGAGCAGGTAGCGCGCGAAATGCGGCGCCATGCCCTCGCTGGCGGCATAGTCGCGGCGCTGCAGGGCCGCGGTGACGAACAGCTCGAGCGCATCGCACTCGCCGGGCGCCGGGGCACCGCCGCCCGCGCGGGGGCCCGCGCCCATGGTCCGCAGCACCCCGCAGGCGCGCTGCGCAACCAGCGCCGGCCGGGCGTTGGGCGCACGCACCAGGGCCGCGGCCACGGCCGCCTCGCGGTCGTCCAGGCCGTGGGGCGCCTTGCCGAACAGCGTGCGGGACAGCGCGTCGATGCCCACCAGTTCGCCGCGAAACGGTACGAGGTTGAGGTACGCCTCCAGGATCTGGTCCTTGCGCCAGCGCCGCTCCAGCACCTGGGCCGCCACGGTCTGGCCCACCTTCTGCACCACCGTGCGGCCGCCGGGGCCCTGGCGCCAGTCGCCGTCGAGCAGGCCCGCGAGCTGCATGGTCAGCGTGGATGCGCCGCGCGTGCGCTGGTTCCAGAGGTTGCCCCAGGCCGCCGCCGACACGGCGCGCCAGTCCACGCCGCTGTGCTCGTAGAAGCGGCGGTCCTCGCTCAGGACCAGGGCCGTGCGCAGCGCGGGCGAGACGTCGTCCAGGCCCGTCCAGGCGCCGCGCCGCACGGTGGCATCGGTGCGCAGCCGCTGCAGCACCTCGCCCTCGCGCGAGAGCACCAGCGTGTCGGACGGGCGGTGGTCGGCGCGCACCTCGGCATAGTCCGGCACGGCCCGCGCGGGCAGCGGCGCGGCGAAGGCCAGGCACAGCAGCAGCCACCCGCCGCCAGCGCGCACGGCAGGCCACCCCGCGGATGGAAGACGGGGTGCAAGGGCAGAAAGGAATCGGCAAGGCATGGGGGAGCGCAGGCTACCACCGTGCGCGCCGTCCGCGCCGTCTACGGGTGGAGACCGGGTCACGCCGCGCCGCCCCAGCGGCGCCACGCCCACAGGCCCAGGCCCGCGGCGGCCGCAAGCCACACGGCGACGAACAGCACCGCCATCGCCAGGCTGCGCGGCCGCTGCGCCGCCTCCTGCGCGCGCTGGCGGGCCCGCGCCCGCACCGCAGGCGGCAACAGCCGCATCACCAGCGCCAGGCCCAGGGGCACGAGGATCACGTCGTCCAGGTAGCCCAGCACGGGGATGAAGTCCGGGATCAGGTCGATGGGGCTCAGCGCATAGGCCGCCACGCCGAGCGCCAGCAGCCGCACGGCCCAGGGCGTCCCGGCATCGCGCGCGGCGAAATAGACGGTCAGGGTCTCGGTCTTGAGCCGGCGGGCCCACTGGCGCAGGTTGGCGATGGCGGACATGGGAAAGCCGCTGCAGGCAGGCCGCAGCGGCGCAAGGGCGGAAGGAAGCCCCGATTCTGGCGCAGCGCCGCCGGGCCGCCGCGCGGCATCAGCGCGCGGCGCTCAGAACGACTCCCAGTCGCCCTGCGCGCCCGGCACGGCCAGGGCCGCTGGCGGCATGAAGCCCGGCTGCGCGGGCGCGGCGGCAGGACGCCGTACCGCCGCTGCCGCCACCCGGGGCCGGAGCGCCTTCCCGGGCACCGCCGTGCGTGCCGGGGCCGCGGCAACCGCGGGCGCTGCGGCGGCGGCGGCCACCGGGACGGCAGCGGACGAAGCCACCGCCTGCGGCGCCTGCAGCCGGAACACGCCCACGGCCTGCACGAGGTCCTGCGCCTGGCCCTGCAGGCTGGATGCCGCGGCGGCGATCTCCTCGACCAGCGCGGCGTTCTGCTGCGTGGCCTGGTCCATCTGCACGACGGCCTCGCCCACCTGCGACACGCCCGCGCTCTGCTCGCTGCTCGCCGCGCTGATCTCGCCCATGATGTCGGTCACGCGGCGGATGCTGCCCACCACCTCGGCCATGGTGCTGCCGGCCTGGTCGGCCAGTTGCGCGCCGGTCTCCACGCGCTGCACGCTGGCCGTGATCAGGGCCGCGATCTCCTTGGCGGCCGAGGCGCTGCGCTGCGCGAGGCTGCGCACCTCGCTGGCCACCACCGCGAAGCCGCGGCCCTGCTCGCCCGCGCGGGCGGCCTCCACCGCGGCATTGAGCGCCAGGATGTTGGTCTGGAAGGCGATGCCGTCGATCACGCCGATGATCTCCGCGATGCGCCGCGAGCTGTCGGTGATGCCCTTCATCGTGTCCACCACCTGCGCCACGACCACGCCGCCCTGCTCCGCCACGCTGCTGGCCGCCTGCGCGAGCTGGTTCGCCTGGCGGGCGCTGTCGGCGTTCTGCGTGACCGTGGAGCCCAGCTGCTCCATCGACGCGGCCGTCTCCTCCAGCGCGCTGGCCTGGCTCTCGGTGCGGGAGGACAGGTCGGAATTGCCCTGCGCGATCTGCGTGCTGGCCGAAGCCACCGATTCGCTGCCCTGGCGCACGCGGGAGACCACGCGCTGCAGGGAGTCGTTCATCTCGCGCAGGCTCTCCAGCAGCAGGCCCACCTCATCGCGGGACTGCACCTCGATGCGCTGGGTGAGGTCGCCGGCGGCGACCGCGCGGGCCACTTCCACCGCGCGGGCCACCGGGCGGGTGATGGAGCGCGTGACCCAGACACCCAGCAGCAGCGCCACCGCGAGCGCGAGCGCGGAGCCGCCCAGTTCCGCCACCAGGGTGGTGGCGCGCGCGGCGTCGGCATCGGCCATGCGCGCTGCGAGCAGCTCCTTCTCGGCCCGCGAGAAATCCGACTGCAGGCTGCGGAACGCGTCCATCGCCGCCTTGTCGCGGGCCTGGCGGAACTCCGCCACGAAGGCCTCCAGCGGCAGGGTGCCGGCATCCACGTTGCGGCGCTGGGCCTGCAGCGCCTGCATCACGGCCACGAAATCCGCATGGCGCGCCTGCAGCCCGTCCAGCCGCGGCTGCTGGGCCGGGTTGTCCGACGTGAGCGAGCGCAGTTCCTTCCAAGCGGCGGCATAGGCCTCGCGGCCCTCGTTCCACGGCCCGAGGGAGGCCGGCTCGCCGGACAGCAGGTAGCCGCGCGCGCCGGTTTCCATGTTCACCATGCCCAGCAGCATCTGCTGGGCCACATCCAGCACCCGGTAGGTGTGGGTGTTCAGGGTCTCCGCGTCCTTGAGGCGGTTCTGGCTGCTGACCGCCACGCCGATGACGAGCAGGAAAATGCCGATCACGCCGCCGAAGGCGAGCGCGAGGCGGCGGGCCAGGGGCCATTGGGATGGGTTCATCGATTCACTCCGGTGCGTTGGTTTCGCCACCCGGCCGCACCGAAAGCCGGGCCGCACCCTTCGGGCGCGATTCGCAACATTCGGGCACCGGAGGCACTGGAGTGATACTAGATTTACAAAAAGACGCGCTTTGTCAGCGGAGGGCGCACGCGGCTGTGGCGCAACCGGCCGCCGCGTCTCCGCTCGGCCGGCCACCGGGGGCGCCCGTCGTCAATTCTTGGTGGCGGGGTCCCAGTGCTCGGCGATGCGGCCGTTCTGCAGCCGGAACATGTCAAACCATGTGGAGGTGTAGGTTTTCGAGGCGTCCTGCGGGTCGGGCAACTGGCGCGCGAACACCAGCGTGACAATGTCGCCCTCGGCCAGGATGCGCACCAGGGGTGCCCTCACGCGGGGCTGGATGGGGGTGCGCGGGACCACCTGGGCGAGGAACGTCTTGAAGGGCTCGCGGCCGGTCGCCACCAAGGGGTTGTGCTGGATGTAGTCCTCGGCCATGTAGCGGTCGGCCAGTTCCACCTGCCCCGACTCGAAGACCTCGCGCCAGAAGTCGTATACGAAGCGCTTGTTGTGGGCGAGCACCGGGTTGTGCGACCACAGCAGCTTTTCGTGGTTCGGTTCCTCGGTCACGGGCACTTGCGCATGCGCGGCCAGGGGAAGGACGGCGGCGATGGACAGCACCACGCCGGACAGCAGTTTCTTGAGCGACATCGGCAGACTCCCTGCAATGGATGGGCTGCCTTTATAAGCCGCGTTCCGCAGATCGGAACGATTCCCGCCTGAAACAAACGTGAAGACATGCAGGCCCCGGGCTGTCCGATCTCCGGTTTTGATCCGCCTCAACGTCCGCAGACGTGTTGCCGGGCACACTGGCCGCAGCCATTCCGGCATTCGCGCCATGCAACGGAAATTCCCCGACCACCCCGCCCACCCCGAACGCATCTGCTGGGGCTGCGACCGCTACTGCCCCGCGGGATCGATGGCCTGCGGCAACGGATCGGACCGCACCCAGCACCCGGTGGAACTGTTCGGCGACGATTGGCGCGATTGGGAAGACGGCCGCCCCGCGGCCCCTGCCGCCCCCGCGCCGGCCGCGGACCCTTGCGGCCCCTCCGCCTGATCCCGCCCCCGCGGACGCGCACTCAGGCGTTCGGCCGGTCGCCCCGGATGCGGAAATAGCGGTGCGTGTCCTGCCGCTGCACCCAGCCCAGGCGCTCCCAGAAGGCCAGCCCTGCGGTATTGGTGCGGTAGATGTCGATGTTCGACTTGAAGATGCCTTCGCGCTCCAGGGCGTCCAGGCAGCGCTCCACCAGCGAAGTCGCGATGCCCTGGCGGCGGTACTCCGGCACAACGAGCAGGTGCTGCAGAGAGCCCCGCCGGCCGTCGTGGCCCGCCATGAGGCAACCCACGATGCGGCCCTGCGCCTCGGCCACGAAGCTCAGGCCCGGATTGCGGGCCAGGTAGCGCGCCGTGGCCTCGCGCGAATCGGCCTCCCGCACCGAAACGCCGGGCGTGGCCTGCATGAGTTCCAGGACCGGCGCGTGGTCGTCGAGCGTCATGGGACGGAGGGAGGGCCTGTTGGGCATGGGTGCGGTCGCTCGCGAGGGATGGGAGGGAGTGGTCAAGCCGGTTGTTCAGTCCGTTGCGCCGGTGCCGGGCTGGCGCGCAGGCTCCAGCGCATAGCGGTTTTCCCGGGGCACGCCCCGCTCTCGGCGCCAGATCACCCACAGCAGCGCCACCACCATGCCGCCGAACGTAGCGGCCCTGGCTTGCGCTGCCGGAAGCTGGAATTGCGCCAGCAACAGGAGGACATACAGCCCTCCGAGCTCCCAAGGCGAAACCCGGGACCGCATGCGGTCCCGCAGCACGGCGCGGCAGTGCGGGCAGCGCAGCCGGACCCCCTGGGGCACGAACCAGCGCGCGTTCTCGGGCCAGGGGCTCTGCCCAGCCGCATCGAAACGCGCCGCGCAGCCCGGGCACAGGAAGACGCCGCGCGTGGGGTCCGGCACGGGTGGCGCCAGCAGACGGTCGCACTCGGGGCACACCGCCTGCGGGCCCGCCAGCCGATGCCCGCAACTGGCGCAGACGGTCATTTGGCCGCCTGCACCTTCATGCGCGCATTCGGCGTCTCGCCGAACATCTCGGGCGCATACATGGCCTCCACGCGCGTGGGCGGCAGGGAAAACTCGCCCACGTTGTTCAGGCGCACGGTGTATTCGGCCGTCACCGAGCCCTTGGGCAGGTACTCGTAATAGCCGCGCCAGGCTTCGAAGCTGCGCTCCTCGAAGGCCAGCCAGCCGCTGCCGCCGCGCCGCTCGCCCTGGGTGGCAATCTCCGAATCGCGGCCCAGGCCGCCGCCCAGGATGGTGGCACCGCCCGGAACGGGGTCGGTCAGGGCCACCCAGGTCATGTCGGTGCTCGCGGTCACTTCCAGCTTCACGCGCAGCACGTCGCCGCGTGTGTACTGGCCGGCCACCGCCTGCTCGACCGGGGTGACGGTCTTCTTCACGGTGTAGCCCGCGGAGAACGGCGCCTTGAGCTGGATGGCGGCCACCGACTGCAGCGTGAGCCAGGGCTTGCCCGGCCCCTGGTGGGTTACGGACAGGCTTTCCTTGCCGCCCGCGGCGCTCCACGGCAGGAACATGCCGTTGTGGGTCAGGTTGCCGGGCGAAGCGGGGGCTCCGAACCAGGTCGTCTGGTGCGGAGCCCCCGCGGCATCGGTGGATGCCACGCGGCCGACCTTGCTCCAGTCCACGCTGGCGGTGCCCTGGCCCATGGCCGCGCGGGTGGTGCCGCTGACCGGCGTGGCCTCGAACCTGGCGCTGAACTTCTCCAGCGCCAGCCCGCCCCACAGGTTGGCGGTGGTGGTGTGCCACGCCCCGCCCTGCTGGCGCGCGATGAAGCCGTTGGCCAGCCGGCCCATGTCGTCCTTCCAGGCCGGATCGTCCATCACGGCGAGCATGAGGCGGGCCGTGTTCACGTCGCCGTTCTGCATGAGCCACCACCAGTAGTCGTCCTGCTCGGAGCTGAAGACCAGCTTGGTGCCCTGGTAGGACAGGCGCGCCTTCAGGATCTGCGTGGCCTCGGAGATGCGCTGCTCGCGCTGCGGCGCATCGGGCACGCGGCGCAGCACGTTCAGCCAGTCGATCACGCTGTGCGTGGGCCACTGGTTGGGCGCCACGGTGATGGACGAGAGCATGCGGCCCGTGGCCTTGCCGTAGCGCGAGAGCGCCTCGATGGCGGCGAGCTTGCGCATGTCCAGGTCCTTGCGCGGGCTCCAGAATTCACGCTGGATCCGCCCTTCCACGAAGGCGATCAGCCCCCGCTCCATGGGCGCGCGCACCTCCGGCGACAACGCGAAGGCCGGATCGAGGGACGAGGCCTCGTGCGTGGCCGCCAGCAGGTAGGCCGTGAGCGTATCGCTGCCGCGGTTGGCGCTGCCCGCCTGCGGCGGGAAGTAGCTGGCCAGCCCGTCGCCGTCCAGGTAGGTGGGCAATTGGCCCACCACGGTCTGCCAGAGCTTGCCGTCGCGCAGGCCCACGGCCTTGCTGGTCTTTTGCTCCAGGCAGGCGAACGGGTAGTTGGCGAACCAGTCGCGCACACCCGGCAGGCCCTCGGCGAGCTTGGGCTGCAGCGACATCTTCAGGCCGCCGCGCCCCGCGATGGCATCGGCCGGCGGCTTCACGTCGAGGTTGAAGCTGCCGTCCACCTGCACGAGCGTGGCCTGCTGCACGGTGAGCGGCACCGCGGGCACGAGCCGCTGCGTGGCCTTGAGCGCATCGCGCGCGCCGCCGGCACCGGCAGCGGTGTCGCGGGCCTCGATCTCCCAGAGGATGGCCTCGGCCCGCGTCTGCGCGAGCTGCGGCGGCGCGGTGACGGTCCAGGCCACTTCGCGCGATTCGCCGGCCGGGATCTCCACGGTCTGCTTCTCCAGCGTGAGCAGGGTGGCGCGGGGCGATACCTCGACCTTCATCGCGGCCTTGGTGGTGTTGCGCAGCGTGAACTGCGCACGGAACCGGTCGTCCTCGCGCACCAGCGGCGGCAGGCCGCTGATGATCTGCAGGTCCTGCGTGGCGCGGATGCTGGTGGAGCCGGTCCCGAACAGGCCCGTGCCCGCATCGGCGACGGCGACGATCTTGAAGGTGGTGAGCGCGTCGTTGAGCGGCACCGTCACCTGCGCCCGGCCGTTCGCATCCAGCCGCACGGCCGGCTGCCACAGCAGCAGCGTGTCGAGGAGTTCGCGCGTCTGCGCGCGTCCACCGCCACCGCCCGCGGGCACGGCCTTGCGGCCATAGTGGCGCCGGCCGATGATTTCCATCTGGGCGGTGGAGGTCTCCACGCCCCAGGCGCGGCGCTGCAGCATCGCATCCAGCAGATTCCAGCTGGTGTTGGGCATCAGCTCCAGCAGCGCCTGGTCCACGGCGGCCAGGGCCACTTCGGCGTTGGCGGCGGGCTTGCCATCCGGCAGCGTGGCGGTGATGGTGACCTGCGCCTTGCCGCGCACGGGGTAGCTCTCCTTGTCGGCCGCGACCTTCACGTCGATGCGGTGGGCCTTGGCACCCACGTTGAGTTCGGCCAACCCCAGCCGGTAGGCGGGCTTGGAGAGGTCCACCATGGCCGTCGGCGCGACGTATTCCTTGCCCTCGTACCAGAAGGCGCTCCACCATTCGCGCGGGGCGGTGAAGCCCCAGGTGAAGAAGCTGTACCACGGCACCTCGCGCAGGCGGCCGCGCACCGCCAGCACGCTCACGTAGACGTTCGGGCCCCAGCCTTCCTCGATCTTGAGCTGCACCGTGGGATCCTGCCCGTTCAATTGCACCACGCGCGTGTCGATGATGCCCTCGCGCTCCACGCTCACGAGCGCGGTGGCGTGGCGGAACGGCATGCGCACCTGCAGCTTGGCGGTCTCGCCGGGCTGGTAGCTCTTCTTCTCGGGCAGCAGGTCGATGCGGTCGTGGTCCTCGCCGCCGAACCACAGCTCGCCCTGGCGCGTGACCCAGACGGACGCCGCGGCCTCCGCCTGGTTGCCGTCCTTGTCGCGGGCCGTGGCCACCAGCTCCACCTCGCCGGCCTCGTCGAGCCTGGCCTCGCACAGCAGCAGGCCGCGGCTGTCGCTCTTGCCCGTGCACACGGTGCCCAGGTCCTTGGTCTCGGTCTTGTTGTCGTAGCTGTAGAAGCCGCCCACCATGCGCTTGCGGCTGGTGGTGGTGATGCGGGCGATGGCCTGCACCTGCATCGGCACGCCCTCCTGCACCTTGCCGTCCAGGCCCAGTGCCAGGGCCTGGAAGCGGATCTTCTGCGCGGCCGACACCCAGCCTTCGGTCTTGATGCCCGCCACCACGGCCGCAGGCCACAGGGTCTGCGTGCTGCGCAGGGTCTGCACCTCGCCGTTGGGGTCGGAATACGTGGCTTCGAGCACCAGATCCTGCGCGCGGCGCGCAGCGGGCACGTTGTCGATCGCGACCTTGCCCGCGCCGTTGCGGTCCAGCGTGAGCGGCAGCTTGTCGGCGACCACGCGCGCATCGTCGCTGGCGGTGGCCTCCTCGTCGTCGCCGCGCGACGCAGTGGGCAGCGCGCCCTTCTGGCGCGGCGGCTCGAAGCTGAAGGCATCGAAATCCGGGAACTGCAGCGGCTTGCCGCGCACCAGGGCGGACACGCGCACCGGCAGGTTCGCAGCGCCGCCACCCGCCACGTAGTTGATCTGCACGTCGGTGGGCACGGAACGCGCACGCACCAGCGGCTTCTTATCGGCCGGCGCGATGCGGCCCTCCAGCACCGGCAGCCGGAACTCTTCCACGCGGAACTCGCCGGAGGCCATGCTGCGGCTGCGGCTTTCGTCGTTGCCGCCGCGCAGCTCCACCGAATACACGCCCAGCTTGGCGGCAGGCGGGAGGGCCAGGCTGCTCTCCGCGCTGAGCCCGCCCGTGGGCGTGCGCCGCCACTGCAGCGGCTGCGTGAACTGCTGACCGCTGCCCACATGGGTGATCACCAGCGTGTGCGGCTGCGCATCGGGCAGGCCGAAGCCCTGGCGGTTCTGCGTGCGCACGAGGTGCTTCATGGACACGGTTTCGCCCGCGCGAAAAAGGGTGCGGTCGAAGAGGGTGTGCACGATCTGGTCGGCCTCGGGCTGGCTGCTCGTGGGCACGTTGAAGCGCCAGGGTTCGATACCGCGCTGCCAGTCGCTCCAGGTGAAGGCCATGTCCTGCACGCCATCCGCCCCTTGTGCGCGCGCGCTCACGAAGTACGCGTGCATGCCCTCCATTCCGTCGCGCGTGGAGCACGACGGGGGCTGGGGCGAGAGGCCCTCGAACCGCGCGATGCCCTGCGCATCGGTGGTGGCCGTGGCCAGCTCGCGGCCGTCGCAGCCCGACACGCGCACCACGGCGCCGGGAACCACCTGGCCCTTGTCGAGCGTGGTCACCCAGGCCGCCGCGTTCTCTCGGCCCAGCTTGAAATGCACGCCCAGGTTGGTCACCAGGGCAGAACTGCGCACATACATCGTGCGGCCCGCGCCATGGCGCTCGTCCAGCAGCGATTGCCCCAGCATGGGAGACGCGATCTCGACCACGTGGAAGCCCGGTGGCAGTGGAATGCCCACCACCTCGAAGGGGCGCGGGTCGCCGCTGGCGGGCTTGGGCAGGTCCAGCGCCTTGGCGCGCGGCTGGCCGCCCAGCAGCGACACCATGCGCGACTGCACATAGTTCTTGTCGTCGTCCTGCAGGACCTGGGGCAGCGGGGCCTTGGTATCGCGGCGTGCCTCCGCGCGCGGCACCGCATAGTCGTCATAGCGGCGCACCCGGCGGTACCAGGCGATGATGTCCGCATCGCTCGTGGGCTGCAGGGTGCTGACCTTGCCGGCGGGCGCGGATGCGGGGGCGGCCGGCGGGCTGCCCGCCTCCAACCCCTGCACGCGCAGCGCGGACTCGACGTTGCGCAGCGTCACCGGCAGCAGCGCAGGGCCCTTGGTGCCCTCGGCGAAGCGCTCCACCACGCCGAAGGGCGACGCGGCGAATTTGGCCAGCGGCGGCAGCGCGCCCGTGCCCACCTTGAGCGGGAAGCTGTCTGCATTGCTCAGCGGGCGCCCGGCCGCGTCCTTGAAATCTTTCGGCAGTTCGATCCGGAACGCCGTCTGCGCCGTGAACGGGGGCATGAACTGCACACCGTTGACCACGGTATCGCCGTCGCCCTCGCCATCGAGCCGCGGCTTGAGCGTTTCTTTGTCCGACTTCAGCCGGATCGCTTCCGCGAGCTTGCGGGGCACGGGCGCGTTGAACGACAGGCGCATCGGCCGGATCGGCAGGCACGCGGCCTGCGCGTTCTCGCGCTCGCAGCCGAAATCGGCGCTGAAGGGCTCGCGCACCGTGTAGCCATAGCGGCGCTCCACCGAGTTCGCCACACCGCTCGGCGTGGCCACGCCCTTGCCGAACACGAGCTGCACCTTGGCGCCGGACGTCAGGCGGCGGTTGCAGGTCAGCGTGGCGTAACGCAACGGGTCCTGCCTAGCCGACGCTTCCAGCCCCAGGGACTGCAACATCGAGGTGCGCTCGGCACCTTCGATGAGCCGCACGGGAATGCGCTCGCCCATGCCTTCGGCCACGCACCAGACGTTGGCCTTCACGCTGTCCAGGGTGGCCGGTCCGTTGAACTGGAGCAGGAAGAACTGCTCTTCGTCGATGCGCTGGTAGGTGCCCGGCCGGACACTCTGCACGAACGGCCCGCCGGTATTGAACAGGTAGCGGGCCGTACCCGTGAGCGCCGCGCCCGCAGCCGACTTGAACCCGGGGACGGCCGTGGCCGTGCAGCGCGTGCCGGGCGGCAGATCGGCCGAGAAATCGAAGACCCATTCACGCTCGCCCGTCCAGCGCCCCGTGCCCTTGGCCGCGTCGGCGCCTTCGCAGCCCACCGAGAACGGCGCCGGTGCCTTCGGATCGCCGAAATTCACTGCCGCGGCATCGAACTTGACCACCACCTGCCGGATACGTGCCACCTCTCCCTGGGGAGAAAAGCTGGCGACCGACAGGGCCTGAGCGGCGCTGGCCGCAGCCAGGCCCAGGAGCGCAGCGAAGGCGGCGCGAACGAAATGCTTTGTTGTCATGGGTATGCGAACGATGGCGCGGCGGCCGGCGCGAACGGCGCACGGCAGCCGCGGGGCCCCTCCGGGAGACGCACCGGCTCCGTGCACTGGGCCACGGCGGGAGCGTCGAACCCCGGGAGCGTAGCCCATCGGCAAGTGCCCCACCACCGCACCCGGCGCTGAGTTGTAAATGGCCTACACGGCGAGCCGCCGGCGCGCACGCACAATGGGCCGGCGCGTCCGCGCTCCCCTCCCCCCATGCCCAACACCCCCTCCACCCGCCGCTGGGAGATCGACGCCGTCCGGGGCCTCATGCTGGTCCTCATGACGGTGACCCATCTGCCCACGCGCATCACGATGCCGCTCGGCCAGCCGTTCGGCTTCGTCTCGGCCGCCGAGGGGTTCGTCCTGCTATCCGCCTACATGGCAGGCATGGTGTACGGGCGCGTGGCCGTCCGGCGCGGCGTGGCGGACATGCGCCGGTCCTTCTGGCGGCGGGCCCTCAAGATCTACGCCTGCCAGGCCGCCACGCTGCTTTTTTTGTTCACCGTCATCACCTTCATCGGCATCCAGGCGGACGAACCTGCGATCAAGGGCCTGCTCACGTTTTACCTGGCCAAGCCGCTGGAAGCACTGGTCGGCGGGCTGCTGCTGGTCTATGAGCCACCGCTGCTGGACATCCTGCCGATCTACGTGCTGTTCATGCTGGCCAGCCCCTGGGTGATGGCGAGCGGCCTGCGCCATGGATGGGCGCCCGTGCTGGGGGTCAGCGTGGTGCTGTGGTTCCTGGCGCAGTTCGGCCTCTCGCAGTGGTTCTACGACGCGATGAACGCGGTGGTGCAGAACCCCATTCCCTTCCACGAAACGGGCACGTTCTCGATGTGGGGCTGGCAGTTCCTGTGGGTGCTGGGCCTGTGGATGGGGGCTTCGCGCAACGATCCGCAGGCCCTGGCCTTCCAGTTTCCGCGCTGGGCGGTCGCGGTGGCCGTGGCACTGGCGGTGGTGGGCTTCGTCTGGCGCCACGCCATCGGGCAGGTGCCCTTCGGCGATGCGAATCCCCAGTGGAACCTGTTCTTCGACAAATGGCAGCTGGGACCCTTCAGGGTGCTGAACCTGTTCGCGCTGCTGGTGCTGGCCATCCGGTTCGGGCCGGCCCTGGCGGCGTGGCTGCCACGCCAGCACTGGCTCGAAACGCTGGGTGCGGCGTCCCTGCCGGTGTTCTGCGCCCACCTCGTGGTGGTGCTGCTCGCGATCAGCTTCATGGGCGCCAACTACGAACGCCCCTGGTGGCAGGACATCGCACTGCTCATCGTGTGCTTCGGCACGCTGCATGCCGTGGCCCGCATCAGCCTCTGGATGGACCAGGGGCCCGAGGACGATCCACCGCAGGCCCCGCGCAAACTGTTCCGGTTGCGCCGGCCGCTACCGCCCGCGCTGTAGCAACCCGGAGGGCTCTGTTCAGGGGCGCGTACCGGCCTTTGCCACGCCGTCCACCACCGGATCGGCCGTGCGCGCGCCGCCGGCTGCACGGGCGCCCTCGCCCACGTAGCCGCTGATGACGGTGCGCCACAGGTCGTAGCCCGCGTCGTTCATGTGAAGGTGGTCGGCGCCGAAGAGCTCGGCGCGTGGAATGCCGTCCGCGCCGAGCATGGGCGTGAAGATGTCGATGAAATCGCTGTTGGGCACCGTGCGCACGTATTGCGCGAGCAGGGTGTTGGCCTCGCGCATGCGCGGCAGCAGCGTGAGCCGCAGGGGGCTGGGCTTGATGGAGATGTAGCTGATGCGCGTCTCGGGCAGTGCCTCGCGCACCGAGCGGACGAAGGACTGGAAGCTCTCGAGCACCTGCTGCGGGCTGCGGCCCTCGGCCAGGTCGTTGTCTCCGGCGTACACCATCACGTGGCGCGGCTGGTACTGGAGCACCAGGTTCTTCACGAAATACTGGCAGTCGGCCATGGTCGAGCCGCCAAAGCCGCGGTTGATCACGACGGGCAGCTGCCGGAAGTCCTCACGCAGGTCGGTCCATAGCCGGATGGTGGAACTGCCCACGAAAAGCACTCCACCCGTCTGGGGCAACCCGGTCTTGTCCGCTGCCGCAAAGGCTTCCATGCTCGACTGCCAGCGTGCATAGGGTGCCGGCAGGGCAGTCGCCTCCGCGGCCGTCACCAGGGGCACCGGCGTGCCCTGCAGCGCACTGGTGGGCAGCGCCACGGCAGCGCACAGCAGTGCTGCGGCACCACGGCCCAGGCAGAAGGAGCGGAAGGAAGACAAGGGCATCGGAGGCTCTCCACAGGAAGTGCAGCTGCGTGAGAGCGATTGTGGGCCTGTGCATTCCCTTCAGAACACAATTTTTACAATTTCATGGTCGCCATTTACAAATGGGGCTGAACCATTCCGCAGTACAGCAGAGTTGCGCGCCCCTTCAATTGGCGTTCCAGCCCAGCCATTCCCTCAGCGCCGCGGTCACCTCATCCGGCACTTCCATGGCGGGCAGGTGCCCGCAATCCTTGAACACCCGCCACCGCGACGACGGAATGGCACGGTGGATTGCCGTGGATTCAGACACCGGCGTGAGCACATCACCGTCTCCGACCGCCACGAGCGTGGGAACGCGGATGCCCGGCAGCAGGGGCCGCGCATCCGCACGGCCGAGGATCGCCTGCTGCTGGCGCAGGAAGGCAGCGCCGCCTACACGGGACGCCATGGCCTTGATATCGTGCCCGACCGGCCCGTCGGTGCGCGAGGCATGGATGAGCTGCGGCAGCAGCCGGTCGGTCACACCCGCGAAACGGCCTAACCGCATCGATGAGATGCTCGCCCGCCGGCGGGCGGCGCGCGAAGGGCTGTCGACGGATGCGCTGGTATCGAACAGTGCCAGGCGGGTGACGCGTTCGGGTGCCTGCCGCAGGATCTCGAACGCGACGTAGCCGCCCATCGAGAGCGCGGCGAGCGCGAACCGTCCGGGAGCGCTGTCCAGCGTGCGCTGCGCCATGGCGGCGACGCTGTCGTCGCGCGTGAGGTCTGCGGTCATCGGCTCGGCAATATCCGACAGGCCCAGGGCCTGGTCCCGCCACAGCCGCTCGTCGCACAGCAGCCCCGGCAGGAACACGAGGGCTTGCCGGTTCAAGCGGTCCCCCCGCGCTCCGACGGGCCTCGGCTGGCCGCCCAGCACGCACCCGCCAGTGCGATGCCGCCCGTGAGGCCCGCGATCGCCCACCAGCCACCGTGCAGCCAGAACCATCCGCCCACGGAGCCGATGACGCTCGAACCCAGGTAATAGAACAGCAGGTAGAGCGATGCCGCATGCCCCTTGGCTTCCCCGGCGAGCGGCCCGATGGAGCCGCTGGCCACCGAATGGCCGATGAAGAAGCCGGTGGTGACCAGCGCGATACCCGCCACGATGGCCACGAGCGATGACAGCACGGTGAGCCCCACGCCGGCCAGCATCAGGCCGAACCCGGTGACCAGCAGTGCGCGCCGCCCGAAGCGGCCGGCCAGCCCC
The DNA here is from genome assembly GCF_028069655.1 of Acidovorax sp. NCPPB 4044. NCBI lineage: Bacteria > Pseudomonadati > Pseudomonadota > Betaproteobacteria > Burkholderiales > Comamonadaceae > Acidovorax > Acidovorax sp. NCPPB 4044. The sequence goes on from NZ_JAMCOS010000001.1 coordinate 3,066,463, forward strand.
CCGGCCACGGAAGACGAGACGATGCCGAAGCCAAAGGCGAGAAAGATCAGGCTGACCTGCGTCTGGCCCAGATGGTAGGGCGCGGCGGACACCCGGAACGTAGCGTAGTTGAACAGGGTGACGAAGACGCTGGTGAGCATGAAGCCCACGGCATACAGGCGCAGCAGCGCCGGGTTGCGCAGATGGCCGGCCCACGTGCGCAGGTGGTATGCGGCGTTGATGCCCGGGCGCCGTACGAAATTGCGTGAGCGTGGCAGCAGCGCCAGGAACCCCACGGCCGCGAGCAGGCACAGCACGCCCTGCGCACCGAGCGCCACCCGCCAGGAAGCGAACTCGGTCACGAGGCCCATGCCGACGCGGCCCACCATGCCGCCGAATGCGGTGCCGCCCACGTACAGGCCCATGGTGCGCCCCAGGCTTGCCGGTTCGATCTCCTCCGCCAACCACGCCATGGCCACGGCGGGCACGCCGCCCAGCACCAGTCCTTCGAGCGCCCGCGCCAGCACCAGGCCCTGCCAGGTGGGCGCGACGGCCGCGCCGATCTGCAGCAGGGCCGCCAGTGCCATGGAGGCGAACATCAACCCCCGCCGCCCCAGCGCCTGCGAAAACGCTCCTGCGAGCACGATGGAAAACGCCAGCCAGCCGGTCGTGAGCGACAGGGCGAGTGAACTCTCCGCCGGAGTCAGCCCGAAGCTCGCGGCAAAAGCCGGTAGCAGCGGCTGCACCGAATAGATCAACGAAAAGCTCGCGAACCCGAGCAGGAAGAGGGCCACGCCCGCACGGAAATATTCCGGCGTGCCGCGGCGAACCCAAAGGGCGGCAGGCCCGGCGCCGGGCGGCGGCATGCCGGCGCTGGCCCGCGCCGCAGCGGAGGACAAGGGAGACGGAGACCGGGGGAAGGATGCGGCGGAGTCGCCGGAAAGGGGGGCGGATCGGGAGGCCATGGCGATGGAGACGTGATGGCGGTCAATTTACCGAGCGCAGGTCCATCCGTCCAATATATGGCGGTGCATTTTTCCATATGCAGTACAAATGGCCATGGAACTGCGACACATCCGTTATTTCCTCGCCGTGGCCGAGGAAGGCAATTTCACGCGGGCCGCCGCACGTCTGGGGATCGGACAGCCCCCGCTCAGCCTGCAGATCAAGGACCTGGAAGCCGAGGTGGGCGCACTGCTCTTCCACCGCGTGCCCCACGGCGCCGAATTGACCGAGGCCGGGCAGGCGTTTCTGGAGGGGGTGCAGCCCCTGCCCGGCCGGGCGGCTCAGGCGGTGCGCGCTGCCCGGCGAGCCGCGCGCGGCGAAACCGGCCAGTTGAACCTGGGCTTCACCGGGACCGCGGCGCTCAACCCGCTCGTGCCCGCCAGCATCCGGGCGTTCCGCCATGCCTATCCGCAGGTCGAGTTGACGCTGGTGGAGGCGAACTCGGTGGCTCTGGCCGCCGGGCTGCTGGAAGATCGGCTGGACGCCGCGATCCTCCGGCCCTCCGCATTCGATCGCGATGCGCTGGCGGTGCAAGCCCTGGTGGACGAGCCCCTGGTGGCTGCGCTGCCCGCAGAGCACGCTGCCGCGCGGGGCCGCGGCGCATTGGCGCTGCCTGCGCTGCGGGACGAGCCGTTCATCCTGACGCCGCGCGCCATCGGCATGAGCCTGCACGATGCCGTGCTGGACGCATGCCGTGCCGCCGGGTTCGAGCCGGCCCTGGGCCAGCCCGCGCCGCAGATCGCCTCGATCCTTTCGCTCGTTTCGGCGGAGATCGGCGTGTCGCTCGTGCCTGCCTGCATGCGCCAGCTCAGCGTGCAGGGGGTGGCGTTCCGGGCGCTGCGCGCACCGGTGCCACGCGTGGAGCTGGCGGTGGCCCACCGCCGGGCACGGCCGCCGCGCCTGGCGATCAATTTCGCGGCGATCGCGCGCCAGGCCGCCGGCCAGCCGGTGGCATGAGCATGCCGCCGGGAGTCCGCATCACTGCGGCTGGAAGCCGCTCGACCGGATGATGCGCGTCCACGCCTGGGTATAGGCGCGCTCGCGCGTGGTCAGTTGCTGCGGCGTCATCGGGGTCACCGTCAGCCCCAGCGCGACGAGGTGGGCATGCACTTCCCGCTGCGCAATCACCTTCGCGAGCGCGTCCGAGAATTGCTGCACGAACCGCGCCGGCGTGCCGGCAGGCGCGTAGAAGCCGTAGTACGGCAGGTCTTCGAAGCCCTTGAGGCCGAGTTCACCGAAGGTGGGTACGTCCGGCAACGCGCCCTGCCGCCTGTCGCCCAGCACGGCCACGATGCGCAGCTTGCCGGCCTTGTGGTTCTCCAGGAAATCGGGCACCGAGCCCACGCCGGCCGCGATCTGGTTGCCCAGCATGTCGCCGATCATCGGCGCGCTGCCCCGGTACGGCGCGGACACCAGATCGATGCGGTATCGCTCGCCCAGCAGCTTGACCAGGAATTCGGGCGTGGAGGCGGGCGCCGGAATGCCGACGGCGCTCTTGCCGCCGCCCTGCTGCTTCACCCACGCCACATAGTCATCGAAGCTGCGCGCCGGTGTGCCCCCGGAGACCGCGAACGCGTTCACGAAGGTGGCTACGCCGCCCACGCTGACGAAATCGCGCTCGGGATCGAAACCCGGGTTTTTCACCACCTGCGGCAGGATCGAGATGGTGTGGTCGTGCGTGAGAAACACCGTGGTGCCGTCCGCCGGCGCGGCCTTGAGGGCCTGCGCCGCGATCTGCCCGCCCGCCCCGGGCCGGTTCTCGACGATCACCGACACGCCCAGCACGTCCTTGAGCTTGTCGGCCAGCAGACGCGCGATCGCATCGGTCCCCCCGCCGGGCGGAAAGCCCACCAGGATGCGCACCGGCTTGCCGCCGTCGGCCCAGGCCCGCCCCATCGGAAGGCCCGCCGCGAACGCGGCGCCGGCAAGGGTGGCATGGGAGAGCAGGCGGCGGCGGTTCAAGGTCATGGCGGTACCGTGAGGGCGGGAAGGAATTGGACGGAAGGGGCGAAGACGTCGGAAGACGGGCAATGGAAAAAGAAAAGTGCTCAGCCCAGCCGGGCGCGGTGCCGGGCCAGTTGCGTGCGCACCTGGGCCGGCGCGGTGCCGCCCAGCGTGTTGCGCGCCTCCAGCGATCCCCGCAGGCTCAGCGCATCGAACACGTCCTTCTCGATCGAGGAATGGAAGCCCTGCAGCACGGCCAGCGGAAGCTCCGACAGGTCCACCGCATGCGATGTGGCGGCCTTCACGGCATGCGCCACGGTTTCGTGCGCGTCGCGGAAGGGCAGGCCCTTCTTCACCAGGTAATCGGCCAGGTCGGTCGCGGTGGCGTAGCCCTTCTGCGCGGCCTGTTCCATGGCCTGGGCGTTGACCGTGAGGCCGCCCTGCTTCTTGCCGGTGGCCGGGTCGGGCTGGCCGCCCACCATCTCCGCGAAGATGCGCAGCGTGTCCTTAAGCGTATCGACGGTGTCGAACAGCGGCTCCTTGTCTTCCTGGTTGTCCTTGTTGTAGGCCAGGGGCTGGCCCTTCATCAGCGTGATGAGGCCCATCAGGTGGCCCACCACGCGGCCCGTCTTGCCGCGCGCCAGCTCGGGCACGTCGGGGTTCTTCTTCTGCGGCATGATCGACGAGCCCGTCGTGAAACGGTCGGCGATGCGGATGAAGCCGAAGTTCTGGCTCATCCAGATGATGAGCTCTTCCGACAGGCGGCTCACGTGCACCATGCACAGGCTCGCGGCGGCCGTGAACTCGATGGCGAAATCGCGGTCGCTGACGGCGTCCAGGCTGTTCTGGCACACGCCCTCCATGCCGAGCGTGCGCGCCACGCGCTCGCGGTCCAGCGGGTAGGTGGTGCCGGCCAGGGCCGCGCTGCCCAGCGGCAGCACGTTCACGCGGCGGCGCACGTCCTGCATGCGCTCGGCGTCGCGCGCGAACATCTCCACGTAGGCCAGCATGTGGTGGGCGAAGCTCACGGGCTGGGCCACCTGCAGGTGGGTGAATCCCGGCAGGATCACTTCCACGTTCTGTTCGGCCACATCGACCAGCGAGACCTGCAGTTCCTTGAGCAGGTCGGCGATCAGGTCGATCTCGCCGCGCAGCCACAGGCGCACGTCGGTGGCCACCTGGTCGTTGCGGCTGCGGCCGGTGTGCAGCCGCTTGCCGGCATCGCCCACCAGCTGGGTCAGGCGGGCCTCGATGTTGAGGTGCACGTCCTCGAGGTCGAGCTTCCATTCGAAGGTGCCGGCTTCGATCTCCTGCGTGATCTGCGCCATGCCGCGCTGGATGGCCGCATGGTCCTCGGAGGCGATGACGCCCTGCGCGGCCAGCATCTCGGCGTGGGCCAGGCTGCCGGCGATGTCGGCCTGCCACAGGCGCTTGTCGAAGAACACGCTCGACGTATAGCGCTTGACCAGATCGCTCATGGGTTCGGAAAAGAGTGCCGACCAGGCCTGGGCCTTGGTGGCGAGCTGGTCATGGGAGGGTTGCGCGGAGGAGCTGGAGGACATGGAGGGCAATAATCCGGAGGTTTCGGTCACCCGGAACGTCCGGATGCCGCGATGCAAGAGACCCAAATTTTATCGACCCGGCCCCAGCCCCTGCCCGAGCCCCCTTCCGAGGGGCTCGGACGGCGTGCGCTCGTCTTCGACGCCTGCCACGTCGGGGTGGTGCTGCGCGCCGTGCTTTTCGTGGAAGCGGTGCTCGGCGTGGGGGCGCTGTTCGGGGCCACAAGCCCCATGGAATGGCTGGCGCGGCTCTCGCTGCTGACCGGCGGCGCGCTGCCCGCCACACTGGCCTGGCTGGTGACGGCCTGCAGCCTCAAGACCGTGCTGCAGGGCCTGCCGGTCGCGCTGCAGTATGCGGCAGGCGTGGCGCTCGGGGCGGCATCGGGCGTTTACGCGTGCGGCATGCTGGCGCTGGTGGGCGTGGCCACGGACCCGCCCTGGATCGCCAGCACGGCCAGCGGCGCGCTGCTGTCGGCCGCGCTGGTGGCGGCCCTGGTGCTGCGCGCACGCGCCCGCGCGCCAGCGGCCACCACCGCGCGGCTCAGCGAGCTGCAGTCGCGCATCCGGCCGCACTTCCTGTTCAACACGCTCAACAGCGCCATCGCGCTGGTGCGCGACGAGCCGGCCAAGGCCGAAGCGCTGCTGGAGGATTTGAGCGACCTTTTCCGCCATGCGCTGGTCGAGCAAGGGGAATCCTCCACGCTGGCCGAGGAGATCACGCTGGCCCGCCGCTACCTCGCCATCGAGCAGGTGCGTTTCGAGCAGCGGCTGCGGGTGCAATGGGTGCTCGACGCCCGCACGGATGCCGCGCGGCTGCCGCCGCTGCTGCTGCAGCCGCTGGTGGAAAACGCCGTCAAGCACGGCGTGGAGCCCTGCGCGCAGGGCGGCAAGCTGCGCGTGACGACCGAATTGCGCGGCAGCCGCGCGGTGGTCACCATCACCAACACCGTGCCGGCGGCCGACCTGCGCACGGCCGCCAGCACACAGGGCCACGGCATCGCGCTGGCCAACGTGCGGGACCGCCTGCGGCTGCTGCACGACGTGCAGTGCGACTTCTCGGCAGGCATGCACAATGGGCTGTACAGGGTGCGCATCTCGCTGCCGGCGCGGCCCTGACGGCTGCGCGCGCCGCAGCCCGCCCTTCACCCCAGACGGCCACCCACCCCATGCACATCCTCATCGTCGATGACGAAGCCCTGGCGCGCAGCCGCCTGCGCACCCTGCTGGCCGATTGCGGCGGGCACACGGTGTCCGAGGCGGCCAATGCCGCCGAAGCGCTCCAGCAGTTGCGGGCCACCGCCGGCCGCGCCTGCGACGCCGTGCTGCTGGACATCCACATGCCGGGCCAGGACGGGCTGGCCCTCGCCCACACGCTGCGGGCCCTGGCGTGGCCGCCCGCCATCGTCTTCGTCACGGCGCACGCCGACCATGCCGTGAGCGCCTTCGAGCTGGACGCGGTGGACTACCTCACCAAGCCCGTGCGGCTGGAACGGCTGCAGCAGGCACTGGCCAAGGTGCAGCGCACGGCGGCCCAGCCGGCGCCCCGGCCACAGCCCCCCCCGGGCACGGCAGATGGCGAAGTGCTGCTGATCCAGGACCGGGGCCGCACCGAGCGCGTGCCGCTGGACGAGGTGCTCTACATCAAGGCCGAACTCAAGTACCTCACGGTGCGCACCGGCACGCGCAGCTATGTGCTCGAAGGCGCTTTGAGCGAACTGGAGGCGCGCCATCCGGCCCGCTTCCTGCGCGTGCACCGCAATGCGCTGGTGGCGCGCCGCGCGCTGCGGGCCATCGAGAAGCATTACGACCCCGAAGAGGGCGAAGGCTGGGCCGTGCGCATGCACGGCCTGCCGGAGCTGCTGTCGGTGTCGCGCCGGCAGGTGGCCGCCGTCCGGGAAGCCCTGGCCGGCTGACGCCCGGAGCGCCGCACCCCACGCCCGACCCCAGGCCCTGCTGGCGCCCTGCCGGCACCCGGAACCATTCCAAAAAAAGGAGACAACCATGGCAATCGCCTCGAAGACCCCCGCGCTGCCCCGCGCCCTGCACGCCATCGCCTGCGCCGCCGCACTCTGTGCGGCTGGCACGGCGGCCGCACAGAGTGCGGCGCCAACGCCCGCTCCCCTGGCCCCCGCCATCGCCCCCGCCGCCACCGCACCGCCCTCCCCGCCTGCGGCCGCCAGCAAGGCGCCCCGGCGCGACGAGTTCTTCTGGCTCGGAGAGATCAACAAGGCGTCCGCCGTCATCAACACCGAAGAAGGCCTGCTCGACAAATCCTTCGCGCCGCTGGCCCACGCCGGCATCAGCAAGGTGCTGGCCGACGGCAACCGGCCCGGCGGCAAGCGCCCCAGCCTGGTCATCACCTTCGAGCCCCTGCTGATCGAGGCCGCGGGGCCGCAGATCACCCTGCTGCATGCCGGCCGCTCCAGCCAGGACATGCTCTCCACCGTGCGGTCGGCCCTGCTGCGCGAAGAGATGCTCAAGCTGGCCGAGGCCCTGCACAAGACCACCGCCACGATGGTGCGGCTGGCCGACAGGCACCGCGCCACCGTGGTGCCCAACTACACCAACGGCGTGGCGGCCCAGCCCAACAGCTACGGGCATTACCTGCTGGGGCTCGCCAGCGGGCTGGACCGCGATGCGCAGCGCATCCGCGAGGCCTACGCACGCATCGACCGCTCGCCCATGGGCACAACGGTGCTCAACGGCACGAGCTGGCCGCTCGACCGCCAGCGCATGGCCGATTACCTGGGCTTTGCCGCCACCGTGGACAACGCCTACGACGCCGCGCAGGTGTCTGCCGTGGACCAGCCCGTCGAGGCCGGCGCCATCGTCATGGCCATCGCGCTGCACGCCGGCACCTTCATCGAAGACGTGATGACGCAGTACGCGCAGGCCCGTCCGTGGATCCTGCTGCAGGAGGGCGACGGCAACACCTACGTCTCCAGCGCCATGCCGCAAAAGCGCAACCCGGGCCTGCTCAACAGCACGCGGCGCGATGCCTCGCAGGCGCTGACGCTGGGCATGGGCGCCGCCATCCAGGCGCACAACATCCCGCCCGGCATGCAGGACCCGAAGGAGACGCGCAACAACGTCGGCATGGTGCAGAGCGCCATCGTGGTGCTGAACCAGTGGGACCGCATCCTGAACGCGCTGGTCATCGATCCGCAGCGCGCGCTGGAAGAGCTCAACAGCGACTGGACCGCATCGCAGGAGCTGGCCGACGTGCTGATGCGCAAATACCAGCTGCCGTTCCGCGTGGGCCACCATTTCGCGTCCGAGGTCGTGGGCTACGCGAAGGCCAAGGACATCAAGCCGCTGGACTTCCCCTACCGGGAAGCGCGGCGCATCTACGCGGAATCGGTGCACGGCTCGGAATTCCCGGCGCAACTGCCGATGAGCGAGGCCGAGTTCCGCGCCACGCTGGACCCGGTGGCCATCATCCAGCACCGCGCGACGGCCGGCGGCCCCCAGCCGGCGGAAATGGCACGCATGCTGGCCGACGCCCGCAGCCGCCTCGACCGGCAGGCGGCCTGGACGCGCGACCAGCGCGCGCGCATCGACGGCAGCCTGGCGCGCCTGGACCAGGACTTCGAACGGCTGGCGCAGCCCCGGTGAACAGGGCCCGGCGCGGGCCGCGGCGGCTCAGTGCGAGTGCGCCAGGCCGCTCACCAGCGTGACCACCGTCATGCCCGCGGCCAGCCAGGCGATCTGGGCGAAGGTCTGCATCGCCGTCAGGCGCTTCTGCAACTGGGGGATCAAATCGGCCAGCGCCACATAGACGAAGCTGCTGGAGGCGATGGCCAGGAAATACGGCAGCCAGTCCTGCAGCTCGCCCACGAGGAAATAGCCCGTGATGCCGCCCAGCGCCGTCACGGCGCCGGCCAGCGATACCTTGACCAGCGCCCCGCGGCGATTGCCGCTGGACTGGCGTAGCACGACGAGGTCGCCCATGTGGTGGGGCACCTCGTGCGCCAGCACTGCCAGCGCGGCAATGGCGCCCAGCCGGATGTCTGCCAGGAAGGCGGAAGCGATCAGGATGCCGTCGCCGAAGCAGTGCACGCTGTCGCCGGTCAGCAGCGCCCAGCCGCCGGACGACCGGGAGCCGTGGCCGTGGCCGTGGTGCGCATGGCCGTGGGCCGCATCACCTCCGTGGCCATGTCCATGGCCGTGTTCATGGTCGTGGGCGGGCCCCACGCCGTGCTCGTGGCCGTGGTGCCAAAGCTCGGCCTTGTCCAGCAAAAAGAAGAAGACCAGCCCGACCAGCAGCGTGGCGAACAGTTCGTGCGCGCCCGCCTGGCTCTCGAAGGCTTCGGGCAGAAGGTGCATGAAGGCCGTGGCCAGCAGCGCGCCGGCGGCGAAGCTCAGCAGATGCTGCGGGCCGATGCCCGTGCGGCCGTCGCCCCAGCCGGCCCGCATGAGCAGCGCAGCCACCCACACACTGCCAATGCCCGCGGCCAGGGTGGCCAGGATGACTGCTATTAAAACCATAGCTAAAAATGTCCTATTTTCGCCGGCATGGAGCCATTTTCATTGTTATGGCGGCTGCATCGGCATGGCGGAAACGAAAAAAGCCCCGAAGGGCTTTGCTGCGGACGGCACGCCGGTGGAGCGCGCCATCAGCCCACGCCGTGCGTCTTGAACCACGCCAGCGCGCGCTTCCATCCATCCTCGGCGGCTTCCTTGCGGTAGCTGGGCCGGTAGTCGGCGTGGAAGGCGTGCGGCGCATCCGGGTACACGACGAACTCCGATGCCTTGGCGGCGGCGGAGCCGGTCTTGAGGGCCGCTTTCATCTTATCAACCGTGTCAAGGGGGATGCCGGTGTCTTTTTCTCCATAGAGGCCGAGCACCGGCGCCTTCAGGATGGGCGCGATGTCCACCGGGTGCTTGGGTGTGAGGTCGCTGGCCTGACCCACGAGGCGCCCATACCACGCGACCCCCGCCTTGACCGGCCCGTGCGCGGCGTAGAGCCAGGTGATGCGGCCACCCCAGCAGAAGCCCGTGATGCCCACCTTCGACAGGTCGCCGCCATGGGCGCCGGCCCATTTCACGGTCGCATCGAGGTCGGCCAGCACCTGGGCATCGGGCACCTTGGAGACGATCTCGCTCATGAGCTTGGCGACTTCGGTGTACTGCGAGGGATCGCCCTGGCGCACGTACATGTCGGGCGCGATCGCCAGGTAGCCCGCCTTCGCGAAGCGGCGGCAGGTGTCGGCGATGTATTCGTGCACGCCGAAGATCTCCTGGATCACCAGCACCACCGGCAGGCCGGTCTTGCCCGCCGGGGCGGCCCGATAGGCCGGCACCTTGAAGCCGTTCACGTCGATCTCGACCTTGCCCGCCGTGAGGCCGTCGGCCGGCGTCTGGATGGCCGTCTGCGCCATGATCGGCATGGCCGCGGCGGCGTAGCCCACGCCGAAGCCTGCGCCCAGCGCCACCCGCATGGCGGTGCGGCGGCTGGCGCCGGCTTCGGTCGACTGGCCGGGCAGCAGGGCGTCGAAATCTTTCTTGAGGTCGTCATGCAGCATGGAAGGCTCCTGTGAAAGTGTCGGGTGGGTGCCGGGCGGAATCGCCCGGAGGCCGGCAGCAGTCTAGGGCCTCCCGCCGGCGGGCGGCCGGCGCAGGCAGAAAACCCTCGGACGCCGCCGTGGTCCTGGTCAGTGGATCGCGGCTTGCGCAGGAAAATTTCTGTCTTGACAGAAATTAATGAAGCCATAGACTGCGCCCATGCAACTCACCGACATCGCCCGCCGCTTCGTCGTCCACTGGGGCGAAATGGGCACCGCCTGGGGCGTGAACCGCACCGTCGCGCAGATCCACGCCCTGCTCTTCTTCCACGGCCGCCCGCTGCATGCGGAGGAGATCTGCGACACGCTGGTCGTCGCGCGCTCCAACGTGAGCAACAGCCTCAAGGAATTGCTGAACTGGAACCTCATCCGCGTGACGCATGTGCTGGGCGACCGGCGCGACTATTTCGAAACCTCCACCGACGTGTGGGAGCTGTTCCGTACCGTGGTGCGCGAACGCAAGGAGCGTGAGTTCGAGCCCACGGTGCGCATGCTGCGCGAACTGGTCGCCCGCCCCGAAATGGCCACCGAATCGCCCGATGCCCAGGACCGCGTGCGCGAGACGCTGCGGCTCATGGAATCGCTGGGCCTGTGGACCGACGAAATGCTGCGCCTGACCCCGTCCACCCTCGAAAAGGTGCTGCGCCTGGGAGCCAGCGTCCAGAAGTTCGTGCGCGGCGACGACAGCCCGGCACGCCCCGGCAAGGCGCCGCCTTCCGCCTGACCTGTTTGCACGGGCATTGCCCTTTTTTGGCCGATTATTTCTTTTCATACAGAAATCCTGAAAACAACGAACCATTGCCCAGGAGCCCGCCATGACCACAGAAGCCCCCGCCCTCTATCCGCTGACCCTCTACTACGACGCGCGCTGCGCGCTGTGCAGCGCCGAGATGGGCAACCTCATGCGGCGCGACCGCGCGGGGCTGCTGCGGTTCGAAGACGTCTGGGCGCCGGGGTTCGAGGGGCCGCCGCCGGGCACCACGCGCGAGGACCTGCTCACCCTCATCCACGCCCGGGCCGCGGACGGGCGGGTACTGCGCGGGGTGGAGGTGTTCCGCCGCGCCTATGAGGCCGTGGGCATGGGCTGGGTCACGGCCGCCACGCGGCTGCCGGTGCTGGGGCCGCTGGCGGACCGGCTGTACCCGGTCCTGGCGCGCAACCGCTACCGCCTGCCGCGGTGGCTCGTCAGCGGCCTGTTCGAGCGCGCCAGCCAGCGCGCGGCACGGCAGCGCTGCGGCCCGGACGGCCAGTGCCGCCTGTGAGGCGGCGGCACGCTGTTTGCCCTTCTCGCTCCATTCACCAAGGCGATCCACCATGCAGATTCTCCTGACCGGCGCGACCGGGTTCATAGGCCGCCACCTGGCCACGCGGCTGCGCGCTGACGGACACACGGTGCTCGAAGGCGTCTCCCCCCGCCATGCCCGCCCCGCCACCGGGCAGGTGGCCATGGACTTCGCCCGCGACATCGCGGCCCGCGACTGGCTGCCGCGCCTCTCGGGCATCGACGCGGTGGTCAATGCCGTGGGCGTGCTGCGCGACAGCCCCTCGCGCCCCATCGATGCGCTGCACCGCGACACCCCCAAAGCGCTGTTCGACGCCTGCGCGCAGGCCGGCGTGCGGCGCGTGGTGCAGATCTCCGCGCTGGGCGTGGACCGCAGCGAAACGCGGTACGCCCGCACCAAGCGCGCGGCCGACACCCACCTGCTCGGCCTGGCCGGCGAGGCATCGCCCCCCCTGACGGCCTGCGTGCTGCGCCCGAGCATCGTCTTCGGGCGGGGCGGCGCGAGCAGCGCGCTATTCATGAACCTCGCGCGGCTGCCGGTGGTGGTCTTGCCCCGCCCGGTGCTGCGTGCCGGCGTGCAACCCGTGGCGGTGCAGGATCTGGCCGATGCCGTGGCCGCACTGCTGGGCCCGGCGCTGGACCGGCAGGGCACCATCGAATGCGCAGGGCCCGAGGCCGTCTCGATGGCCGGGCTGATCGCCAGCCTGCGGACGCAGTCCGGCCACGGCCCGGCGCACGTGGCCCCGCTGCCCGATCTGCTCAGCCGCTGGAGCGCCCGGCTGGGCGACCAGGTGCCGGCATCGCCCTGGTGCAGCGAGAGCCTGGAACTGCTGGGCAGCGACAACACGGCCGATGCCGCGCCGCTGCAAGGCCTCATCGGGCACCCGGCGGTGCATTACCGCGATCTGGTCGCCCGCGCGTGGAGGCAGCCATGACGCCGCGCCCGCCATCGCAGGACGGCGCTGCCGCGCTGGGCTGGCTGCGGGCGAGCCTGGTGGCCGTCTGGCTGGGCACCGCCGCGGCCAGCCTGGCGGAGTTCCACGGCCAGAGCCGCGATTTGCTGGTGGCCGCCGGGCTGGAGAACGGCGCGTGGATGCAGGCCATCATCGCGGCCGGCATCGCTGCCGACCTCGCGGTCGGCATCTGGCTGTGGTGGCGGCCGGGGCGACCGGCCTACGCCGCGGCCTTGCTGCTCATGGCAGCGATGACCGCCATCGCGACGGTTCTGCTGCCGGGCCTGTGGCTCGACCCGCTCGGCCGCCTGCTCAAGAACCTGCCCATCGGCGCCATCCTGCTCGTGCTGTGGCGCGCGGAACGGAAGAAGACACATCCATGAACACCTACCTCGTTCTCAAGTGGGTCCACATCCTCTCCAGCGTACTGCTGGTGGGCACCGGCTTCGGCTCGGCGTTCTATCTTTTCTTTGCCAACCGCAGCGGCAGCCTGGCCGCGCAGGCCGTGGTGGCGCGCCTCGTGGTGCGCGCCGACACGTGGTTCACCACGCCGGCGGGCATCGTCCAGCCCGTGAGCGGCGTGGCGCTGGCCCACATGGCGGGCTGGCCGCTGTCCACCCCGTGGATCGCGGCGTCGCTGGGCCTCTACGTGCTCGCGGGGCTGTGCTGGCTGCCGGTGCTGTGGCTGCAATGGCGCATGGCGGACATGGCTCGCACCGCCGTGGCGCGCGCCACGGAGCTGCCCGCCCGGTACCGACGCCACGCGCGCTGGTGGGAAGCGCTGGGCTACCCGGCGTTTGCCGCGATGCTGGCGATCTACTACCTGATGGTCTCCAAGCCCGCGCTCTGGGGCTGAGAGGGGCACGCCTCAACGGATGCCGGCTGCGCAGGGCGCGTAGGCCTCGCGCGCCAGCGCATCGGCCAGCACGCGGGCCGGGTTCAGCAGCGCGACGCCCACGTCGGCTTCGTCCAGGGCCAGCGGGATCTCGGTGCAGCCCATCACGATCACCTGCGCTCCTGCGCCGGCGTGCAGGCTCCGGGCCACCTCGGCAAAACAGCGGCGGGCCAGTTCCAGGTCGCCGGCCTTCACGCCTTCGTAGATGCCCTGCATGAGCCGTTCGCGCCCGGACTCGGGCGGCTCCAGGCAGTCGATGCCTTCGCGTTGGAGTTCCGTCCGATAGAGCCCGGCGCGGTAGGTGCCCTGCGTGGCCAGCAATCCCACGCGCTGCACGCCCTGCAGGCGCAGCAGCGCCGCCACTTCGCGCACCGCGTGCAGCACGGTGATCTGCGGAAAACGCTCCTGCAGCAGGCCATGCCACGCATGGGCGGTGTTGCAGGCGATGGCGACCGAGCGGGCGCCCAGCGCGGCCAGCCGGCCCGTGGCCTGCAGGAGCGCATCGCCCGGCTGGTGCGCTCCGGGGCTGCGGTCTTCCAGCGCCGCGGTGCGGTCGGGCACCGGAACCTGGGCCAGCCAGTGCTCCGGATAGCCCTGGTCCCGCACGGGAAGGTGCAGCGCCTGCAGCCGCTCGGTGCACGACTGCACGAAGAGCCGCACGAAGTCCGCCCCCGCCGCCGGGCCCATGCCGCCCAGGATGCCGACCGTGCGCGGCGCCGCTGGCGCAGCCACTTCCGTCGCTTCCGCCGCGTGCGCTGCAGCCGCCATCACACCGCCGGCTTGTCGCTCTGCGCCGTCAGGTTGTCGCGCAGTTCCTTGGACATCGGCAGGCCGAGCGACTGGTTCTTGGGCGCGATGGGCGAGAGGAACCACTTGGTGTAGAGCTTCTCGAATTCACCCGACTTCATCATGCCGCCGATCACGCCGTTGACCAGGGCCTGGAACTGCGGATCGTCCCGGCGCAGCATGCAGGCATAGGGCTCGACCTGCAGCGAATCGCCCACCACGTCCCAGTCGGCCGGATTGCTCGCATTGGCCTTCAGGCCGAAGAGCAGGATGTCGTCCATGGCGAACGCCAGCGCGCGGCCGGTATCGACCAGCAGCATGGAATCGTTGTGGTCCTTGCCCAGGATCAGGTCCATGTCGAGGTTGTTGTCGCGGTTGTATTTGCGGATCACCTGGGCATTCGTGGTGCCGGTGGTGCTGGCCACGGTCTTCTTCGCGAGGTCCGCGTAGTTCTTGACGCCCGACGACTTCTTCACCAGCAGGCGGGTGCCCGTGTAGAAGTAATTGACGGCGAACTGCACATCCTTGGCGCGCGCGGTGTTGTTGGTGGTGGAGCCGCACTCCAGGTCCACGGTACCGTTGGTGACGAGCGGGATGCGGTTCTGCGAGGTCACGGCCTGCAGTTCCACCTTGATGTCCGGCTTGTTCAGCTTCTTCTTCACCGCATCGACCACCGCGTTGGAGATGTCCACCGAGAAGCCGATCGGCGCGCCCGCGCCGGCGAGGTAGCTGAAAGGCACCGACGACTCGCGGTACGCCAGCGTGATCTTGCCGCTGTCGGCGATCTTCTTGAGGGTGTCGGCTTGCGCGGCGGCGCCGGCCAGCATGCCGCAGGCCAGCAGCACGGCGGAGCAGAGGGTGGATTTCATGGGAACTCCTTCACGGATGGGGGGATGGCGATACCGGCACCGGCGCAGCGCGGCGGTGCAGGCACTGTAGGAAGACGGCCTCGGCTTGAACAATTCATTCCACGGACAATGCCATGCCGAAAAGTTATGCCAGGGCCGGGTCTACCCTGATCTTTAGCAAGAGATGCGCCAGCCGCCCGCGCGCCGTTCCACGATCCGGCAGCCCATTGCGGTGCATAACCTGGAGGCATGGGCATGGGGGCGAACGGCATTGTTCAAGCGCCGCCCGCGGTCCTACAGTGCCCGCAGGCCCGGCTCCACGGGCCGGCTTTTGGCTTCTCCGGGTGCCCGCACCCGCACACGGATGGAACGGATCGGAATCGATATGCATGCATGTGTCTTGGGTGCCGGCATCGTGGGCCTGGCCACGGCCTACGCGCTGCAGCGGCAGGGTTGGCGCGTCACGGTCATCGACCAGGGGCCCGTGGGCGGCGGCGCGAGCGGCGGCAACGGCGCGCAACTGAGCTACAGCTACGTGCAGCCGCTGGCCGACGCATCGGTCTGGGGGCAGTTGCCCAAGCTGCTCTTCTCGCCGGATTCACCGCTCAAGCTGCGCCCGCAGTGGAGCGTTCACCAATGGCGCTGGGGTGCGGCCTTCCTGGCCGCCTGCAACGACGACACCTCCCGGCGCACCACCGGCGCGCTGCTCGCGCTCGCGGCCCGCAGCCGGCTGGCGTTCGACGCGCTGCTGGACCGCGAGGGCCTGGCCTGCGACTTCACGCGCACGGGCAAGCTGGTGGTCTACCGGTCCCGCGAAGCCCTGGCCGCGGCAGAGCGCCAGATGGCACTGCAGCGCGAATGGGGCTCGGAGCAGGAATCGGTGTCCGCCGCGCGCTGCGTGGAGCTGGAGCCCGCGCTCGCGCACGACGCCGCCGGCATCGCGGGCGCCATCCACACGCCGAGCGAATGCGCGGCCGACTGCCGCAAGGTGTGCGAGGGCCTGCATGCCCTGCTGGCGGCGCGCGGTGTGCAGTTCATCCTCGGTGCGCGGGTGAGCGGTTTCTTGCGCGATGCCCGCGGCGCGGTCTCCGCGGTGCGCGTGCAGCGCGGCGCAGGCACCGAAGCGCTGCCCGTGGAGGCCGACCACTTCGTGCTGGCCCTGGGCAGCGACAGCACCGCCTGGGCTGAGCGCCTGGGCATGCGGGTGCCCGTGTATCCGCTCAAGGGCTACAGCATCACGCTGGACGCCCCGGCCGGCGCCGCGTGGGCGCCCCACGTGAACGTGACCGATGCGTCGCGCAAGGTCGTTTTCGCGCGGATCGGCGACCGGCTGCGCGTGGCCGGCATGGCCGAGCTGGTGGGCGACGACCGGAGCATTCCGCCAGACCGCATCGCCCGCCTCCGCGCCACGGTGTCCGCCGTGTTCGGGCACGACCCGGGCGACGGCGCGGACCTGCGCCCCTGGACCGGCATGCGCCCGGCCACGCCCACGGGCCTGCCCATCGTCGGGCGCCAGCCCGGCGGGCCCGCCAATCTCTGGCTGCACACGGGACATGGTGCGCTGGGCTTCACGCTGTCGTTCGGTACGGCGGAACAACTCGCCGAGGCCCTGGCACAGGAACGGCGCCCCCACGGCGCACTGGCGGGCTGAAGCACCGCGGGCGGCGCCGCCGTAGCGCAGCGGTCAGCCTGCCGGCGCGCGGCCCTGCAGCATCTGCACGACCGCGTCGCGCATGCAGCGCGTCATCGCATCGGCCAGCAGCGAGGCCGGGCGGTGCGGCATGCGCAGCGCCTTCACGGGCACCGCGATGCGCGGCATCAACTCCAGCACGTCCACCTTCTGCAGGTCTGCGGAGGCGGCCGTGCAGGCATCCACCAGGGCCACGGCCAGGCCGTGGTGCGCCAGCGCCAGCGCCGCGTGGTAGGTCTGCACCGCGAGCGTGGACTGCAGCCCCACCTCGGCCTCGCGGCAGGCATGGTTCACCATGGTGCCGAGCGGATCGTTCACGCCCAGGCGCACCACCGGCACCTGCGCCAGATCGGCCAGGTGCACCGCCCCCGAACGCACGAGTGCTGCATCGATCAGCCCATGCGGCGCAACGCAGACCATGCGCCCCTCGGCCAGCGTCTCCTGCTCCAGCGAGGGATGGGCCAGCGCGGTGAACACGAACCCCACGTCGGCCTCCTGCAGCGCCAGGGCCGAGACGATCTGCGGCGAGTGCAGCGCATCGATGGTGACCTGCACATCGGGATGCAGGGCGCGGAAGGCCCGCAGCGCGCGCGGCAGCACCTCGTAGCTCAACGCCAGCACGCTCAGGATGTGCAGCTCGCCCTCGCGCTGCTGGCCGCGCAGGCTGCTGGCGAGGCGCTGCACCTCGTCGAGCTGGGTGAACAGCCGCTCGATGTGCGGGTACAGCGTCTGGGCCTCGCGGGTGGGCACCAGCCGGCCCTTGTGGCGGTGGAACAAGGCAAAGCCCAGTTGCAGTTCCGCATGCGCGAGGATGCGGCTCACGGCGGGCTGCGTCACGTTGATGAGGCGCGCGGCGGCACTCACGCTGCCCGTGAGCATCACGGCGTTGAAGACTTCGATATGGCGCAGGCGCATGGGAAGGAGCGGTGTTCGGAAAGGGGGCCGTCACGCCCATGCTATTGCATCGAAACGTTTCGGGAGTCGCTCCCTGCCGGCAATTGGAAACAAACGCCACAGCGATGGAGCCCTGCACCGCTACATTCCCCCGGCCGGGGCGCATCGGCCGTGCCGCGCTCCGACCCGACTTCGACCTGCACGCCGACCGCCGGCATGTCGAGCCCTTTTCACATCACCGGTTGACCGACGAAAGTTCATGCATGGCAGAGTTGAGCGGCAGCGCATGGGTGGCGAAATTCCCCACCGGCGCCCAAACCAGCGACCTCACCCGGGATTTCAGAACCAGAGTGGAATCGTTCATCGCCTGCCTCCAGGCAGGGGCGTGCCGGTGTGGCCATCTCGGCCACGCTGAGGCCGCCGGAGCGCGCGTACCTGATGCACTACGCCTGGAAGATAGCCCTTCTGGGCCTGTCGCCGCCGGCGGGCAAGGCCACGGAGTGCTGCATTCGCCCGCTGGCACCGGTCGACGGGCCGGAGGCCGCCCTGCTGCGCTACGAGGGCCCGGAAGCCAAGCCGGCAGCGGAGCGCGAAGCACGCTTCACCCACCCTCCGGGCGACGGATTCGTAGGGCTGTCCATCGAAGGCCGCCCTGCCGTGAAGCGGGCATCGCCCCAGCGCATCCTGCTGCGATGGCCGGACCGCAAGACGCAGGTGCGGGTGGACCATTGCCTGTCCACCGAAGGCCTGCACGTGAAGATCGCCGAGAGCACGCCTGCAGGCGGCTGGAAGCCCGCGGCCCACTACTACCTGCCACTGGGCGCGGACGTGCAGGCGGATTGCCCATGAGCACCATGGCGTTGAATGATCGATTGCACCTTCAAGCTCAATGGCGAATCGCAAAGCGTCTTCAAGTGCGGTATTCCTCATCCCCTGCCTTCTCGGGCAACGGCGGGCACACCCATCGCTCCGGATATGCGTGCCAGAAATCCTGCGGACGGGTGATCGTGCAATGAAGAAGCGCACACGCGTGCCGCTCTTCGCCGCATGGATGGCAGGCGCCTCGTTGCCGCTCACAGGCGTGTGGATCAGGCATCCCGACTGGTTTCCTGCGGCTCCGCCCGCGCTGGCCCACCGGCTCGCGCAAATCCATGGGGCCGAAAATGCCGAACAGGTGGCCGATCTGGAGATGCTTCCGGGCCTGGCCCTGGGCATCCCCGTGGAGGCCTTGGCGAGCCCCGCCCTCTGCCGCACTGCCCACCTCTTGGCCCCCAAGAAAAAACCGGAGATGGCGTCCCATCGGCACACTTCGCGCCGGTGAACGCAGAATTCCGGCTCCCCAGCACACCCAGGATCACAGCGACCTCATTCCTCCGACGATGGCCAAAGAACAACACAACCGCAACCGATCCCGCACCGCGACCTTCCTCCTGCTCGCAATGTGCCTGGCCTTCTCCGCAGGCGCGGCGCCCGCGAAACCCAAGGCCACGAACAAACCGAAGTCGGCCGCGAAGGCCCGGAAAGCCACCAGGCCTGCGCCCCCCGTGGCAAAGCCCGCCAGCCCGGAAACGCTCCTGTCCACCCGCATCGGCGTGGTGGACGCCAGCGCTCCCGGCGCAGCCCTCGTCGCCCTGGCTTCCGCGGACCAGCCGGTGCCCGCGGAAGGATTGCACTATCTGCCGCTGTCCCCCGCCGCCAAGGCCGCGGATTGCTGCGTCCGCCCGCAGTCCGCCGTGCCTGCCCGGGACGTTGCCATCCTGCGCTTCGACGGCGACGACGCGCAGCTCGCGGCCGAGCACTCCGCGCAGTTCACGCGCGCGCCGGACGGGGCCTTCATGGGGCTGACGCTGCAGGGCAAGGCCACGGTGACACGGGCCACCGAGCAGCGGCTCTTCCTGCAATGGCCGGACCGCAAGGTCTCGGTGCGCGTGGACCATTGCTTCTCCGCCGAGGGAATGCACGTGCGCGTCGCCGACAGCGCAGGCCCGGGCAAATGGCAGCCGGCCGCCTACTACTACCTGCCGCTGAAGGCCAGCGTGCAGCCCGACTGCCCGCTGGAGGAGTGAAAGGGTTCCGCGCCGGGGCCAGCCCCCGGTGCGGCTTCAGCGCGGATGCAGCACGGGCCGGGTGCGCGGCACCATCACGCCGGCATCGGTCGTCACCAGCACGGGCCACGCCGTGCCGGGCAGCCAGTACACCGTCGCGGGCACGGTGCCCGAGACAGGGGTCCAGTGCTGCGGCAGGAATTCCACGCGCCACAGGCCCTCGGCGCACGGCACGAGCACGTGGCAGGTGTCCTTGCCCGCGAGCCGGCCGGCCTCGATGCCTACCTGCACCTCCTCGCGGCGCCCCGAGGCCTCCGCGCGCAGCGCCGCATCGAGGTGGCGCGCCGTCTGCCGCGCTACCACGGCCAGCATGGCGGCGATGAAGGCGCCCATGCCGTAGGCCCCCTGCCCCGTGCGCAGCGCCGCGATCACGAGCGCGATGGACCCGGCGGCCAGGACGGCTTGCAGCCACAGGGGCATGCGCCGCTGGGCCAGGGCGCGCAGCGCGCCGAGCTGCAGCTCTCCCGGCGTGATACCGCTCACCGGTTCGCCCCCGCGCCGCGCATCGCGGCCGGGCTCCGCCCGGGGATCAATGGGCCTTCTCCCAGTTCGGGCCCATGCCCACTTCCGCCAGCAGCGGCACTTTCAGATCGGCCACGTCGGCCATGAGGCGCGGAATCTCGGTGCGCAGCCAGCCCGCTTCGTCCTCGGGCAGCTCGAACACCAGTTCGTCGTGCACCTGCATGACCATCAGCACCCCGGGCTTCTCGGCGTCCAGCACGGCCTGCACCGCCACCATGGCCTTCTTGATGAGGTCGGCCGCCGTGCCCTGCATGGGGGCGTTGATGGCCGCGCGCTCGGCCGCGCCGCGGCGCGGGCCGTTGGGGGAGTTGATCTCGGGGAGGTAGAGCCGGCGGCCGAACACCGTCTCGACATAGCCGCGCGCCTTGGCGGAGGCCTTGGTTTCGTCCATGTACTCCTTCACGCCGGGGTAGCGCTGGAAGTAGCGGTCGATGTAGGCCGCCGCGGCCTTGTTGTCGATGCCCAGGTTGCGCGCGAGGCCGAAACTGCTCATGCCGTAGATGAGGCCGAAGTTGATGACCTTGGCATAGCGGCGCTGCTCGCTGCTCACCTGGTCCACCGACACGCCGAACACCTCCGCCGCCGTGGCGCGGTGCACGTCCAGGCCTTCGGTGAAGGCGCGCAGCAGCGCGTCGTCGTCGCTCAGGTGGGCCATGATGCGCAGCTCGATCTGGCTGTAGTCGGCGCTGGCGATCAGGCGGCCCGACGGTGCCACGAAGGCCTCGCGCACGCGGCGGCCCTCGGCGGTGCGGATGGGGATGTTCTGCAGGTTGGGGTCGTTGCTGGACAGGCGCCCCGTCACCGCCACGGCCTGCGCATAGTGCGTGTGCACGCGGCCCGTGCGCGGGTCGGCGAGCTGGCCGAGCTTGTCGGTGTAGGTGCCCTTGAGCTTGGAGAGGCTGCGGTGCTCCAGGATCTTGGCGGGCAGCGGATAGTCCTCGGCCAGTTTCTCCAGCACCTCTTCGTCGGTGCTGCGCGCGCCGGTGGCGGTTTTCTTCACGACCGGCAGGCCGAGCTTGTCGAAGAAGATTTCGCCCAGCTGCTTGGGACTGCCGAGGTTGAACGGCTGGCCGGCGATGTCGTAGGCCTCCTGCTCCAGCTTCAGGATGCGCTGGCCCAGGTCGTGGCTCTGCTGCTGCAGCGTGGCCAGGTCGATCAGCACGCCATTGCGCTCGATGCGGAACAGCGCCTCGCTGCTCGCCATCTCCAGCGCGTAGATGCCGCTCAGTTTTTCGTCGGCCTCGATGAGCGGCCACAGCACGCGGTGCACGTCGAGCGTCTGGTCGGAGTCCTCGCACGAATAGGCCGCGGCCTGATCGACCGGCACCTGGGCGAACGGGATCTGCTTGGCGCCCTTGCCGCACAGGTCTTCGTAGCTGATGCCGCTGCGGCCCGTGTGGCGCTCGGCCAGGCTCGCGAGGTTGTGCGGCTTGTGCACTTCGAGCACGTAGCTCTGCAGCATGGTGTCGTGCACGTAGCCGCGCACGTCGATGCCGTGGTTGGCGAACACGTGGCGGTCGTATTTCACGTGCTGGCCGAGCTTGGCGCGCGCGGGATCTTCCAGCCAGGGCTTCAGGCGCTCCAGCACGGCATCCAGCGGCAACTGCTCCGGCGCGTCGGGGCCCGCATGGCGCAGCGGGATGTACGCGGCCGCGCCCGGCTCCACGCTGAAGCTCAGGCCCACGATCTCGGCGCGCAGTTCATCGAGCGAGGTGGTTTCGGTGTCGAGCGCCACCAGCTCCGCGGCCTGGATGCGGCCGAGCCAGCGGTCGAAGTCCTCCCAGGCCAGCACGGTCTCGTAGGCCACGTCCCGGCCCTGCGCCGCCTCGGCCACGAAGGTCGCGCCGGTGTCGGCGAACAGGTCGCCGCTCGCCCCCGGGGGCAGCGCCGCGGGGGGGGCGGCAGGCGCGCCCTCCTGCAGGGCGCGCGCCAGGCCCTTGAAGCCGAACTTGGTATAAAAGTCGCGGAGTGCCGCCGTATCCATTGAATTCATTGCTATTGAATTCATAGCAGGCAGGCCTTCCACGTGCCCCGCCAGATCGCAGTCGGTGCGGATCGTGACCAGCTCGCGCCCCTTGGGCAGCCATTCGAGCGCGCCGCGCAGGTTCTCGCCGGCCACACCCTTGATCTCGCCCGCGCGGGCGATCAGCGCGTCGAGCGAGCCGTATTCGCCCAGCCACTTGGCGGCGGTCTTGGGGCCGACCTTGGGCACGCCGGGCACGTTGTCCACCGCATCTCCGACCAGCGTCTGGTAATCGACCATCAGCGCGGGCGGCACGCCGAACTCGGCCGTGACGCCGGCGATGTCGCGGCGCTTGTTGCTCATGGTGTCGATGATGGTGATGCGCTCGTCGACCAGCTGCGACAGGTCCTTGTCGCCGCTGGAGACGATCACCTCCACGCCCTGGCGCGACGCACAGGCCGCGAGCGTGCCGATGACGTCGTCGGCCTCCACGCCGGGCACGCAGACCACGGGCCAGCCCAGCAGGCGGACCACCTCGTGGATGGGCTCGATCTGCGCACGCAGGTCGTCGGGCATGGGCGCGCGGTGCGCCTTGTATTCGGGGTAGAGCGTGTCGCGGAAGGTGGGGCCGCTCGCATCGAACACGCAGGCGGCATAGTCGGCGGGGTATTCCCTCTGCAGCGCCTGCAGCATGTTGATCATGCCGCGGATGGCTCCCGTGGCGGGGCTTTCCGGGTCGCCGGGAACGGCCCGCAGGTCGGGCATGGCGTGGAAGGCGCGGTAGAGGTAGCTGGAGCCGTCCACCAGCACCAGGGTCTTGGGTTTGCTCATGGCCCGGGATTGTGCCCGCCGCCGGGGGCCGGCGCCCGCCCGCGCCTACAATCCGCCCCATGCGCGCCGCCCACACCCTCCTCCTGCTGGCACTGGCTTCCAGCCCCGCCTTCGCCCAGACTCCCGCCCCCTCTGCCCAGGCCGCGCCCGCCGCGGGCGAGCAGGCCCCCGCCGCGGATGCCCAGCCGGGCCGCGGCAACCAGCGCGTCGAGCGCATCCGCATCGAGGACGAAGGCAGCCGGGTGGACGAATTGCGTGTCGGCGGGCAGACGCAGAGCATCACGGTGCAGCCCAAGACCGGCGAGATGCCCGAATACGAAGTGCAGCCCGCGGACGGCGTGCGCGCCCGCCCCGGCAGCCGCAACGGCGCGGAAACCATCACCGCGCCCCGCGTCTGGAACGTGATGAAGTTCTGAACCGCGTCCGGCCTACCCCGAACCTATTCCGAACCCCTCGCGGGCCGCTCCGCACCGCCGGCGCCCGGCCGGGCCGCCGGCCCCGCTCCCTTTCCCCTTCTCTCTCCCGACCGTTCCCGTCGCCCAGCAATGGCCGTTTTCACTGAAGTCTCCAAGAAAGAGGCGCGCGATCTGCTGCGCCGTTTGCAGCTGGGTACGCTCGTGTCGCTGCGCGGCATCGAGGGCGGGATCGAGAACACCAATTACTTCCTCACCAGCGACCAGGGCGAATACGTGCTCACGCTGTTCGAGCGCCTCACCGCCGAGCAGCTGCCGTTCTACCTGCACCTGATGAAGCACCTGGCGCATGCGGGCATCCCCGTGCCGGACCCACGCGGCGACCGCCATGGCGACATCCTGCACACGGTGGCCGGCAAGCCCGCTGCCGTGGTGAGCAAGCTGCAGGGCAAGAGCCAGCTCGTGCCCGAGGCGGTGCACTGCGCTGCCGTGGGCGGCATGCTCGCGCGCATGCACCTGGCCGGCCGCGGCTACGAGCGGCAGCAGCCCAACCTGCGCGGCCTGGCCTGGTGGAACGAGACCGTGCCGGTGGTGCTGCCGCACATCGGCGAGGCCCAGCGCACGCTGCTGCGCTCCGAACTGGCCTACCAGAACCATGTGGCGGCGTCCCCCGGCTACGCCGCGCTGCCGCGCGGCCCGGTGCATGCCGACCTGTTCCGCGACAACGCGATGTTCGACGGCGAAACCCTCACGGGCTTCTTCGACTTCTACTTCGCGGGGGTGGACACCTGGCTG
This sequence comes from Acidovorax sp. NCPPB 4044, assembly GCF_028069655.1. Taxonomy (NCBI): domain Bacteria; kingdom Pseudomonadati; phylum Pseudomonadota; class Betaproteobacteria; order Burkholderiales; family Comamonadaceae; genus Acidovorax; species Acidovorax sp. NCPPB 4044. The sequence continues at coordinate 3,090,491 of NZ_JAMCOS010000001.1, forward strand.
TTCGACCTGTCGGTGTGCCTGAACGACTGGTGCATCGACTGGGCCGCCGGCACGCACGCGCCGCTGCGCGCAGCCGCCATGCTGGACGCCTACCAGGCGGTGCGGCCCCTCACCGCCCAGGAGCGCGCGCTGCTGCCCGCCATGCTGCGTGCCGGTGCGCTGCGGTTCTGGATCTCGCGCCTCTGGGATTTCCACCTGCCGCGCGAGGCCAGCCTGCTCACGCCGCACGACCCCACCCACTTCGAGCGGGTGTTGCGCGGCCGCGTGGCCGAGCCGCTGCATGTGGGTGCGGCCGGCGGCTTCGCGCACTGAACGGAACTGGCCGCCCGCCCGCTGCTGTGGCTGCGCCGCCACCATGAACCCCGCCTGCCTGCTGGAAATCCCGCGGCCGCGCCGCCCTGGCCGGCCATCGGCGCGACAATGCCTGCGGCCCGTCGATCGGGGCATGCCGTTTGCCCGCTGCATGCCGACGCGATCACCCGCCCTGCGAACCGCCCTGCTACCGCCCCCCGGGCGAACCACGCACACTGCACCGCCATGAAATTGCACATCGTCCCCGCCCGTGCCGGCCTGGAATGGGTCCGCCTGGGCATCCGCGTGTTCTGGCGCCAGCCCATGGCGCTGGCTGCGCTCTTCTTCCTGACCATGGCGTCCATGTCCATCGCCACGCTGCTGCCCCTGGTCGGCCCGGCCGTGGCGCTGGCGCTGCTGCCGGCGGCCACGCTGGCCATGATGGTGGCCGCGGGCGACGCCACGCAGGGGCGCTTTCCCACGCCGGCGCTGCTGCTCGTGGCCTTCCGCACCGGCCGCCAGCGGCTCAATGCCATGCTGGTGCTGGGGGCGCTCTATGCGCTCGGCTTCCTGGCGGTGATGGGGATTTCGTCCCTCATGGACGGCGGGCAGTTCGCCCGGGTGTACCTGGGCGGCGAGGAACTCACGCGCGAAGTGGCCGAGCTGCCGCAGTTCCAGGCGGCGATGTGGCTCTCGCTGGCGCTCTACCTGCCGCTGTCGCTGCTGTTCTGGCATGCGCCGGGCCTCGTGCACTGGCACGGCGTGCCGCCGCTCAAGGCGCTGTTCTTCAGCATCGTCGCGTGTCTGCGCAACTTCGGCGCCTTCGCGGTGTATGGCCTGGCCTGGACGGGCGTGTTCCTGGGCGCGGGCATCGCGGCCAGCGTGGCGGTGACGCTGCTGGCCTTCATGGGGCTGGGCGCCGCCTTCGCGGCGGGCATCATGGTGGGCACCGCCATGCTGCTGGCCGCCATGTTCTTCACCTCCGTGGTGTTCTCGTTCCGCGACTGCTTCGAGCCGCCTGAGCGCATGCCCACGCTGGAAGACAGCCACAGCGCCGCCTGAAAGCGCCCCCGGCCCCCCGCAGGCCGGCCCGCAGCCACGGCGGCCGCCCTCCGGTGCCGCTGCGCACCGTGCAGGCTCCTTTCACAGGCACCGTCACCAGACCGTCACGCAACGGTCAAATGCGTGTCATCGCGGATTTCTAGCATCCCGGACCGGAGGCAGGCCCGGGATTCCCGGCCGGCCCGATCGAAGAGGCCCGCGCCCGCCCGCATCCGCGGACCGGCAGCGGCCACACCGCAGACCGACCCATCCGGAATCCACGATGTCCCACACCCCGATGCCCTCCCGCCGCAAGGCCCTGCAATTCCTGGCCGGCGTGCCGCTGCTGCCCCTGGGCGCCAGCGCATCCGCCGCGTCCCTGCTGGCTGCCTGCGGCGGCGGCAGCGATGCGCCGAGCTTCGTCTCGGCCAGCTTCAGCCCGATGGCCGCGCCCTCGCTCGCCAACCCCGCGGCGATGGCCACCACCACGGTGGGCTCCACGCTGAACGTGAAGTTCAGCAACGACTCCGTGCAGAGCTACCAGCTCGCCTACCAGCCGTTCTTCATCACCGGCGACCGCGTCCCGGGCGGCAACGGCGGCACCATCCTGGCCGGCGGCTACGTGGACATCAACAACCAGCCCATCACCGACACGACCGTGGCCGGCAAGGAGCGCCAGTTCTTCTCCGACTCGCCCGACGGCACGTCGCTGCTCACCGTGGCCAATGCCAAGGTAGACGGCGTCAAGGGCAACCCCGTGTTCGCCGTGGTGCAATTCGAATACACCACCTGGGCGCAGGACGGCAAGACCGACATGTACGGCAAGCTGCCCTCGCCCATCGCCGTGCTCTCGCTCGACCAGGATCCCGCCACGGGCAAGCTGTCGCTCGTGAAGTACCACAACGTGGACACCTCCAAGGTGCACGGCCTGTGGATCACCTGCGGCGCGAGCCTCTCGCCCTGGGGCACGCACCTGTCCAGCGAGGAGTACGAGCCCGATGCCTTCACCGCCGCATCGAACGCGCAGTTCAAGGCCTACAGCAAGAACCTCTACGGCAGCGAAACGGCGGCCAACCCCTACCACTACGGCCACATGCCCGAAGTGACGGTGAACCCCGACGGCACCGCGTCCATCAAGAAGCATTTCTGCATGGGCCGCATCTCGCACGAACTGGTGCAGGTGATGCCCGACCAGCGCACCGCGCTGATGGGCGACGACGCCACCAACAGCGGCTACTTCGTCTTCGTGGCCGACAAGGAGAAGGACCTGTCCTCCGGCACGCTGTACGCCGCCAAGGTGGGCTCGGGCTTTTCGATCGACCCGGCCGCCAACTCCGCCGCGGCGCTCACCTGGATCAAGCTCGGCTCGGCCACCAGCGCCGAGATCGAGAAGCTCGCCAGCACGCTCAAGCCCACCGACATCATGACCGTGGCCAGCGCCGACCCGAAGGACGCGGCGTACACCAGGATCGTCGCCAACGGCAAGACCGAGTGGATCAGGATCAACGCCGGCATGGAAAAGGCCGCCGCCTTCCTGGAGACGCACCGCTACGCCGCCTTCGTCGGCGCCAGCATGGGCTTCACCAAGATGGAAGGCACCACGGTCAACGCCAAGGACAAGATCGCCTACTCCGCGCTGCAGAACGTGCAGACCTCGATGGTGGCCGGCAATGCCGCCAACGTGCCGGGCAACGGCATCTCGGTGCCCAAGCAACTCGTCGCCGGCGTGGTGATGGCGCTCAACCTGCGCGGCGGCCTGAAGGACACCCAGGGCGGCACGATCAACAGCGACTGGATGCCCGTGGACACCAAGGCGCTGCTGGCCGGCGAGGACATCGCCTCGGACGCGCTGGGCAACACGGCCAACCCCAACAACATCGCCAACCCGGACAACCTGAAGTTCTCCGAGAAGCTGCGCACGCTGTTCATCGGCGAGGACAGCAGCCAGCACGTGAACAACTTCCTGTGGGCGTACAACGTCGACACCAAGCAGCTCTCGCGCGTGATGTCGGTGCCCGCCGGCGGCGAATCCACGGGCCTGCACGCGGTGGACGAGATCAACGGCTTCACCTACATCATGAGCAACTTCCAGCACGTGGGCGACTGGGGCAGCATCCACTCCAAGGTGAAGGACACCCTCGACCCGCTGGTGCGCGCGAACTACAAGGACAAGTTCGGCTCCGCCGTGGGCTACCTGACGGGCACGCCCCAGCAGATGAAGCTGCACGCCTGACACGGCAGGGCACGCCGCGGCAGGCCCCCGCCAAGGGGCCGTTCGTGGCAGTGGCCGGATCATCCAGCGAGGCTTCATGCCTCGCTTTTTTTATGGACCCGGCACAGCGGGCTCGCGGGGCATACAGCGGCAGGCAGGCATGGCAAAAATCCCCTGCATGCCGTTGTCCCTGCTGATTAATTTGCTATTTTTTTTATAGCAATAGATCCAGAGCAGTCCAGCACTCCGAACCGGGCTGGGCCCCGCGGGCAGCCCCTGGACCGCCGAGGCGGAGATGATAATTAATCTCATTCTTATAATGCCTCGGCTCGTCGCGTTGCGCGGCGGTGCGGACCGGGAGGGGTCTGCTCCGCGCCGGACGCCGGGCGCACCGGGGCATGCCATGCGCCCCGGACCTTCTGCACCGTCCGCCACGGCGCGCACCGCGCCTCCCCGGCCGCACGGATGCTGCGGGGAACCCGTTTCCCGCACCGCTCTGTCCCCATTCATTTCAGGAGATGCCATGACCACCGCCTCGTTCAAGACCACCGTTCTCGCCGGATTGCTGGCCGCCGCCGCACTCGGCACTTCGGGGGTGGTCCAGGCACAGGCTCCGCAGGGCGCGGGCGCATCCGCCGCCGCGCCCGCCTCCAGCGCCGCCGCGACGCCGGCCGCGGTGGCGGCGCAGTACGCCGTGCTGGCGCATGCGAACTACGAGGACACGCTGGCCGCCGCGCGCACCATGCAGGCGGCCATCAGGGCCTTCACGGCCAAGCCATCGGCCGAGGCGCTGGCCGAAGCCCGCAAGACCTGGCTGGCCGCGCGCGAGTTCTACGGCCAGACCGAGGCCTTCCGCTTCTACGGCGGCCCCATCGACGACGAGAAGGGCCCCGAAGGGCAGATCAACGCCTGGCCCATGGACGAGTCGTACGTCGACAGCGTGGAAGGCAAGCCCGATGCCGGCCTGGTCAACAACCGCAAGTTCGCCATCACCAAGAAGAACCTGGCCGCGCAGAACGAGCGTGGCGGCGAAGAGAACATCGCCACCGGCTGGCACGCCATCGAATTCTTCCTGTGGGGCCAGGACCTCTCCGAGACCGGCCCGGGCGACCGCAACTTCGAGGATTTCGTGGACGGCAAGGCCAAGAACGCCGACCGCCGCCGCCAGTACCTGAACGTGGTCACCGACCTGCTCATCGACGACCTGACCTTCCTCGTGAAGGCCTGGGCGCCGAAATCGGCCAACAACTACCGCGCGAAGTTCGTGCGCGGCGGCACGGAATCGGTGCGCAAGATGCTGGTCGGCCTGGGCTCGCTCTCGCGCGGGGAACTGGCGGGCGAGCGGCTCGAAGTGGCGCTCAACAGCCAGGACCAGGAAGACGAGCACTCCTGCTTCTCCGACAACACCCACCGCGATGCGGTGACGAACGCGCAGGGCATCCGGAACGTGTGGCTCGGCGAGTACAAGCGCGCCGACGGCAGCACCGTCCAGGGGGCTTCGCTGCGCGACCTGGTCGCCGCCAAGGACGCCGCGCTGGCCGAGCGCACCTCGCAGCAGATCGCCGCCTCCGTGAAGGCGGCCGAAGGCATCCAGGCGCCGTTCGACCGCGAGATCATCGGCGGCAAGGATGCCCCGGGTCGCCAGCGCATCCAGAAGACCATCGACAGCCTCACGCAGCAGAGCAAAGACCTGGTGGAGGCCGCCAACGCCATCGGCATCACCAAGCTGACCCTCGTGCAACCGTGAAGGCCGCGCGCGACATGATCCGTTCGCAGACGATGCCGCGCCGGCGCGCGCTCTGGTCCGCCGCCGTGCTGGCCGGCACCGGCCTGGCCGCCACCGGGGCGCTGCTCTCGGCAGGCGGCGCCACGGCCGCCGACCCGCCCGATCCGCAGGGCGAGAAGACCGGGGGCGCCACCACGGTGTACGCCACCGGCCGCAACGCCTTCTCGTTCCCCGCCGCCAACCTGGACGATGCCGAGCGCACGCGCTTCGTCATCGGCAACTCGTTCTTCAAGCGCAACTGGGTGGAGGCCGGAGCCTCCACCAAGGCGCGCGACGGCCTGGGCCCGCATTTCATCGCGCGTTCGTGCGGCGGCTGCCACGTGCAGGACGGCCGCGGCGAGCCGCCGGAGATCTTCAACCGCCTGGGCGAGACGCGCGACCCGACCGTCGCGCTGCTCATCCGCCTGTCCATCCCCGGCACCGATCCGCACGGCGGCCCGAACCCGGAGCCGATCTACGGCGACCAGCTCAACACCGCGGCCGTGCACGGCGTGAAGCCCGAGGGCACGGTCACGCTGCGCTACGACACGGTCAAGGGCCGCTTCGCCGACGGCACGCCCTACGCGCTGCTCAAGCCCCACTACGGCGTGCGCAACCTCGGCTACGGCCCGCTGCACGCCAAGACCATGCTGAGCCCGCGCATCGCGCCGCAGATCATCGGCGTGGGCCTGCTGGAGGCGATCGCCGAGGCCGACATCCTCGCGAACGCCGCCGACCAGGCCGCCGCGCCCGGCCCCATCAAGGGCATGCCCAACCACGTGTGGGACGCGCCTTCGGGCCGCAAGATGCTGGGCCGTTTCGGCTGGAAGGCCAACGTGGCCACCATCTCGCACCAGACCGGTGGCGCCTTCATCGGCGACATGGGCATCACCTCGCGCGACTTCCCCAGCGAGAACTGCACCACCACGCAGGTGGACTGCGGCGAGTCGCCCAGCGGCCGCAGCGCCGGTGCGCGCGGCCAGGCGGGCGTGGAGATCGACGACAAGACCTTCGACGACGTGGTCTTCTACCAGGCCACGCTGGCCCCGCCCGCGCGCCGCAACGTGAACGACGCCGCCGTGCTGCGCGGCCAGGCGCTCTTCGCGCAGGCCCAGTGCGCGGCCTGCCACCGCCCGAGCTACGTGACCAAGGAAGGCCCTTTCCCGCACCTGACGAGCAAGGCGCTCTCGGGCCAGCGCATCTGGCCCTACACCGACATGCTGCTGCACGACATGGGCGAAGGCCTGGCCGACGGGCGGCCCGACTTCCTGGCCAGCGGCCGGCAGTGGAAGACGCCGCCGCTCTGGGGCATTGGCCTCATCAAGGACGTGAACGGCCATACGCGCCTGCTGCACGACGGCCGTGCGCGCGGCGTGCTCGAAGCCATCCTGTGGCACGGCGGCGAGGCGGAGGAGGCCCGCCAGAACGTGCTCAAGATGGACAAGGCCGACCGGGAGGCCCTCGTGAAATTCGTGGAATCGCTATGACACACCGCACCTTCCTCGCGCGCCGCGCCATGCTGGCCGCATCCCTGGTGCTCGCGCTCGCGGGCGGCACGGCCGCGCAGACGCGCGCGGCCGCTCCCGCCACGCCGGCCTGGCAGCACGATGCCGTGCCGTTCTACGACACCACCCATGCGCTGCAGAGCCTGTATGCGCACTGGGGGCTGCCGCGGTCGCGCGAATTCGCCGCCGCGGCGCACGCCCTGCCGGTGGCCCTGCGGGCACTGTGCGAGGCCCCCGCGTCCGCCGGCTCGGGCGCTCCGCCCGCGCTGGAGCCGGCCCGCACCGCGTGGCGCACCGCGATGCTCACCTGGGAGCGCCTGGGCGCCGTGGCGGTGGGCCCGGTGATCGCGCGGCGCACGCAACGGCAGATCGACTTCGCCCCCACCCGGCCGCAGCTCATCGAGCGGGCCATCAAGGCACAGCCGCAGGGCGCGCAGGCCTTCGAGCGCATCGGCACGCCGGCCAAGGGCCTGCCCGCGCTCGAATGGCTGCTCTGGACCCAGCCCGCCGCGCCGCGCAGCCCCGCCTGCGCCTATGCGGTCGAAGTGGCGCTGGACGTGGAGCGCGAGGCCGCCGCGCTGCAGTCGGCCTTCGAAGGCGCCGCGGCCACCGATTGGGGTGCCGAGGAAGAACAGGAGCGTTCCACCCAGGCCATGGGCGAATTCATCAACCAGTGGGTGGGCGGCATCGAGCGCCTGCGCTGGGCCCACATGGAGAAGCCGCTGCGCGCCGCGCAGGGCACGCGCGCACCCGACTACCCGCGCATGGCGAGCGGGCTGGCCAGCGCCGCCTGGGCGGCCGAATGGGCGGCCCTGCGCGCACTCACCGTGCAAGCCGCCGGCACGCCGCTGGCAGCCCCGGGCCAGGGGCTGGTACCGCTGGAGACCTACCTGCGCGGCCGCGGGCTCAACCCCCTGGCCGACCGGTTGCGCGCCACCGCGCTGCGCATCGATGCCGCGATGGCGGCCGCCGAAAAGGCCGGTACCGCCCAGGGCGGGCCGCAGGTGCTGCAGGCGGCCAAGGAGCTGAGCGCGCTCAAGCGCCTGGCCGAGGCCGAGGTGGCACCGGCCCTGCAGGTGAGCATCGGCTTCTCCGATGCCGACGGGGACTGACACCGTGGCCGCAGAGCGCCCGGACGCCGGCACCCCGGCCGCGCGGCTGCGCCTGTCGCGCCGGCATGCGCTGCAGCTCGGCGCGGCGTGGGGCTGGGGGCTGGCGGTGCCGCTGCACGCCGCCTGGGCCGCATCGGCATCGCCCCTGCGCCTGGCGGCCGCCTGGCAGCAGGAGGACGGCAGCTACCGCATCGGCGTGCTGGAAAGCACCGCAGGCCGCGAGACACCGCTGCGCGCGGTGCATGCGCTGGACATTCCCACGCGTGCGCACGGCCTCTGCCCCCTGCCCGACGGCAGCATCGCCGCGGCCTCGCGCAGGCCCGGCGACTGGCTGGTGCGCTGGTGGCCGGGCAGCGCGCGCGCGCCCGTCTGGCAATGGTCGGATGGCAGCCGCTCCTTCAACGGCCATGTGATCGCCTCGCCCGACGGGCGCCGGCTCTACACCACCGAGACCGATACCGACACGGGCCGCAGCTTCGTGGTGCAGCGCGACCTGGAGCGCCTGGACACCGTGCTCGAATGGCCCACGCAAGGCATTGACGCGCACGAACTCATCTGGGACCACCGCAATCCGGCCGATGGCGTGCCCACCCTGCTGGTGGCCAATGGCGGCGTGCCCACCGCACCGGAAACCGGCCGCGTGAAGCGCGCGCTGGACACCATGGATTCGTCCATCGTGCGCCTGCACGGCCGCACCGGGGAGGTGATGGGCCAGTGGCGCCTGGACGACCGCCGGCTGAGCCTGCGGCATCTGGCATGGAACCCGCAGGGCACCGTGCTGGGCATCGCACTGCAGGCGGAGCATGCGGACCCACCGGCGCGCGATGCCGCGCCCGTGCTGGCCCTGTTCGACGGCGCGGCGCTGCGGACGGCGTCGCCCGCACCCGGCAGCCTGCGCGGATATGGCGGCAGCATCGCCGCCACCCCGGCCGGCTGGGCCGTGAGCTGCCCGCGCGCGCAGGGCCTCGCCACGTTCGGCGCGCGGGGCGAATGGCGCGCCCTGGTGCCCCTGGCCGAGGTGTGCGCGCTGGCCGTGAGAGAGAACGCGCTCTGGGCCGCGGGGCTCGACCGCACGCTGGAAGATGCCCAGGGCGCCGCCCCCCAGTCGCATGCGCACCGCGGAACGCTGGCGGGAGCGCGCATCGACAACCACTGGTATCCCGCGCCGCACAGCGGCTAGCCGGCGCCTCCCGTACTGCGGCCGCTTAACAACGCACGGCCGAGTTACATCGAATCACAACCAAAAAAAAGTAATACAAAGCATTACAAGACGTGGCATTTGCAAGGGTTTTCCTTACACTCCGGCGATTCTTCCGGGGCCCCCATGTCGTTCTTTCCTCCGCAACGCAAACACTTGATCGCAGCCCTGTGGGCCGGCGCACTGCACTGCCATGCCGCCTTCGCAGCGGATATCGTGCTGGCCCCGCCTCCCAACGGCGGCTTCTCGGTCACCAGCAGCGACAAGACGCAGATCCGCCTGCGCGTGGACGAAGCCTCGGGTGCCGTGACGGTTCCTGGGCTGGCATCGGCTCCGCAGCAGGGCACCCCGGTGTGCCACGGCCCGGGCGGCGTGCTCGGTCACTGTGCGGCCGTGGTGGGCGCGACAGGGGCCACCGGTGCTGCGGGTGCCACGGGCGCGACCGGTCCGGCCGGCGCCACGGGAGCCACCGGCAGCGCAGGCCCCACGGGCGCCGCCGGAGGGGCCGGCCCGACCGGCGCCACGGGCCCTTCGGGCGCCACGGGAGCCACGGGCAATGCCGGCCCCACGGGTGCGACGGGTGTCGCCGGCGCCACGGGCGCCACCGGATCGACGGGCGCCCTGGGCCCCACCGGGGGCACCGGTGCTGCAGGCCCCGCAGGCCCGACGGGCGCCACCGGTTCCACCGGCCCGACGGGTTCCACCGGCAGTACCGGCGCCACGGGCGCGACCGGTGCCGCGGGTTCCGTGAGCGCAGGGGTCACGATCCGGGAGGTCACGCAGTCGTCGGTGGGCGCCCAGGTCTGCGCCGTCACTTCCTGCTGCCTTCCCGGTGAGAAGGTGCTGGGCGGCGGCCACGCCGCGAGCACCGGCCAGACCGCCCCCGAGGATGCCGGCGTGTACCTGGGCGAAAGCCGTCCGGTGGCGGACTGCGGCGGCAACACCGGCGCGTTCGGCTGGTCGGTGCGTGCCCTCAATTCGTACCGCTCGAACCTGCAGAGTTGCTCGGCCTACGCGATCTGCGCGCAGTGACGCCCACCGCGACCTGCCACCGGCCCCTCGCATGACTGCCCCGCCCCGCATGGCTTCCCCGCCGCCCGGTGCGTTCCCGCACGCCCGGCGGCTGGCGCACGGCATGGCCGAAACGGCGGCAGCGCTGCAGGAGGTGCTCGCGCTGCCGGACACCGCCTGGGGCCCCCATTTCAACCTGGCGAAGCACAACGGTGGCTGGCACGTGGCGGCCCTGCGCGGCACCCCCCGGTCGCCGCTGTCCGCCGCCCCGGGCGAATTCGCGGCCGATCTCTTCCAGGACGAAAGCGCGATGGCGCAGTGCCCGGCCGTGCAGGCCCTGGTGGCCGGCATCGCGGGCGGAGCGCCGCTCAAATCGGTGCGCGTGCTGCGCCTGGTGCCCGGCGGGACCATCCTGGAACACACCGATGCGGGCGTGGGACTGCGGGACGGCGAGGTCCGCCTGCACCTGCCGCTGCAGACCCACGGCGAGGTCTTTTTCTACGTGGACGGCCAGCGCGTGCCCATGCGCACGGGCGAGTGGTGGTATGCGGATTTCTCCCTGCCGCACCGCGTGGCCAACCGGGGCACCACCGAGCGGCTGCACCTGGTGCTGGATTGCGAAGCCACGCCCGCGCTGCGCGCGGCCATCGCCGCGGGCGATGCGGGGCGGCCCTATCCGCATGCCGAGGATCCGCAATGGCGGTTCGCGCAGTTCCGCGAGCAGGTCTTCGGCGATCCGGCACTGCAGGACCGGCTGCTGGGCATCTACTCGCGCGAGGATTTCGCAGCCGCCTGCATCGCGCTCGGCGGGGACCGGGGCTGGGCCTTCACCGAGGCGGAGGTGCTCTCCGCCATGGCCTCCGGGCGGCAAGCGTGGATGCAGCAATGGGTGGTGTGAATTTCGAGGGCTGGTCGCCCATCCGCGTCTATGCAGGCGCCGGCGGTGCACCGCTGGTGGACTGGATGCGCGCTCCGCCCGGCGCCACGCGCACGCCGTTCTTCGCGGACGGCGTGCAGGACGCGCTGTTCCATCCATTCCACCAGGCCTTCCGCCGCCAGACGCCGCTGTCCGACCTGCTGGAGTGGGCCGAGGCCTCGCCGGGCCTGGCGCCTTCGGGCATCGTCTTCCACGTCTCGCGCTGCGGCTCGACGCTGGTCACGCAGGCCTTCGCGGCGATCGACGGCCATGTGACGCTCTCGGAGGCGCCACTGCTGGACGACCTGCTGCGCGTGGAAACGATGCGGCCCACGCTGGACCCGGCGTTGGCGATCCCCGCCGCGCGGGCGGTGGCCGGTGCCTGGGCGCATCCGCTGCGGCCGGGCCTGGGCGAGCCGCCCCGCCACCTGGTCATCAAGTGCGACTGCTGGGCCACCGGGTATGCCGAACGCATCGCGCAGGCCTGGCCCGAAACGCCCTGGCTCTTTCTCTACCGCGATCCGGTCGAAGTGCTGGTGTCGCAACTCCAGCAGCGTGCGGCCTACCTCATCCCCGGCGGCCCCCTCGGCGTGAACCCGGCCGGCATCGCGTTCGACGACGCCCTGGCGATGGGGCCCGAGGCCTACTGCGCACGCAGCCTGGGCGGCATCTACGAGGCCATGGTGCGGCAGTTCCGCCCGGAGCGGACGCTGCTGCTCGACTACCGCCAACTGCCTTCGGCCATCCTGGCGCAGATCGCTCCGCATTTCGGCATGGCGCCCAGCCCGGAGGCCGCCCTGCAGATCGCATCCACGTTCGCGGTGCATGCCAAGCACCCCAACCACCCCTTCGCTCCCGACGCGCAGCGCAAGCGCCAGCAGGCATCGCCCCGCCTGCTGGAACTCGCGGCGCAATGGATCGCCCCCTATTACGACGCGCTGGAAGCCCTGCGCGCGGCGGCCGGCAACGCATCCGTGCATGCCGCCGGCTCCCGTTCCGAGGCCCATGAAGCCGGGTGACAACGCAATGACCTTTCCGACCTCCACCACCGCGCGGCTCGGCCGGCGCGGCTTCCTGGGCACTTCGGTGTCCACGGCAGCCACCGCGGCCTGCGCCGCCACGGTGCCGGCACTGGCCGCGCAGGTGCCGCACCGCAGCGCCGCGCGCACCGTCGGCGTCCTGCTGCCCGAATCGTCCCGCTACCCGGGCCTGGCAGCGGAATTCCTGGCCGGGCTGGATGCCGGCACCGAAGCCTCCGGCCTGGCGCCACCCACATGGCGGCCGATGCCCTACGGGCGCAGCCCCCAGGCCGCGCTGCGGCAGGCGCGGGCCGCCGTGGAATCGGGCTCCGTGGACGCACTCGCCGGATGGCTGCCGGTGCCGACGGCACGGGAGCTGGTGCCGCTGCTCGAGGCGCGCCAGGTGCCGTTCCTGGCGAGCGACACGGGTGCCGACCGGGTGCCGGAGCACCGCTTCACCCCGTCGCCCTGGCTCATCGCGCACACGCTGGAGCTGTGGCAGTCCTGTGCGGTGCTGGGGCGCGAAGCCCCGCGGCGATGGGGCCACCGGGCCGTGCTGTGCATGGGTTTCCTGGAGAGCGGATACGACTTCCCGCACGCCTTCCGCCGCGCCTTCGAGGCGGCCGGCGGCACGGTCGCCGCGGTGCACGTGTCCGGGCTGCCGGACGGCTCCGAAGAGTTCGCCGGCCTGCGCACGGCGCTGCATGGCGCGCGCGCGGACGTGGTCGTGGCCCTGTACTCGGGCCCACAGGCGCTGCGCTTCCAGCACCAGTGGAGCCGGTGGCAGCCGGCCAGCCGGCCTCCGCTGGCGGGATCGCTCTTCTCGCAGGGGCCCGCAGGCAGCGGCGCGCCACTGCCCCCCGGTTGGGCCAGCGTGGCCTCGTGGAACGCCGGCTCAGACGCTTGCCGGTCGATCGCCGAGCGCTGCGCACCGCGCGGTGCCGGCGCGGCGTTCGCAGACCTCAGCGGCCCCGCCCTGCTGGGTTTCGAGGCCGGCCAGCGCTTCGCACGCTGGCACCACGGCGGCCCGGGCGCCGACCGGCTGGCCCTCCTGCACACGGATCCCGACCATGCCCCCCGCGGAGCACGGCAGCGCGACCCGGCGAACGGCGAGCGCAACGGCACCCACTGGCTTCGCGGCAGCGCGCCCTCGGCGGCCGCCACCGATGGGCTGGCCCTGCCGCAGCCTGCCCCGTCCTGCCTGCGGGGCACCTCCGGATGCAGTGGCTGGAACACCCCTTATCTCGTGACTTAATTGGAAGAACTTCATGGCCGCAGATCCATTCATCGGTGAAATCTCCCTATTCGCAGGCAACTACGCGCCCCGTGGCTGGGCTTTTTGCTGGGGGCAACAGATTGCGATCTCCAGCAACAGCGCGCTGTTTTCGATCCTGGGCACCACCTACGGCGGCAACGGGGTCTCCACTTTTGCCCTGCCCGATCTGCGCGGGCGCGTGCCGTTGGGAACGGGCCAGTTGCAGGGTGGAAACTTCTACACCCAGGGCCAGGTGGGCGGGCAGGAGAGCGTCTCGCTCAACATCACCAACATGCCCATGCACAACCACAACACCACCGTGTCGGTGAGCAGCGGCACCGGCAACTCCGGAGCGCCCAATGGCAGGTACCTCGCAGCCTCCGACCGGCGCGACAACCAATACACCAGCCAGTCGCCGGACGGTACCTTGGCAGGGGTGATGACGGGTATAGCCGGCAACAGCATGCCGCACGAGAACATGCAGCCCTACCTGGGCCTCAACTTCATCATCGCGCTGGTGGGAACGTTCCCGTCCCGCAACTGAGGCATGCCGGCGCGGGCAGCGGCCGGGCGCCGCCGCCACGCTCCCGTCAATCCACCACGGTGAGCTTGGCCACCGACAGCGCCAGCCACTTGGTGCCGTGGCGCGGGAAATTCACCTGCGCGCGCGCATCGTCGCCCGACCCTTCGAGCGCCAGCACCTTGCCTTCGCCGAACTTGGTATGGAACACGGCCAGCCCCACGCGCAGACCATGCGCGGGCGGCGCCTTCTGGGGCGGCACGGGCGGGCTGGCAAAACTCTCGGACTTGGAGCCAAAACCACTCCATGCCGCCGGATTCATTGAATTCTTTGCTCCTGAATTAGGAGCAAAACTACCGAATCCCTGGTGCTTGGGCGTGATCCACTTGAGCGCGGCCTCGGGCAGCTCCTCGAAGAACCGGCTCTTGATGTTGTAGCGTGTCTGGCCGTGCAGCAGGCGCGTCTGCGAATGGCTCAGGTACAGGCGCTTGCGGGCGCGCGTGATGGCCACGTACATCAGGCGGCGCTCTTCCTCCAGCCCCTCGCGGTCGCTCATGGCGTTCTCGTGCGGAAAGAGGCCCTCCTCCATGCCGCCGATGAACACGCCGTCGAACTCCAGCCCCTTGGACGCATGCACCGTCATGAGCTGGACGGCGTCCTGGCCGGCCTGGGCCTGGTTGTCGCCGGCCTCCAGTGCCGCGTGCGTGAGGAAGGCCACCAGCGGCGAGAGCGTCTCGCCCGTGTCGGCATCCACATCGCCCGGCAGCGGCGCGAGGGGTTCGTCGAGCACCGGGCTGCGGGTGTCGAGCCCCTGGCTCGCCGGGCTCTGGCGCAGGCTGGTGCCGTGCTCGTCCACGGGCAGTGCCACGGCATCGCGGCCGAAGCCCTCCTGCGTCACGAAGCTCTCGGCCGCGTTGACCAGTTCGTCCAGGTTCTCCAGCCGGTCGGCGCCTTCCTTCTCGGCACGGTAGTGCTCCACCAGGCCGCTGGATTCGAGCATCTGCGCAATGATGCCGCGCAGCGTCTGGCCCTGCGTCTGCTCGCGCATGACCTGGACCAGCGCCACGAACGCGCCAAGGTTCGCGCCGGCCTTGCCAGGCACGGCCGTCACGGCATCGTGCAGCGAGCAGCCCGCGCTGCGGGCGGCGTCCTGCAGCACTTCGACCGTGCGCGCGCCGATGCCGCGCGGCGGGAAATTCACCACCCGCAGAAAACTGGTGTCGTCGTTCGGGTTCTCCAGCAGCCGCAGGTAGGCGAGCGCATGCTTGACTTCGGCGCGCTCGAAGAACCGCAGGCCGCCGTACACGCGGTAGGGCACGGCGGCATTGAAGAGCGCCGATTCGATCACCCGGCTCTGCGCGTTGCTGCGGTAGAGCACGGCGATCTCGCGGCGCTCGAAACCGTCGTTGCGCACCAGCTGGCGGATCTCGTCCACCATCCACTGGGCCTCGGCCAGGTCGGTGGGCGCCTCGTACACGCGCACCGGCTCGCCGGGGCCTTGCGTGGTGCGCAGGTTCTTGCCCAGGCGGCGGCTGTTGTGGCTGATGAGGGCGTTGGCCGAATCGAGGATGTTGCTGTAGCTGCGGTAGTTCTGCTCCAGCTTGATCTGGTGGCGCACATCGAATTCGCGCACGAAGTCCTGCATGTTGCCCACGCGCGCGCCGCGGAAGGCATAGATGCTCTGGTCGTCGTCGCCCACGGCCAGCACGCTGCCCTGCGTGGCGAGGTGCCCTTCGACCATGTCGCCCGCGAGCTGCTTGAGCCAGGCGTACTGCAGCTTGTTGGTGTCCTGGAATTCGTCCACCAGGATGTGCTGGAAGCGACGCTGGTAGTGCGCCCGGATCGGATCGTTGTCGCGCAGGACTTCGTAGCTGCGCAGCATCAGCTCGCCGAAATCCACCACGCCTTCGCGCTGGCACTGCTCTTCATAGAGCTGGTAGAGCTCGACCTTCTTGCGCCCGTCGGCATCGCGTGCCTCCACGTCGCCGGGGCGCAGCCCCTCTTCCTTGCAGCCGCTGATGAAGTACGCCATCTGCTTGGGCGGGAAGCGCTCCTCGTCGATATTGAACTGCTTGCACAGCCGCTTCACAGCCGAGAGCTGGTCCTGCGTGTCGAGGATCTGGAAGGTGGCCGGCAGGCCCGCGAGCTTGTGGTGCGCACGCAGCAGCCGGTTGCACAGGCCGTGGAAGGTGCCGATCCACATGCCGCGCACGTTCACCGGCAGCATGGCCGAGAGGCGCGCCGTCATCTCCTTGGCGGCCTTGTTGGTGAAGGTGACGGCCAGGATGCCGCCGGGCGTGGCGTAGCCGTTCTGCAGCAGCCAGGCGATGCGCGTGGTGAGCACGCGGGTCTTGCCGGAGCCGGCCCCCGCCAGGATCAGGGCATGGCCGGCCGGCAGCGTGACCGCCGCCAGTTGCTCATCGTTGAGGTTCTGCAGCAGCGGGGACTGCGAGGCGCCCTGCGGAGTGCGTTGCGGTCCGGCATCGCCGGCGCCGAATGGGCCAGCACCGGCAGGCGCTGGCGCGCCGGAAAACAGGTCTTGGGGAAGCATGGCGCCATTGTAGGAAGCCCGCCCTGCGCAGCCGGCGCCTGCGGTCTTTCAGAGGGGCGCCGCGGTCAGAGCCGCAGGCCGTCGAGCACGTCGGATTCGAAGTGCTTCCACAGCGCATCGCGGCGTTCGAGCGCCTGGCCCACCTCGCTGCGGCGCAGCTGCGCCACCGCCGACACCAGCGCATTGCCCAGGAAGAACGCCGAGGTGTAGGAGTCGAAGGGCGAGGCATTCGCGGTGTGCACCACGAGGCTGTGGTGCGCATGCGGCACGATGGGGGCCACCGGGCTGTCGGTCACCGCCAGCACCGTGGCACCGCGCTCCCGGAAATGCCGCGCCGCCAGCAGGGCGCCGTTCGAATAGCGCCGGATGGTGAAGGCCAGCAACACATCGGTGGGCTCGATCCACAGCATGCGGTCCACCGCGAACGGCGCGCCGCTACCCAATTCATGCACCTGAGGCCGGCACATGTTGAGGTGGATCGCGAGGTAGCCGGACACCGGCATGCTGTTCTTCTCGGCCATGACGAAGACCCGCCCCGGGCTCTCCGCCAGCACCCGGGCCACGGCCTCGAAGGTGGGCATGTCGAGCCCCCGCCGCGTGGCGGCGAGGTTGTGCTGGTCGTGCAGCAGGGCATCTTCCAGGCACTCCTCCAGGCTGCGCGTGCCGCCGAGGGTGGCCGGCGCGCGCTGCGCCGCCGTCTGCAGGCGCGAGGTGACGACCGACCGTGCCTCCCGGCGCACCTCGGACAGGCTCTCGTATCCGAGCTTGGCGAACATCCGCACCACCGTGGAAGCACTGGTGCCCGTGCGCGCGGCAATCGCACTGGCGGAATCGAGCAGCCCGTCGGGATAGTGGCGCAGCAGGTCATCGGCCAGGGCCCGCTCGCTGGCGGTGAGCGTGGAGGCCTGGGCGGCGAGCCGTTCGGTCAGGAGCATGGGGAATCCGTTGTTTCAAGAAAAAGCGCACGGCGGGTGGCCGGCAGGCGCGGCGCCAGCCCGTCCCGCCGGCCTTGCAGCATAGACGGGCGAAGGCCCCGGTTCATCGCACCCAGGCAGAGACCAGCGACGCATTTGCAATGTACGTTTCATAAACATATGATTATTGAAATTTTCATTTCATTGCCATGCACACCTCTCCTGCTCCCCTCGCGCCTCCCGACCACACCCGTCCGATGCTGGACTGGCTGGCATCGCAACAGGACGCGATGGCCGATCTGCTGCGTGAGGTGGTGAACACCGACAGCGGCAGCGGGCATGCCGAGGGCGTGGTGCGCGTGGCGGCACTGCTGCGCGCACGCCTCGAATCGGCAGGCATCACGGTGGAGACCCGGCCCGAGCCCGGCTGGGGCGAATGCCTGTTCGCACGCATTCCCGGCCAGGGCCCGGCGACCGGGGGACACCTGCAGCTCATGGGCCACATGGACACCGTCTTCCCCCTGGGAACGGCGGCCGAGCGGCCATGGCGCGTGGAAGGCGGCAAGGCCTACGGGCCCGGCGTGGCCGACATGAAATCCGGCCTGGTGATGAACGTGTTCGTGGCGGAGGCCCTGGCGCGCTTCGGCGGCAACGCCTCGCCCGTGCACCTGTTCTTCACCTGCGACGAAGAGGTGGGCTCGCCCGCCTGCCGCACGGCAATCCGCGAGATCTCGCAGGGCGCGCGCGCCGTGCTCAACGCCGAGCCCGGCCGCATCAGCGGCAACGTCGTCACCGAGCGCAAGGGCTCCTACCGCATCGACTTCGAGGTCCAGGGCGTGGCGGCGCATGCCGGAATCAACCCTGCCCAGGGCGCCAGCGCCATCGAAGCCCTGGCGCACAAGGTGCTGGCGCTGCATGCGTTGAACGGCACCGAGCCCGGCGTCACGGTCAATGTCGGCTTCATCCAGGGCGGCATGGCGTCGAACGTGGTGGCGCCCCTCGCCAAGGCCCATGTGGATCTGCGCTACACCGCGCAGAACGACCTGCAGGCCCTGCTGGACCGCATCCATGCCATCGTCGCGGAAGAATCCGTGCCCCGCACCAGCGGCCGCGTCACGGCCCAGACCGGCACCCTGCCGATGGCACCCACGCCCCCGGACCTGCTGGCGGCCTACCAGCACAGCGCGGCCCAGGTGGGCTTCGCGGTCGA